>CAZYIV010000078.1:16884-18551 GCA_964647615.1 uncultured Gemmatimonadaceae bacterium | reverse complement strand
GCGGCGGTGCGCCGGGCGGTCCATCGACAGCAGGAAGATGCCGATCGCCAGCCACACCCCACCCAGGACCAGATGGCCGTTGGCCCAGCCTTCCATCAGGCTCAGGCCGAGGCACAACACGAAGGCCAGCAGTCCCTGGTGTTTCATTCCTGCCTCCGGGAAGCGGTCCATCGGTACCCTAGGCCCGCCGGCGTGAAGCGAGCGTGAACCGTGCGTGAGCCAGCTGGTCGGCGGGGATCCGGCCGGCACGCCGGTGTGGACAAAGCCCAAGGGGGATCAGTAGGCTTCACCGGTCCACCCACCGCCCCTCACGCCCGTCCCAGGCCCCGATGCTCCGCACCCGGAAGGCGCTCCAGTTCTGGCCCGTGGTCGGTGCCGTCCTTCTCACCGACTGCGCCACCAAGGCAGTGGCGGCGCGGCAGCTGGTACCGGAGCACACGCCGCACGACGTGCTGGGCGACTTCCTGCGGTTCACGCTGGTGTACAACACCGCCGGGGCCATGAACCTGGATTTCGGCCCGCTGACCCAGCCGGTGCTGAGCGGGGTCGCGCTGATTGCGCTGGTGGTCCTGTTTGCATGGTACCGGCGCGCCGGCCCCGAGGCGCACCTGGAGCGGCTGGCGCTGGCCCTCGTGTGGGCCGGGGCGGCGGGGAACCTGTGGGATCGGCTGAGCAACCCGCGCGGGGTGGTGGACTTCATCGACGTGGGGCTGGCGGGCTGGCGCTTCTGGGTCTTCAACGTGGCGGATATCGCCGTGACCGTCGGGGCCATCCTGCTCGCGTTCCAGTTGTCCCGCCCGCCCGGCCGCGACCCCGGATGACGGCTCGCGGCCCCGGCACCTCAACCGCCACCGTCATCACGTGGGCGCAGGGCATCCTCGGCGTGCTCCTGATCGGCGCGGTGGACTACTACAGCGGCGTGGAGTTGCGGGTCTATCCACTCTACTACGCCCCGATCGCGCTGCTGGCATGGCGGGCAGGCCGGGCCGGCGCCGTCGTGGCCGCCGCACTGAGCGGTGCCATGTGGGTGGTCTCCAACCGGCTCGCCGGCCTGACGTTCTCGGAGGCCGGCCTGTGGGTCGCGAACGGCGCCATGCAGATGGCGTCGTTTGCCATCGTGGGGCTGCTGATCGCCCGGTTGCACGGCGCGCTGGATCGGGAACGGGATCTCAGCCGTACCGACCCCCTCACGGACCTGCTCAACCGGCGCGCGTTCTACGAGGAGGCCACGCGGATGCTGGCGCTCTGCCGCCGGATGGAACGGCCGGTGACGCTGGCGTACGTGGACCTCGACCACTTCAAGGCCGTCAACGACTCGCTCGGGCACCAGGCGGGCGACGAGGTGCTCCGCGCCGTGTCGGCGGAACTCCGCACCGTGCTCCGGCCCAGCGACATCTCCGCGCGGCTCGGCGGCGACGAGTTCGTAGTGCTCTACCCGGGGCTCGGCCCGGCGGAGGCGCCGGCGGCGCTCGAGCGCCTGCGGGAAGCGCTCGCGGCCCGGCTGGCCGGAGGGACCTCGCGGGTGACGGCCAGCGTCGGCGGCATCTCCTGCGCCAATGCGCCGGCCGATGCGGCCACCCTGGTCGAGGCGGCCGACGCCCGGATGTATGCCGCGAAGTCGGCCGGCCGCGACCAGGTCGCGCTGGCGTTGCTGGACCAGCCGGCGG
>CAZYIV010000078.1:0-16784 GCA_964647615.1 uncultured Gemmatimonadaceae bacterium | reverse complement strand
GTCTGGTATGCCGGATGGAAGGAACACGCGAGCCTGTATCCCATCACGCCGCCGGTGCGGCGGGCCATGGGGACGGCGCTCAAGGGCTACGTGGTGTCGAAGGGGACGGTGCGCTTCCCGCTCGACCGGCCGATTCCGGCGACGCTGGTGAAGCGGCTGGTGCGGGCCCGGCGGGCGCTGGTGCGGAAGGGCTGACTACTTCGGATCCACGTGCAGGACGGTCATCATGCCCGAGCCGAGGTGCTCGGCAATGTGGCAGTGCAGCATCCAGGCGCCGGGGTTGGACGCGTCAATCAGCAGGTCCACCGTGGCGCCGACCGGCACCAGCACGGTGTCTTTCCAGACCAGGTTGCGGTTGGGCACCCCGTCGCGCGCCACCACCAGCATCCGCTGCCCGTGCAGGTGGATCGGGTG
Source organism: uncultured Gemmatimonadaceae bacterium (assembly GCA_964647615.1). Classification (GTDB taxonomy): domain Bacteria; phylum Gemmatimonadota; class Gemmatimonadetes; order Gemmatimonadales; family GWC2-71-9; genus JADJOM01. The sequence goes on along the minus strand of CAZYIV010000078.1, from coordinate 16,370 downwards.
TTGCATGGGGTGGAACGACTTCGGGTCGTTGAAGATCCGGAGCTTCACCACCGATCCCTGGCGCACGTGCCAGTCGATGTCCGCGTTCTCCCGCCCCGATGCCTCGTCCCGCAGGATCCAGCGCACTTCCTTCGCGCTCGAGAGCCAGTTCATCTCCGGCATCCCGTCCACCCACTCGACGGGGTGGTAGTACGCGGTATCAATGGTCGTGAACTGCACCGTGATCAACGGCAGGCTGGTGGTCGCCACGGTGAGCCGCAGGATCTTGTCCGGCGCCCGGTCGAAGAATGACCGGTAGCGCGCGATGTCGGCGGTGACCTCGGGGTAGGCGCGCAGGGTGTCGAAGGCGGCGGCGTAGTCGGGCGCGGCCGGCGTGTCGTCCACGGTGATGACGGCGAGGGTGTCCACCTGGGGGTCGAACTCACCCTTGTAGTGGTCGATCGCCTGCACGGCATTCACCAGCGCATAGGTCCCCGGCCGGTCGAACCGCGCCTCCACCACGTAGCGCTCGGCCGGCGCGAGGATGACCGAGGGCACGCGCGCCTCGCGCTCGAAGCGGCTGACATCGGACGCCAGCACCTTGAGCGGGGCGCCGGGAATCGTGAGGTTCCAGGTCCGCGAGTTCGCCACGTTGGTCAGGAAGAACCGCACCACGCCGCCACGGTGCGCCGTCAGTGCCGCCCGTGGCTCCCCGTTGACCAGCGGCACGTTGCCGATCCGCCCCATCAGCGCGAAGTCCGGCGCCTCCTTCCCGAAGGGGATGAGGCTGTCGCCGTGGGCCATCAGGTCGCTCAGGACCAGCACCTCGTCCTGGTTGGCGGGCGAGTAGTACCCGGGGTCGGGACTGTCCACCAGCATGTTGCCGTAGAGGCCGAGTGCCTGCTCGATGTCCTCGCGGACATGCGGGTGGTACCAGTAGATCCCGGCATCGGGGAAATGCACGGTGTAGGTGTAGCTCTGGCCCGGGGCCACGGGTTGCTGGGTGAGCCCCGGCACGCCATCAGAATGGTTGTCGAGCCGCAGGCCGTGCCAGTGGATGGTGCTGGGCAGATCGATCGCGTTGTGGAACCGCACCGTGATCGTGGCGCCCTGGCGCACCCGGATGAGCGGCCCCGGCACCTGGCCGTTGAAGCCGTACATCACGAAGCTCCGCCCCCGGAGCGTCCGCCGCAGCAGGCCCGCGGTCAGGTCCAGGGTGTCGCCGTCGGCGAGCGGCGTCACCTGTGCCGGTCGCGCGGCGGGCAGCGACGCCGGATCCATCCCCCGGCCCGGCAGGAACTCCCCTACCGTGGGCAGCAGCCCCACCAGGCCCGGCAGCATCACCATCCCCCTGGGCATGGGGATGGGCATGTCCATCTCCATGTGGTGCATGTGCTCGCCCATGTCCATGTCCATCCCGGCCATCGTCGTGTCCTGCGCCGCGAGGGCGGGTGGGGCGATGGCGAGGAGGATCGCGAGGAGCGGGAGCTGCCTCACTGCGAGATGCCGCGGAACAGGGGATGGGTGAGGAACTGCTGCAGCCAGCTGCTGGGGGAGGTGCCGTGGAGGACGGTCGGCCCGGTCCGCGCGGCGGGCGCGGTGTCCGTTTCGGCGGTGATCACGAGGAGGAACTTGTTCCACTCCGCCTGGCCGACGGTCGTGGTGCCGTTGCCCACGGTGCCGAGTCGGTGCCACCGGGCCAGGTCGGGCGTCACTTCCCAGGCCACGTAAGTCGTGAACGCGCCGAGTGTGGCCGGCGCGGGGAGGCCGGAGGCGGTGACCCGGACGTCGTAGCGCATCCGGCCGTCGGCCGTCGCGGCCACGCCGAACGGCGACTCCGCGAACTGCAGCCGCGCCTCCCCCCGCGCCGCCGGGGCGGCGGGGCCGGGGAGGAGCGGGATGTCATACGGCCCCGCGCCGAGGGCCAGCAGTGCGGCCAGCGCCGCGGCGCGGGTGGGGCCGAGCCTCAATGCGCCATCCCGGTGGGGCCGTGGTCCCAGTCCTGCACGCTGGAGATGTTGGGCTGGCCCACGCTGGCCCCGTTCCAGCCCTTGAAGCCGTCCATGCGGAAGAGCCACAGCCCGCTCCGCATGTCGCTCAGGACGATCAGGCCGTCGGCGTTGCGCACGTCCACCCCGAACGCGCCCTGCTCCACGCTGGTGGTGCTCTCCCAGTTCACCTGGGGGCCGCCGCCGAACCCGTGCTCGTGGGTGCAGCCGCAGGTGTAGTACCAGCCGCTGGTCTTCGGCTGCTTCGGGTTGCTCAGGTCGAACACGAACAGCCCGTCCTCGTACGCCGACACGAATACCAGCGGCCAGCGCACCTCGTGGTTGTGCGACAGGTCCTGCCAGTCCGCGGTCCAGGCGGAGATCGGCAGGTCGAGGTTCTTCCGGGTGCCGTCCTGGCCTTCCTTCAGGTCCCAGATCCGGAGCGGGGTGTACTGGTACTCGGTCTCCGTGACCGCGTAGTTGCCGTCGGGCGAGGGGGTGAAGGTGTGCGCGATATCGAGCCCGAGGCCGGTGATGGTGAACAGCTGCACCGGCGCCTCCGGGTGGGTCACGTCCCAGGCGGAGTAGCCGCCGAGGCCCGCGCCGTAGAAGACGTCGCGCTTGCGGGCGACGTCGTAGCCGACGTAGAAGTCGTGATAGCCGCCGGCGCCGATCTGCCGGAAGGGCGTCGGGTTGGCGATCTCCCCCACGATCCAGGTGCTGGTGTCCGCCCCGGCCACGACCTTGGCGAGGTCATAGATGACGGCCTTCGCGGCGCCCACGGTGGCGAAGTACAGCACCCGGCCGTCGGAGTGCTTGTAGGCGAAGGTGTTGTGGAAGCCGCCGGGCGAGGCCGGGTAGCGGATCCGCGCCACTTCCTTGACCGACGCGGGGTCGGGCAGGCCGGTCACGTCGAGGATGACCGCGCCGAGGTCGGCGTCGGGGCCGCCCTGGAAGAACTGGTACGACTGCGCGTAGTAGTAGCGGTTGCCGATCTTGAAGTACTTGCCGTCCATCGCGCCGATGCCGCGGTGCAGCTCCGGGTTCTCGATGGTCCAGTCCACCAGCTTCTTCGGGTGGCGCTCGTCGCGGACATCGTAGATCTGAATGTCGTTGTTCACGAATCCCGAGACATACACGTAGGGCCGCGAGAGTTCCTGCTCCATCTCGATGTCGGCGGCCTTCCAGTTGCCGGGATGCGTCACCACGTGCGCCATCACGTGCACGTTGCGTGAGCCGCCCGACTTCTGGTCGGGGCGGGGCACCATCGTGCCGGGGGTCTGGGCGGTGGCGGCGGCGGTGATGCCGCTCAGGGCCAGGACGAGCAGGGCGCCGCGCATGGCGTCTCCTCGGAGGGCTGGGGGAAGGGCGGGAACGAGGGTGGCGGGAACTTGCCGGGGTGCGTCAGGGCGGGCAAGCCCGGTTCGGGCGACGGCTGGCCAGCGGGCGTCCCATGATGCACATTCCCCGTCCGGGCGGGCCCCTGCCGCCCGCTCCCCGGCTGGAGCCGACGGGGGCCCGCGGGGGCGCGCCGCTCCGTCTTCTCATTACCGGCTGGCCAGCTGTCCGGACGTGCGCGTGAGCTACATCCACTGCCCCAACTGCAACCAGAAGGCCCTGAGCGTCGCGACGCGCTGCCCGCGCTGCGGGGTGGCGTTCGAGACACGCCCCTCGCCGGCGATGCCCGGCGCCGGGCGGCGCCGGAGCCACCCCGCACTGCTCGCCCTGGGCACGGTCCTGGTGCTGGTGATCGCCAACGCAATCCGGCTGCAGTTCGGCAGCGCCGGTGGCCTGACGCCACCGAGCCCGACGGCGCGGAATGTCCCCCCGCCGCGGCCGGTGGCCACGCGGCCGGAGCCAACCCGACCCTCCGGGGATTCCGCCGCGACGCCGAAGGCTCCGTCCCCGGCCCCAGCCACCCGGGCGCCCTCCGCGACGCCCACCGGGCCCCAGTCGCCCGCGCCCACCGTGGTGTCTGCCCCGCCCGCCGCGCCGCGGCCGGACGCCGTGCCCACGGCCCCGGCGGTGCGCGCGCCCGCCCCGCGGCCGGCGCCTCCGGCGGACGATGACGGTGCCCTGTCCCGACGCTATGCCAGCACCTGGGTGAACCTGCGCACCCGCCCTCGCCCGGCGGCCGCGGTGGTGCGCGTGCTCGCGCCCGGCGAGGCGGTGCTGGTGGACACCGTCGAGCGCGGCTGGTACCGGGTGGTCGCCGACGGCGAGGAGATCGGCTACGTGGACCAGCGGCTCCTCGACACGGCACGCCCGATCCGCCCGTGAAGCCGACGGGCGGCGCTCCCCGCGCGGCCCGAGTCCTCCCACTCGCACCCCTCCCTCATGCCTGCGCATGACCCGGGCTTCGCGCGCCGCCTCACGGGGTGGCTGCTCCGCCTGCTGCTCGGCGTCCTGATCCTGGTGCCGGGCCTGGTGGCGCTGTTCGACGCGCCGCTCCCCTTCTGGGGCTGGCTGTTCGCGGCCCTGCTGCTCGGCGCGGGCCTGGGCTTTCCCCTGAGGCACCACCCCCGGGCGGCGCTGGCGGGCGCCATCGCCTACGGCGCCGCCGCGCTCGGGTTCGCGTGCTGGCTCGGCACGGTGGGGGTGTCGGCGCCGGGATTCTGGGCCTTCTACGCCCTCGTGGCCCTGTTCCTGGCGGGCGCACACCAGCTCGGGGCCGCGCGGTCCGGCGCGGGGTGGCTGGCGTTCGAACTGGTCCTCGCGGCGGGCCTGCTGCTCGCCCGGCACGGCCCGCCGCCCGGGGTGCCGGTCCCGGGCCGGCCGCGGCTGTACGTCGGCCCCCGCTTCCTCACCGGCGACCGGGCCCGGCCCGTCGCCACGGCGGTGGTGACCGATGCCGGCGGGAAGATCCTCGTGGTCCTCGACACCATCCCACGCGACACCGCCGCCTACGAAGTGCACCACCTGCCGGGCGCTCTCGGGGTCCCGGGGCTCACCGACGCCCACCTCCACCTCAACCTGCTGGCGCTGCTCCGGGGCGGCGTGGACCTGACGGGCGTCGGGTCCCGTGCCGAGCTGCGCGACCGGCTGGCCGCGTTCATCGCCGCGCATCCCGGGCGCTCGGCGTACCTCGGGAGCGGGTGGGACCAGGAGCGGTTCTCCGACCACGGCTACCCGACCGCGGCCGATCTCGACGGCCTCACCGACCGCCCCGTCTTCCTGCTGCGCGTGGACCAGCACGCGGTGCTGGTCAACCGCCAGGTGCTCGCCCGTGCCGGCATCACGCCCGCCACGCCCGACCCGCCGGCGGGCCGGATCGAGCGCGACAGCGCCGGGGCCCCCTCCGGCGTCCTGGTAGACGCGGCGCTGCAGCAGGCGCAGGCGGCGCTCCCCGAGTTCGGGGTGGCGGAGTGGCGGGAGATGGTGGCCGTGGCGGTGACTGAGGTGGCCGGCGCGGGGCTGGTCGCCGCCCACGACATGGCACTCGACTCCACGACCTGGGGCGCGCTGGCAGCGCTCGACAGCGCCGCGCCGCTGCCAGTCCGCGTCTTCGGCTACATCCGTGGCGACCAGGTCGGCTGGCTCCTCGCCCACCGGCTGCGTCGGCCCTGGGCGGTGGACGAGGCCTGGCGACGGCAGGGCCGGGTCGAGCTGATGGGCATCAAGCTGGTGCTGGACGGCGCGATGGGCAGCAGCGGCGCGCTGCTGTTCCAGGACTACAGCGACCAGCCGGGCCATCGCGGGGCTCCGGCGTACGACCTGACGCTCCAGCGGCGCGCATACCAGCTGGCCCAGTTGCTGGGACTCCAGGTGGCCATCCACGCCATCGGTGATTCTGCCAACGCCGTCGCCCTTGACTGGATCGAGCGGGGCCATCGCGGGTCGCTCCCCACCCGCATCGAGCATGCCCAGGTGGTACGCCCCACGGACTTTCCCCGCTTCGGGCGTCCATCCGTGGCGGTGTCCATGCAGCCGATCCACCTGGTGGACGACCTGCCCTGGACCCTGCGCCGCCTCGGTTCCGCACGGGCCGAGGGCGCGTACGCCTGGCGCCGCATGCTGGATGCGGGGGCGACGCTCGCGTTCGGGTCCGACGCGCCCGTGGCCTCGGTGAAGCCGCAGCTCGGGATCGCCGCCGCACTCACCCGCGCCGACACGCTCGGCCAGCCGCCGGGCGGCTTCTTCCCCGCCGAGCGGCTCCACCTGGCCGAGATCCTCGATGCCTACGCACGGGCGCCGTTCGACATCGTGGGCCACCCGGGGGACGGCGGGCTGCTGGCACCGGGGCGGCACTTTGCGGTGACGCTCTTCGCCGCGGATTGTGGCGAGGACGCCGCCTGCTGGGTGCACGACAGCGTGGCCGGGCGCGCGGGGGTCGAGTGATTTCGGACCGGCTCGCCGCGACTTCGCCCGCCCGCTAAGTTGGCCGGACCATGCCCACGCCGAACCGCCGCGCGCCTCGCTCCCGCCCCGGCACCGCCCCCGCGGCGGCGGGACCGACGCTGCCCACGATCTACAGCAACGAGACCGGCCGCAGCTACCGGCTGGACCGGCTGGTGGGCCGGGGTGGTTTCGGGGAAATCTTCCTGGCCACGCCGGTGCCGCAGGGCCCGCTGCCCGCGCGCGTCTGCGTCAAGATCAGCGAGCGCATCACCGGGTGGGTGCGCGAGGCGTACTTCGCCCAGCTGCTCGACCGCCAGTCCCGCGCGCTCCGGACCTTCGACCGCTTCGTGGAGGTGGACGCGGCCCGCACCCGCTACTGCCTGGTGATGGAATACGCCGAGCACGGCGACCTGAGCACCTGGCTCACGGCCCGCGGCGGGCAGCCGGAGCGCTTCGTCCGGCGGGAGATCGCCGGGATCCTGGAGACCCTCGACGTGCTGCACCGCGGGCAGGCGCTGCACCGTGACCTGACGCCGTTCAACGTCTTCGTGTGCGAGGGCGAGCGGCTCAAGCTGGGCGACTTCGGCATCGCCACCCACCAGGCCACCGGGCGCGGGGTCACCGCCGACGCATTCAACCCGCTGGGGGCCCCGTCGGAGATCGCCTGGGGCAAGGTGCGGAAGTGGCAGCAGAAGGATGACATCTACCAGGTCGGGCAGCTGATCGCGATGCTGCTCCGGGGCGACACCCAGAGCCTGCTGCAGAGCAAGGATGTCCGCCGGCTGCCGTGCACCGATCACCTGAAGGAAGTGATCCACCGCTGCCTCGGCGCGCGACAGAAGCGCTACCAGTCCGCCGGCGAGGTCATCGAGGCACTGCGCCACCGGCCGAAGGAGATGCCGACCACGCGGGTGCGGACCCTCAAGGGCCGGACGATTTCCTTCACCGGCTTCCTCAGCCAGCCCCGGCAGGAGGCGATCGCCGCGGCCCGCCGCGCCGGGGCGACGGTGCGGGGCAGTCCCGGCCCGACCACCGATGTCCTGGTGCGCGGCCGGCCCAACAAGCAGCAGGTGGCGGGGCGGAGTGGCGGGCTCAAGCTGATGGAGGTGCGCCGGCTCGCGGCGCGGGGCCACCCGATCGCCGTGATCACCGAGGCGCAGTTCTGGCGGCTGGCGCGATCGAAGGGGCGTTAGCTCGGGGCCTGCGTGGAGCGGCAGCGGTCGAAGAAGTCGAGCGCCGCATCGGGATCGGCCACCCACATCGAGACCGGGCCGGGCCGGGGCACATGGGCATTGATGCCGGGGCCGGGGATGATCTGGTCCAGTTCCTCGAAGCCCATGCTCCAGTCGGGAAACCAGCGCGCCGATGCCTCTCGCCGGACGAGGACGGTCAGGTCCGCATGCCGGCTGTCCTTCCGGATCCGCACCAGGGTGGCGTTCACCGCCTGCTCGGGCCCCTCGAGGAACTGCAGGAAGGTGCCGCTGCTGAACGCCAGCATCCCGGTCACGCCCGCCCGCGTGTTGCGATGCCGGGCCCCATGGAGCAGTTCCAGCAGCACGGCCGGCTGCCAGTCGCCGGTGGCGGCACTCGCGTAGATCAGCTGGTGAACCATGTGGAGAGTATCGGGGGCAAGGCGCTCGGCTTTAGCCCTGGCCGGGATCCGGGCGGCTGGTGCTCCCTCACCTGCCGGATCTCGCGCTTCCCGGTGGATCGACCTTCCGTGGCTCCGGGTCTCGGCCGGGACTAGTTTGCGCCATGCGGGCCGTCCGGTTCGTCCCTCTTCTCCCTGCTGCCGCAGGTTCTCGTGCGGCATCCACTCCCCGCACCTATGACCGCTGATCACTGGGCCAGGGTCCAGGAACTCTTCGCCGCCGTCGTCGACCTGCCCGTCGCGGCACAGGCCGAGGCACTGGCGCGGGCCTGTTCCGACGATCCGGGCCTGCGGGACGAGGTGCTGGCCCTGCTCGCCGCCGACCGCGTGTCCGGCCGGGCGGCGTTCCTCAGTCAGGCGGTCGGCGCGGCGGCGGATGACTTCACGCGGCAGGGCGCCGGGGGGACGGCGCGGCTCGGGGACCAGGTGGGACCCTACCGGCTGCTGCGCGAGGTGGGGCAGGGCGGGATGGGGACGGTGTACCTTGCCGAGCGGGTCGACGGCGCCTACGACGCATCGGTGGCGATCAAGTTCGTCCGCGGTGCGCTCGCCGCGCCGGAGCTGGCCCGCCGGCTCCGGGCCGAGCGCCAGTTCCTCGCCGACCTCGCCCATCCCAACATCGCGCGGCTGCTCGACGGCGGCACCGCCGCCGACGGCACGCCCTACCTCGTGCTGGAGTACGTGGACGGCGAGCCGATCGACCAGTGGTGCGACCAGCGGGCGCTGCCGCTCGCCGCGCGCCTTGCCCTGGTCCGGCAGGTCTGCGCCGCGGTGGAGCACGCCCACCAGGCGCTGATCGTCCACCGCGACCTCAAGCCTTCCAACATCCTCGTCACCCGCGACGGCGTGCCCAAGCTGGTGGACTTCGGCATCGCGCGGCTGCTCGATGCCGCCGACGGCGGCGAGGCCACCGGGACCCTCGGGCTGCTCACGCCGGCGTACGCCGCCCCCGAGCAGGTCCGTGGCGGCCGCATCAGCGTCGCCACCGACGTCTACGCCCTCGGCGGCGTGCTCTACCGGCTGCTCGCCGGGCGCACGCCCTTCGACCTCTCCGGGGCCTCGCTGGGCGAGGTGGAGCGCCGGATCACCCAGGAGGAACCGCCCGCGCCATCCGCGGTGGCGACCGGGCCCACCGCCGCCTGGGCCCGCGCCCTCCGGGGAGACCTCGACACCATCATCCTGAAGGCGCTGCGCAAGGAGCCGGCGCGGCGCTATGCCTCGGTGGAACAGCTCGCCGCCGACCTCGAGCGCTACACCGACGGCCGCCCGGTGCAGGCGCGTTCCGACACCGTCGGGTACCGGCTGGGCAAGTTCGTGCGCCGGCGCCGCGCCGGCGTGCTCACCGCGCTGGCGGGACTGGTGCTCACCGTCGGATACACGGTGCAGCTCTCGCGCGAGCGCGACCGGGCCCGTCTGGAGGCGGAGAAAGCCGGCCAGGTCTCCGCCTTCCTGCAGCACCTGTTCGAGGTGAACTCACCCTCGCAGTCACGCACCGAGACCATCACCGCGCGGGAGCTGCTCGACCGCGGCGCCTCCCGCGTCGCCACCAGCCTGCGGGGCCAGCCCGAGGTGCAGGCCACGCTGATGCAGGTGATCAGCAACGTGTACCGCCAGCTGGCCTTCTTCCGCGAGGCGCGGACCCAGGCGGAGAGCTCGCTCGCCATCCGCCGCCGGCTGCACGGGCCCACCAGCGAGGAGGTGGCGGAGTCGGAAGTCGCCCTCAGCAACGCCCTGCAGGGGCTGGGCGAGATGGACGCCTCGGAGGCACACGCCCGCGAGGCGCTGCGGATCCGCCGGGCCCTGGCCCCCGCCGCCGGCGACGCCCGCGTCGTCGCCTCCCTGTCGGTGCTCGCCAGCGTGCTCAAGGATGCGTCGGTGCACCTTGACGAGGCGGAGGCGCTGTACCGCGAGGCCATCGCCATGGAGCAGCGGGTGGGGCCCGACAGTGGCGTGGTCGCGGAGCTGTCGGACGGACTGGGCGGCGTGCTGGGATGGCAGGGCCGGGCGGCCGAGTCGGAACCGCTGTTCCGGCAGGCGGTGGAGATCGTCCGGCGGCGGGAGCCGGTGGACAGCGAGGTGCTCGGGATCGCGGTGAACAACCTGGCCCTGACCCTCAAGGCGCTTGGCAAGATCGACGAGGCCACTACCCTGCAGCGGCAGGCGCTGGCGATCGGCCTGGCGTACTACCAGCCCGACCATCCGTTCATCGCCACCTACCGCAAGGGGCTGGGCATGCTGCTCGGTGAGCAGGGCGACGATGCCGGAGCGGCGGAGCAGTATCGGCTGGCGCTCGCGATCGACACCAGCGCCGCCGATCCCAACCCCGAGCTCATCGGGACCGACTACGGCCTGCTCGGCACCACGCTGCAGCGGATGGGCCGGCTGGACGAGGCGGAGGCCGCGCTGCGGCAGGCGCTCGCGGTGCGCCGCGCCAGCCTGGGCCCCACCCATCCCTACACCGCGATCTCCATCAACGAGCTGGCGGGGCTGCAGCTCCAGAAGGGCGAGCTCGCCGCCGCGGAGCGCGGCTTCCGCCAGGCGCTCGCGCTGCGCCGGGCGGCGCGGCCGCTCCACAAGCCGTACGTCGCCTACAGCCTGGTGGGGCTGGCCCGCACCCTGATGGCGGAGGGCCGGCCGGCGGAGGCGCTGCCACTCCTGGCCGAGGCCGATACCATCCGGCGCGAGGCGCTGCCCGAAGGCCACCGGTTGCGGCGGGAGGTGGATTCCCTGCTCGCGCTGGTCCGCCCGCCGGCACCGTGAATCCCCCGGATCGGGCCCCCTCCGGCAGTCTGTCGCCTGCCGGCCGTCAACGCTGGACCGGGTGCCGTCGTAGGGTAGCTTGAGGGGTCGGTCTGACCCCTCGCACCCGCGACCCGACCCCTCTCTCAAGGAACCGCCCGTGAACGGCCCTCTCTCCGAGAAGCACCTTCCCTTTGCCCATGCCGCCCTGCGGATTGCGGTCGGGCTGACCTACTGGTCCCACGGCGCCCAGAAGATCCTGGGGCTGCTCGGCGGCTTCGGGCCGGACGGCGGCACGGTGGAGCTGATGTCGCGCTTCGGCGCGGCCGGCCTTATCGAGCTGATCTGCGGGACGCTCATCGTCCTCGGTCTGGGCACCCGCTGGGCCGCGTTCCTCGCCTCCGGCGAGATGGCGGTGGCCTATTTCTGGATCCACACCGGCGGGAGCGGGAAGATCTTCTGGTGGGAGAACCGCGGCGAGCTGGTCATGATCTACAGCTTCGTGTTCCTGGTGCTCGCCGCCTGGGGTTCGGGCCCCGCGAGCGTGGACGCGGTGCTGGCGCGGCGCAGCAGCTGACCGGATCGCCGGTCCCGGGGATTCGCGCGGCCCGCCTCCGGCGGGCCGCGCGTGTCTCCGCCGCCGGTGATGGTGCCCGGCGGAATCCTGCGGGTCCCGGGCTCCGTTATGTTCCGGAACATTCCCGGGAGGCCGTGTGGGTGTCTTCATCCCGATCCTGGCGCTGCTGATCCCCGTGCTGGCCATCGGGCTCAACGGGCTCCGGCGGGTCCAGGAACTGCGGCTCGAGGAGCTGCGCCTGCGCCACGGCGCCGATGACGGCACCGTCGAGGCGCTGCGTGGCGAGGTGGACGAACTCCGCCGCGAGCTGGTCGAGGTGCACGAGCGGCTCGACTTCACCGAGCGACTGCTGGCGCGGAACGCCACCGCGGACCGGCTGCCCGGAGGCGACGCATGAAGCTGAAGGTATTCGACCGCCGCGGAGCCCTGGTGGGCCCGCTGGAGCTGGCGCCGGTGGTGAAATCCGACGCCGAATGGCGGGCGCAGCTCACCCCGGCGCAGTTCGAGGTGGCGCGGGCCAAGGGGACCGAGCGGCCGTTCTGCGGCACCCTGCTCGACAACCACCGCGATGGGATCTACAGCTGCCTCTGCTGCCGCCTGCCGCTCTTTACCTCGGACCACAAGTTCGAGTCCGGCACCGGCTGGCCCAGCTTCTTCCAGCCCATCGCCGACGAGAACGTCGCCACCCACTCCGACCGGAGCTACGGGATGGTGCGGACCGAGATCCTGTGCGCCCGGTGCGGCGCCCACCTGGGCCATGTCTTCCCCGATGGGCCCCGCCCGACCGGGATGCGCCACTGCGTGAACTCGGAGTCGCTGGTCTTCACTGACGCCGCCGACCTCCCCTCGCTCGCGGACCCCGCGGCGGGCTGAGGGCTGCGCGCCGCCCCAAGGAGAATCCACATGCACGGACGCGGAATCATCTGGATCCTGCTGGTCGGCCTCATCGCCGGCTGGCTGGCGGGCAAGATCATGAAGGGCTCCGGCTTCGGCGTGGTGGGCGACATCGTCCTCGGGGTGCTCGGCGCGGTGGTGGGCGGCTGGTTGTTCGGCCTGCTCGGGATCGCCGCGTGGGGATTCCTCGGCAGCATTGTGGTCGCCGTGGTAGGCGCGGTCGCGCTGCTCTACCTGGTCCGCCTGGTCAAGCGCGCCTGAGCCACAGCCCCGGAGCCTCCTGATGCTAGCGCGCGCCCCGCTCGCCTGTCTTGCGCTCCTGGCCGGTGCCATCCCCGGCGCGACCCCTCGCCCGGAGTCACCCGTGCCTTCCCATGCCACTGGCACCTTCGACGTCAGCGTCACCCCCGTGGACTCGGTCGACCAGGCGGAGGGGATCGCCCTCGGCCGGATGACGCTCGCCAAGGTGTTTCACGGCGGCATCGAGGGCAGCAGCAGCGGGACGATGCTTACCGCCATGACCGACGCCAACAAGGCCGGCGCCTACGTCGCGGTGGAGCGGGTGGTCGGCACGCTCGCCGGGCGCACCGGGAGCTTCGCGCTGATGCACCAGGGGACGTTCACGGCCGCGGGCCAGGAGCTCGTGGTCACCGTGGCGCCCGGCTCCGGCACCGGCGGGCTCACCGGCCTGCGTGGCTCGATGACCATCACCATCACCGGGCGGGAGCACCGCTACGACCTGGCCTACGAGCTCCCCGGCGCCGAGTAGCCCGGGCATCCCATGACTGGCCCGCTGGTCGGCATCCTCGTGGGTGCGCTGCTGTGCGTCGGCTGGTGGCTCCTGATCACCTCGCTGCTGCTCTGGGTCACCGGCTGGCGCCGCCTCGCCGCGGCGTTCCCGGGCGGCCCTCGTCCCGACGGCGAGGTGCTGCGCGGGCAGGTCTACGGCTACGGCCGGGTGAACGAGAACAATGTCACCAACGCCATCCCCACCCGCGCCGGACTCTACCTCTATCCGATGGTCCTGTTCCGGTTCCGCCGTCCGCCGGTGCTGGTGCCCTGGGACCGGATCCGCTACCTCGAGTCGGGGCGCCAGCTGTGGATCCGCTGGCACCGCGTCGAGCTGGGTGGCACCGTACGGATGCGGGCGGGCACCCGGCTGCTCCGGGCACTGCGCACCCACGGCGTGGCCGTGCCGGCAGACGTCCTGACATGATGCGCTACGGCCGCCAGTTCCATCCCGCGATCGCCGAGGTGCACCCGGAGCTGCACGCCCTGCTGCGGGACACGGCGGACGAGGCGCTACCGGACCAGGCGGTGCTTCCCCGCGCGATGCTGCGCCTCCGGGCGCTCTTCCGCACCGCGGAGCCGGTCCTGGCGGTGCCCACCTCGAGCGCGGTGCTGCGCGAGATCGCCCTGCGCGCCGGGGTGGACCAGCGGGCGCTGGTGGTGGTGGCGGGGCCGGACGGCGAGGCGCTCGCGGCGGGGCTGGAGGCGCTGGGGAAGGAAGTGATCCGGCTGCTGGTGCCGCCGGGCCGCGCCCTGGAACCGCCGCACCTCGCGCGGTTCCTGTGCGGGCCGTCCGTGGACACGGTAGTGCTGGCCCACGCCGATCTCGGGACCGGGGTCCTGGCGCCGCTGGCGGAGCTGGCGCGGGTGGTGCGGACCCGGCGCGAGCTGTTCCTCTTCGTGGATGCCACCGGGAGCCTCGGGGCGGCGCCGCTCGAGACCGACCGCTGGGGGCTCGACCTGGTGCTGGCCGGGTCGGAGGGGCCGCTCGGGCTGCCGGCGGGGCTCGGGTTCGCGGTGGCCTCCCCGCGGTTCCTCGCGCGGCTCAGGCGCCAGTCGGCCCGCGGGCTGCAGCTCGATCTCGCCGCGCACGCGGCGGCGGCCAGCCGCGGCCAGGTGCTCGGGACCATTCCGCCGACGCTGGCACGCGCGCTCGATCGGCAGCTGCAGCGGATCCTCGAGGAGGAGACGCTGGAGGCGCGGTGGGCCCGGCATGCCGCGCTGGGCGCGGCGGTGGATGCGTGGCTGGCGGATCGGGACGACGTGCGGTTGCTGGCGGCGGCGGGCTGGCGGGCGCCGGTGGTCTCGTGCCTGGAGCTGCCGCCGGATCGTGCCGCGGCCGATGTCGTGGCCGTGCTCCGGCGCGAGGGCTGGAGGCTCGCCCCGGCCACCGTGGAGCATCCCCGGCTGCTGCGCCTCGGTCACATGGGCGACCACCAGCCGGACCACCTCGCGGCGCTCCTCGCCGCGCTGGCCGGCGCGCTCGCTACGAGACCCGGAAGCGCCCCACCTGCGACAGCAGGCCCTGGGCTCCCTGCGCCAGGTTGAGCGCGCTCCCCGCCACCTGCTCGGTGCTGGCCGAGAGCTGCTGCGCGCTGGCCGCGATCTGCTCCGCCGCCGCGGCGACATCCTCGGTCCCGCCGGAGACCTCCTGCATCTTCCCGGCGATCCCCTCGATCAGCGACCGCACCTCGCCGGAGGACTGCGAGATCTGGCGGCTCCAGGCGTCGGTGTGGTGCGCGTCCTCCGCCACCCGCGCCAGGCCCTCGGCCGCCTTGCTCGCGGTGGCGCGGGCGGCGTCGCCGCCCCGCGCCAGGCGGAGCAGCCGCTCCCGCGCGATGGTCACGCGCTCCTGCACCGCGCGCACCGTCTCGCTGGTGAGCGTGGCGGCCTGGGCCGCCTGGCCGGCGAGCTTCTTGACCTCCTCCGCCACGACCGCGAAGCCCTTGCCCTCCTCGCCGGCCCGCGCCGCCTCGATCCCGGCGTTGAGGGCCAGCATGTGGGTCTGCCGCGCGATCGCCTTGGTCTCGGTGACGAACTGCTCGATCTCCTCCGACGCGGCGGCCAGCGCCACCGCCTCCTCCGCCCCGCGCGCGATCTCCTCCGCGAGGATCCGGAGCTCCGTGGAGCTGGCGGCAAGCTCGTCGCGGTGCTGCCGCGCCAGCTCCGCCAGCGCGGCGTTGCGGTGGGCCGCCTGGCTGGCGCTGCCCGCCAGCTGCTGGGCGATCTCCAGGATCCGGGTCGCGTCCTCGGCGGCGCCGCGCACCAGCGCCGCCTGGCGGGTGGCCCGGTCGGTGAGGTCGTTGCAGGTGCCGGAGACCTCCTGGGTGGAGGCGCTCATCTCCTCGGTGGAGGCGGAGATCTCCTGGGCCATCGCGGCGGCGTCCTGGGCGCTGGTGCGGATCGCCCCCACCAGGGTCCGCAGCTCCGTGAGCATGGTCGCCACCGACTCCGTCAGGCCGTCGGCCTGGGAGGCGCTCATCGCGGAGACGGTCACCGAGAGGTCCCCCTGGGCCACCCGGCTGGCCACCACCACGGTGTTCCCCAGCGGGCGGAGGATGTTCCGCACGGTCCAGCTGATGACGAAGCCCGCCACCAGCATCCCCGCGGTCACGTACACCACGAAGCCGAGCCCCAGCGCGCTGACGAAGCCGGGGCCGCGGTCGTCGGCACCGTAGCCGATCCACAGGATGCCCGCGAACAGGAGCCCCAGCGCCAGCACCAGGGCGGTGGCGACGAGGTACATCTTGCGGACGAACAGCTGGCGCTGGCTGGCCATGGGATAAGTGGTGGAGGCGTTGGAACTTAGGGCGGTTGGCCAAACCGGGGCAAGGGCGCCCGCGCGTTCGGCGCCGGGGCGGCGCGCTGCTCCCCTTTCTCCCGGTTCACTGTAGATTCCCCGCCCTATGACCGACATGCCCGACGGCTACCGCCCCGACGAGGTCGAGGCCCGGTGGCAGGCGCGGTGGGCCGAGCGCGGCACCAACCAGCCCGACCTGGACCACCCGACCCGCCCCTTCTACAACCTGATGATGTTCCCCTACCCCTCGGCCGAGGGGCTGCACGTGGGGAACATGTTCGCGTTCACCGGCAGCGACGTCTACGGCCGGTTCAAGCGCCTGATGGGGCACACGGTGTTCGAGCCGATCGGGTTCGACGCCTTCGGCATCCACAGCGAGAACTACGCGATCAAGATCGGCACCCACCCCGCCGAGCTGATCCCGCGCAGCATCGCCAACTTCCGCCGCCAGCTGGAACGGATCGGCGGGATGTTCGACTGGCGCCATGTCCTGAGCACCACCGATCCCGACTACTACAAGTGGACCCAGTGGATCTTCCTGCAGCTGTTCAAGGCGGGCAAGGCCTACAAGAAGAAGGCCGCGGTCAACTGGTGCCCCAACTGCAAGACCGTGCT
>CAZYIV010000077.1:0-18817 GCA_964647615.1 uncultured Gemmatimonadaceae bacterium | reverse complement strand
GGCTGTTGGCCAGGGTGTTGATCCGGATGCCGTACCACGCCACCCCGTAGCTCCCGGCCATGCCGATCAGCCCGAACAGCAGGATGATCAGGATCTTGGGCAGCTCCAGGCCGGTGAGCAGGAAGTACACCACGATCACGGCGCCGATGAAGGCGAAGAGCATCAGCAGGAAGCGGCCCTGCTGCACCAGGTACGCCTTGCAGGTCTCGTAGATCAGTTCCGACACCTCGGCCATCGAGCGGTGCACCGGGAGCTTCTTCACTGCGGTGTAGCTCCACAGGCCGAACAGCAGGCCCAGGGCGCTCACCAGCAGGCCGGAGAGAAGGATGTCGTGGCCGGAGAAGCCCAGGAAGTTCACCGTGCGCAGGTCGGGGAGGTGCAGGTTCACCTCCCCGCCGGGGCGGTGCTCCTGCGCCTGCAGGGCGGTGGCGCCGAGCGCCTGGAGTGCGGTCAGGGCCAGGGCGGCGAGCCCGGACGCCAGGCGACGATGGACCGTGGCCAGCTTCATACGCATGGGGAGCCTTCTCCTCGGGGGTCGGGAACGGCGGGCCGGCGCGGCGAGGGGGGGGGTAGGGCCCCCCCCCCCGCCCCCCCCCCCGGGGCCCACCCCCCCCCCCCCCGGGGGGCCCGGGGCCCCCGGGGGGGGGGGGGCGGGCGGCATCCGCGGGGGGGGGGAACGGCGGGCCGGCGCGCCGAGGGGCGGGATCGCTCCCGCCCCTCGGCCACCACCCGGTGTCAGTAGGCCCCGCGCACCTGGTGCGCCGGGTCCGACAGGGTATGCAGGGTCGTCAGGAACCGCTTGGCGAGCTTGTCGGCCTCGCTCTCGCCCGGCTGGTTGGTCTCCACCGTGACGAGGGTGTAGTGCCCGCCCTCGGCCTGGGCGCTCACGGCCACCTGCCCCACCGTGCCGGAGAACCGGCGGCGGCGGGGCGCCTCCTCGGTGGGCGCGAGCCGCGGGCCGAAGAAGCTGTTGGCCTGGGCGATGACCGTCTCGGGCGGCAGGTGACAGCGGTGGAAGTACTTCATCGCGTCACTTCTCGCCGTACTCGTAGTACTCGACGCCGAGGTGGGTGATCGCCGCCTCGCCCATCAGCCAGCGCAGGGTGTTCTTCATCTTGGTCTGCTGAATGAAGAGGTCGTGCTCCGGGTACAGCCCCGGGGCCACCTGCGGGCTCTTGAAGTAGAACGAGAGCCACTCCTGGATCCCCGAGAGCCCGGCCCGCTGGGCCAGGTCGAAGAAGATCGCCAGGTCGAGCACCAGCGGCGCCGCGAGGATCGAGTCGCGGCAGAGGAAGTCCACCTTGATCTGCATCGGGTAGCCGCACCACCCGAAGATGTCGATGTTGTCCCACCCCTCCTTGTTGTCCCCCCGGGGCGGGTAGTAGTTGATGCGGACCTTGTGGTATATCTCGCCGTAGAGCTCGGGGTAGAGCTGCGGCTGCAGGATGTGTTCCAGCACGCCGAGCTTCGACTCTTCCTTGGTCTTGAAGCTCTCCGGGTCGTCGAGCACCTCGCCGTCCCGGTTGCCGAGGATGTTGGTCGAGTACCAGCCCGCCACGCCGAGCATCCGCGCCTTGAACATCGGCGAGAGCACGGTCTTGAGCATCGTCTGGCCGGTCTTGAAGTCCTTGCCGCCGATCGCGACGCCCTTGTCCTTCGCCAGCTGCTCCAGCGCCGGGAAGTCGCAGGTGAGGTTCGGCGCCCCGTTGGCGAAGGGGACCCCCTCCATCACCGCGGCCCAGGCGTACAGCATCGAGGGCGCGATGGAGGGATCGTTGGTCTCCATCGCTTTCTCGAAGGCGGCCAGGGTCTGGTGCGCGGCGCCGGCCTGGATGAAGATCTCGGTCGAGGCGCACCACACCATCACCAGCCGGTCGCAGCCGTGCTTCGTCTTGAAGTCGCGGATGTCCTTCCGCAGGGCCTCCGCCAGCTCCCGCTTGGTCTTGGCGCTCTTGACGTTCTTGCCCTCGAGCTTCTTGACGTAGTGCTGGTCGAAGGCCGCCGGCATCGGCTTGATGCCCTGCAGGAAGTCCTTGATCGGCTCCACGTGCTCCCACTTGTCCAGCACGCCGCAATGCAGGCAGCTCTGGTAGGCGTCGTCCGGCACCGGGTCCCAGGCCCCGAAGACCAGGTCGTTCAGGTCGGCCAGCGGCACGAATTCCTTGATCAGCGGGGCGCGGCCCTCGGTGCGCTTGCCCAGCCGGATGGTGCCCATCTGGCTCAGCGAGCCGATCGGCTTGGCCTTGCCCCGGCGCACCAGCTCCACGCCGGCGATGAAGGTCGTCGCCACGGCGCCGAGACCGACGCAGAGTACACCGAGCTTGCCCTTGGCCGGCGCGATCGGCCGGGGAGTTCCTGCGGTCGCCACTAGGACGGTCCTTTCGACACCTCGGGCGCGGCGGCGCCCTCGGTCACCTGGTAGACATACACGAAGCGCTGCACCACGGTGATCACCGAGGCGAGCGCCAGAACGGTCACGATCCAGAACAGGACGGCCCCGCCGGGACCCGCCCCCCAGATCAGCGTCGGCACGCTGAGGCCCACGATCCGCTCCGCCCGCTGCACCAGTCCGACCTTGCAGTCGAGCCCCAGGCCTTCGGCCCGGGCGCGGGCATACGACACCAGCAGGCTGGCGATGATCGCCACCATGCTGATGATGATGGCCAGTTCCCGCCGGTCCACCGTGCCCGGCGGCGCCAGCAGGAAGAACACCGCGATCCCCATGAAGGTCGCGCCGTCGCCCACCCGGTCCAGCGTGGAGTCGTAGAAGGCGCCGAACCGGGTCACCTGCCCGTTGGCCCGCGCCACGGCGCCATCCAGGGTATCCACCACCCCGCTCAGCAGGTAGAGCAGCCCGCCCAGGCGCACCCGCCCCAGCCCGAAGCCCACCGCGGAGGCCACGACCAGCAGCGTGCCCATGGTCGTGATGACATTCGGCCGCACCCCCGCGCGAATCAGCCCCTCGACCATGGGCCGGGTCAGCCCGTAGAAGACCCGTTCCACCGACTTGGGGATCAGCTTCACGGAATGGCCATCCTCAGGGGGTTCCTCCGGGGGTACCGGCAGGGCCCCGCCGGGGGGCCCAAACCGCGGCAAACGATAACCCGGGAAACGCTTTATAGGAAGGACACGGGGGGCGATGCCCGGCCAGGAAGACGGCTATTCCGGGTACAGGAGGAAGGGGCGACGGCGGGCCAGGAAGGCGGGGCGTTCGGCCTCCCATCCGGCGAGCAGCGCGTCCCGCCCGGCGGCATCGCCGGGCAGCAGCTGGGCCCGCGCGGCCCCGCCGTCGCCCACCAAGCGGTCGAAGTGCGCGGCGGAGGGCGGGAAGAGCACCACGCCGGGCATCGACGCCTGCACCGCACCGAGCAGGTGGATGGCCGTCGCCACGGGGTCGTACCGATCCCGCTCGGTCACCCGCAACCGGATCCCGGCCAGCAGCGTGTCGGCGAACTTGCCATCGCCCGGGCTCCGGGGTGTGAACCCGACGCCCTCGAACCGCACCCCCGGCAGCCCGAGGGTACGGAGCCGGGCCAGGACTGCCGCAGTGTCGAGGCCGGGCAACCCCACCTGCTCGAACGGGTGATCGCTGCCCCGGCCCACCGACAGCGTGGTCCCCTCGAAGAGACACAGCCCCGGATAGTGGATCAGGGCCTCGAGGCTTCGGAGATTCGGCGAGGGCGGCACGAACGGCAGCCCGGTCTGGTCCAGGTACTGCCCCCGGCGCCAGCCAGCGGCCGGCACGACGGTGAGGTCCACGTCGATGGCAAGATCGTGCCGGGCGAGCAGCGCCAGTTCGCCGAGGGTCATCCCGTAGCGCATGGGGACGGCGAGGTAGCCGACCGGCGAGCGGTACGCGGTGTCGAGGATGTTCCCCGCCACCGCGCCGCCGATCGGATCGGGCCGGTCGAGGATGAGCACGGGGAGGTGCCGCCGCGCCGCGGCGCGCATCACGCTCACGGTGGTCCACAAATAGGTGTAGTAGCGCGCCCCCGCATCCTGCAGGTCCACCAGCAGCACGTCCACGCCGGCGAGCTGGCTGTCGCTCGGGGCGGAATTCCTCCCATAGAGGCTGTAGATTGGGAGGCCGGTGGCGCTGTCGGTGGTCGAGGCCACGACTTCCCCCGGCGCGGCGGTGCCCCGGAAGCCGTGCTCGGGACTGAACAGCGCCACCAGCGTGAGGCCGGCGGACCGCAGCCGCTCCACCCCCGACCGGCCGGCGGCATCCACCCCGGCCTGGTTCGTCACCAGCCCGAGGCGCCGGCCCTGCACGAGCTGCAGGCTGTCGCTGAGCAGCACCTCGAGCCCGGGCCGCACGGCCGCCGGCGCGCCGCCGCCCGATCGGGGCGCCGCGCAGGTTCCAACCGCAACCATCCATCCGGCGAGCAGCACGTGCCCCGTTCGCATGGTCCCTCGTGGGTCCTGGTTCTCTCCGCCCTGCTCGTGGCGCGGCCCGCCGTGGCGCAGGCGGGACCGATCCCGCCGGCCAGCGCCGCCGACTCGGCGGCGGTCGACCGGCTGCTGGACTCGCTGCCGCTGCGCGACAAGGTGGCCCAGCTGGTGATGCCGTGGATCCCGGGGGCCTACCAGGCCTTCGACGACAGCGCCTTCAGCGTCATGCAGGGCTGGGTGGATTCGCTCGACGTGGGCGGGCTCATCGTGTCCATCGGCTCGCCGCTCGATGTCGCCGCCAAGCTCAATCGGCTGCAGCGGCGCTCCGGGCTGCCGCTGCTGGTGGCCGCCGACCTCGAGGGCGGCGCCAGCTTCCGGCTCTCCGGTGCCACGTCGTTCCCCCCGAATATGGGCGTGGGCGCGGCCGGTCGCGAATCCGACGCGTACGAGGTCGGCCGCATCACCGCGCTGGAAGGCCGCGCCGTGGGAATTCACCTCACGTTCTCCCCGGTGGCGGACGTCAACAACAATCCCGCCAACCCGATCATCAACACCCGGTCGTTCGGCGAGGACCCGGCGGCGGTGGCGGCGATGGTCGCCGCGGCGGTGCGCGGCATCCAGGACCATGGCATGCTCGCCACCGCGAAGCACTTCCCCGGCCACGGCGACACCGAGACCGACAGCCACCTCTCGCTCCCGGTCATCCCCACGCCGTGGACCCGGCTGGACACCCTGGAGCTGGTGCCGTTCCGGGCCGCGGTGGGGGCGGGCGCCGAGTTCATCATGTCGGCCCACGTCGCGATGCCGGCGATCGGCGGGAGCCGGAGCCGCCCCGCCACCCTCGACCCCGCGGTGCTCACCGGCGTGCTGCGCGACTCGCTCGGCTTCCGCGGCCTGATCGTGACCGATGCGCTCGACATGGGCGCCCTGGTGAGCCAGTATGGCGCGGGCCAGGCGGCGGTGCTCGCCTTCGTGGCCGGGGCCGACCTGCTGCTCCAGCCCGCCGACCCCGCCGCCGCCATCGCCGCGATGAACGATGCCATCGAGTCGGGCCGGGTGAGCTACCAGCGGCTCGACGGCTCGGTGCGCCGGGTGCTGCTGCTCAAGCGGCGCCTCGGGCTGTTCGCCCGGCGCACCGTGCCGCTCGACAGCGTCCCCGAGGTGGTGGGCAGCCGCCAGTTCCAGGACTTCTCCCGCGACCTCGCCACCCGCAGCATCGTCCTCGCCGCCGACAGCCTGGGCCTGGTGGACAGCCTCCGCGCCGGCCCGCGGACGGTCGCGCTGATCACCTACGGCGAGGAGAACGCCGGGACCGTCGGCAACGTGCTCTACCGCCAGCTCCGCGCCGCGGGGCACCGGGTCACGCTGTTCCGCCTCTGGCCCGCCAGCGGCGCGGCCAGCCTCGACAGCGCCCGGGTGCTGCTCCGCCGGAACCCGATCACGGTCTTTGCCGCCTCGGTGAAGGTGAGCGCCTGGAAGGGCAGCGTCGGCCTCCCCGACCACATCGCCCGCCTCTTCGACCGGTCGCTCTATCGCCGGCGCGTGGTGGTGGTCTCGCTCGGCTCGCCCTACATCGGCGGCCAGATGCCCCACCTCGGCTCCTACCTCCTGGCCTGGACGGCGAGCAGCCTCGGCGAGTGGGCCGCGGCGCGCGCCCTCACCGGCGAAGCCGCGATCACCGGCCAGTTGCCGGTGCGCATCCCCCCGCGCTACCCCCTCGGCGCCGGCCTCGGCCGGGCGAGCACCCGGGCCGCCCCGTGAGGGCGCCTGCCCTCGCGTGGCTGGCGGTGGCCGGACTGGCGGCCTGCGCACCCTCCCCACCGTCCCCGCCGGCGCCGGCCGGCTGGCCCGAGGTCGTCGGCTTCCTCGACTCGGTCGTCGCCGATGGCGTGGCGCCCGGCGCGGTGCTCGGCGTGAGCCTGGCGGGCTGCCACTACTATCACGGCACCGGCCGCCTGGGGCTGGACGACCCCACCCGCCCCGACAGCACCACGGTGTACGACCTCGCCTCGCTCACCAAGGTGGTCAGCCTGACCACGCTCACCATGTTCGCGGTCGAGCGCCACCGGCTGGCCGTGGACGATCCGATCACCACCTACGTGCCGGCCTTCGCGGCCGCCCACGACACGGTCCCCGGCCGCGCGGGGATCACCCTGCGGCTGCTGCTCACCCACGCCAGCGGGCTTCCGGCCTGGCGGCCGCTGTACCAGGAGGCGGCCACGCGCACCGGGGCATTCGCCCTGGTGGACAGCACCCTGCTCAACGCCGCGCCGGGCGACACCTTCGTCTACTCCGACCTCGGCGCGATCCTCCTCACCCAGGCGGTGGAGCACGCGCTCGGCGCGCGGATCGACACCCTGTTCGCCCGCGAGGTGGCAGTCCCGCTGGCCCTGCACGAGACCCGCTACCTCCCGCCCGCCGGCTGGCTGCCGCGCATCGCGCCGACCGAGAACGACCCCTGGCGGGGCCGGATCCTCCGGGGCGAGGTGCACGACGAGAACGCCTCCCGGCTGGATGGCGTCTCGGGCCACGCCGGGCTGTTCAGCTCCGCCCGGGACCTCCTCCGCTTCGGTGACTGGCTGCTGCAGGGCCTGGCGCCGGGCAGTGCGGCGGCCTGCCGGGCACCCGCCCTGCCCCCGCCGCCGGCCGAGATCGGCCGCTTCGCAGTGCGGCAGGACATCCCGCCGGGCTCCAGCCGTGCCCTGGGCTGGGATACGCCCTCCGGCGTCAGCAGCGGCGGGTCGCTGATCGCGGCGACCAGCATCGGGCACACGGGGTTCACCGGCACCTCCATCTGGATTGACCCCACCCGGCGGCTGGTGATCGTCCTGCTCTCCAACCGGGTGCATCCCACGCGCGACAACCCGCGCTTCGGGCCGGTGCGTGGGCTGGTGGCGGAGCGGGTGGTCCGGGCCTTCGGGCTGGATCGCGGGAGTCGTTGAGCCACAACGGGTTGGCCGGGGCTGCGCGGAGCCCAAGATTGACACCGCCGGTCGGATCTCCGTAGCTTAGATCCAGCGCCCCGGCCGCCGACGCGAGGTCGTCCGGCCCCAGGGCATTACCAGCGACGGGAGCAGGGAATCATGGAAAGCACGCAGCAGCAGGTCGGCACCCCGGGGTTCACGATGGTCCTGACCGACAGGGCCGCCGAGGAAGTGCACAAGTTCATGCGTGCGGAAGAAGTCCCCGCGGAGACCGCCGGCCTCCGGGTGAGCGTGCTGCCGGGCGGCTGCTCGGGCTTCAAGTACAGCCTGAACGTCGAGGAGCGCGCCCTCGAGGACGACTCGGTGATGGATGTGAACGGCATCCGGGTCTTCGTGGACGGCTTCAGCATGCAGTACCTCAACGGCGTCACCATCGATTACGTGACCTCGATGCAGGGTTCGGGCTTCACTTTCCACAACCCGAACGCCACCGGCGGATGCGGCTGCGGCTCGTCGTTCACCGCCTGAGCTGAGCGTTTCCCCGGGCAGTCGTTGGCGCCGCACACCCGTGCGGCGCTACTTTTTCGGGGCCCATGGGTTCCCTCGACCTCACCGTCATCGTCGCCTACTTCGCGCTCACGCTCGGTCTGGGCCTGTGGGTCTCCCGCCGGCAGCAGACCGCGGGCGACTACTTCCTCGGCGCGCGCGACCTCCCCGCCTGGGCGATCCTGCTCTCGATCGTCGCCACCGAGACCTCTGCTCTCACCGTCATCTCCATCCCCGCCGTCGCGGCGCGGGGCGACCTCACCTTCCTGCAGCTGCCGCTGGGCTACCTGCTGGGCCGCATCGCGGTGGCGGCGTGGCTCCTGCCGGGCTACTTCACCGGTGAACAGGAGACGGCGTACGCCCGGCTGGAGACCCGGTTCGGCCCCTCGACCCGCCGGGTGATGTCGGTGGTCTTCCTGGCCACCCGCCTGCTGGGAGACGGGGTGCGGATCTATGCTTCGGCGATCCCGCTCGCGGTGCTCACCGGGTGGAGTATCCCGGCCTCGATCCTGGCGATGAGCGCAATCACCCTGGGTTACACCTGGCACGGCGGGCTCAAGGCGGTGGTGTGGGTGGACGTGATCCAGCTCGGCGTGTACATCGCCGGCGGCATCGCGGCGCTGGCGATCGCTGCGGGACTGGCGGGCGGCTTCGGGCCGATGCTCGCGACCGCCGCGGCGGCCGGCAAGCTCCGGCTCCTCGACCCCGCCATCAGCTTCACGGCGCCCTACACCCTGCTCGGCGGGCTGGTCGGCGGCGCCATGCTGTCCGCGGCGTCGCACGGGACCGACCACCTGATCGTGCAACGCCTGCTGGCGAGCCGCGGGCTCGGGGCGGCGCGGGCGGCCCTGGTGGGCTCGGGCGTGGCCGTGCTGGGCCAGTTCGCACTGTTCCTGCTGATCGGCACCGCTCTGTGGGCGGCGGGGCTCGCCCCGGCGGATGTCCCGGGCGACCAGCTGTTCTCCCGCTTCGTGGTGGAGCACCTGCCGGCCGGGCTCGCGGGCCTGATGATCGCCGCGATCCTCGCGGCGGCCATGAGCACCCAGAGCTCGGCGATCAATGCCCTGGCCTCGTCGGTGACCCACGACCTCTACGCCGGCTGGACCGGCGAACGGGATCCGGTGCGCCTGCTGCGCGTGGGCCGGGTGTGGACCGTCGTGTGGGGTGTCCTGATCACCGGCACCGCGCTGGCGTTCGCGGCGGCCGCCCGTGGCAGCCAGACACCGGTGGTGGTCTTTGCCCTGTCCATCGCCTCGATCACCTATGGCGCGCTGCTCGGCGCCTACCTGCTCGCCGCGGGGCCCGCCCGCCTCCGCGGCGCGGACGTGAACCTGGCCGCGGGCGTGACGGTGGTGGTGATGCTGGCGCTCTTCCTGCGGAAGGCGCCGCTCGCCTGGCCCTGGTACGTGCCGCTCGGCACGCTTATCACCCTTGGCGTGGGGCTCGTCTCGACGAGCCTGCGCCCCCAGCGTGGAGTCACCGCATGAGCCGGATCATCGTGGGCGTGGACGCCGGCGGGACCAAGACCAGTGTCATCGTGGCGGCCGACGGCGCGGTGGTGGCCCGGAGCACCGGCCCCGGCGCGAAGATGCGGAGCAGCAAGGGCATCGCCTGCGCCGCCACGATCGCGGAAGTGGCCCGCCGCGCCCTGGCCGATCATCACCGGCTCCGGGCGGATGTGCTGGTGGCCGGCGTCGCCGGCGCCGGACGGGAGTCGGAGCGCGACGAGCTGCGCCAGGCACTCCGCACCGAGGACCTGGCCGACCGGGTGCTGGTCCTGGGCGACATCGAGATCGCGCTCGCCGCGGCCTTCGGCGACCGGCCGGGCATCGTGGTCACCGCGGGTACCGGGAGCGTCGCGGTGGCGCGCGACCCGCAGGGCCGGATGCACCGGGCCGGCGGCTACGGGTGGCAGATGGGGGACGAGGGGAGCGGGTACGCGATCGGCCGGGCGGCCCTGGGCGCCGTGGGCCGCGCCGCCGACGGTCGCAGCCCGAAGACCGCGCTGACGGAGCTGTTGCTGGCCCACACCCGCACCGAAACCCTCGACCGCCTGGTCCAGTGGGCCGCGGCGGCCGGGGTCCCCGAGGTGGCGGGCCTGGCGCCACCGGTGTTCGAGGCGCAGCGGCTCAACGACACCGTGGCCTCGGGGATCGTGGACTACGCCGCGCGGGAGCTGTGCGCCCTGGTGCTGCAGCTGGAGCCCCACTTCCGGGCCGACGAGCGGGCGCCGATCGAGGTCGCCACCAACGGCGGCCTGCTCCATCCCGAGGGCCCGCTCCGCCGGCTGCTGGCCACCCGGCTGAGCGAGGAGCCGCGGTTCCGGCTGCTGCCCGGCTCGGTGGACGCCGCCACCGGCGCGATGCACCTGGCCGGCGGCTGAACGCCCCGGTCCCCGACGCACGACGGCCGGCCCCGCGGGGCCGGCCGTCGTCGTTCGGGGAACCGTTACCGCCTAGCTGCAGGCCTGGATCTGCGCGAACACCAGGAAATGCAACGCCAGCCCCGCGAGGATCACCGCCAGCACGCCCATCCACGGCATGCGGAAGCGGCTCGGGCCGTCGGGGTTGCGCAGCCGGCTGTGGAAGGCGCCGTAGACCAGGTAGATGATCAGCCCCGCGAGCAGCCACCAGGCAAACCGGCGCCAGGTGACGCAGGGCAGCTGGATCATCAGGTAGAAGCAGGCGGCCACCGAGATCAGCGGCGTGATCGGCACGAACGGAACCCGGAAGGGCCGCACCCGGTCCGGCTCCTGCCGCCGCAGCACGATGACGCCCACCGACACCAGCACGAAGGCGAACAGCGTCCCGATGTTGGTCAGGTCCACCACCTCCGCGATGTTCGCGGTGGCCGCGAAGGTGCCGACGAAGAGGCCGGTGATGATGGTGCCGACGTAGGGCGTTTTGTACTTCGGGTGCACCTTGGCGATGAACGGCGGCAGCAGGCCGTCACGCGCCATGGAGAAGAAGATCCGCGGCTGCCCCAGCTGGAAGACCAGCAGGACGCTGAACATCGCGATCACCGCGCCCAGCGCGATGATGAACCGCGAGATGTTGAGCACCCAGGCCGGCCCGTGGGCGTACTGCAGCGCGGTGAGCATCGGCTCGGCGGTGCCGAGCACCTTCCACGGGGCGATGCCGGTCATCACGGCGGACAGCGCGATGTATAGCACGGTGCAGATCACCAGGCTCATGATGATGCCGAAGGGCATGTCGCGCGCCGGGTCCTTGGCCTCCTCCGCCGCCGTGCTCACCGCGTCGAAGCCGATGTAGCTGAAGAAGATGATCGCCGCCCCGGCGCTCACGCCGGCCCAGCCGTTGGGCATGAAGCCGCCGGCCACCGGGTCGGTCCAGTTGGAGGGCCGGATCAGGAAGATGCCCACCGCGATGAAGAACAGGATCAGCCCGACCTTGAGCAGCACCATGATGTTGTTGCTGTCGGCCGACTCCTTCACCCCCCGGATCAGGATCACGGTGATCAGCGCCACCGCCAGGAAGGCCGGCAGGTTGAAGATGATCGGGATCCCCGCCAGGTGCGGCGCGCCGGTCCAGGCGCTGGCCAGGTACTGGTTGGCCGCGTCCGCGGACCCCGCCGCGACCGCGTCGTAGGCCATGTGCGCGGAGCGGAAGTCGGTGGCCAGCCACGACGGCATGTGGATGCCGAAGAACTCGACCAGTTCCCGGAAGTGGCCCGACCAGCCGATCGCCACGCCGATGTTGCCCACGGCGTACTCGATGATCAGGTCCCAGCCGATGATCCAGGCGACGAACTCGCCGAGCGAGGCGTAGGCGTAGGTGTAGGCCGAGCCGGCGATCGGGACCATCGCCGCGAACTCGGCGTAGCACAGCGCCGCGAAGCCGCAGGCCACCGCGGTGAGCACGAAGGACAGCACGATCGCCGGGCCGGCGCCGGGGCGGAACGCATCGCCCACGATGGCGGTGCCGGTGGTGGCGAAGATGCCCGCACCGATGGTGGCCCCGACACCCAGGGCGGTGAGGTGCCACTTGGTGAGGGAGCGGCGCAGGCCACCGCGTTCGGCGATGTCGTTTTCGCAGTCGGCGACCGACTTGCGGACGAAGAGTCCGTGCATGGATTCCCGGGGGGAAAGGGGAGCGGAGGGGGTCAGAAGGGCAGGACGCGGTAGACCCAGGTACTCTCCACCGGCCGGCCGTCGGGGCCGAGCGCGGGATGGAAGCGGAAATCGAGCATCGCACGCCGCAGCTTCTCGGCGTACTTGCCGCCGCCGAGGGGCGGCTCGAAGCTGACCTTCTTGGGTACGCCGGCGGCGTCGATGGTGAACACCACGCGGATCTCACGGCCGCGGAGCTCGCGCGGCGCATCGCCCGGCGCGAGGACTTCCTGCCGGAGGCGCGGCGGACGGCCCTGCCCTCCCGCGCCTCCCCCCATCCCGGGCCCATTGCCCGTCCCCACCCCGGGCCCGTTCCCGCCGCCAACCCCACCGCCGGTGCCACCGCCGGCGCCCGGTCCGAGCCCGGCGCCGCCCGTGCCATTGCCGGGCGGCGTGGAGTCGGGTGTCGGGAGCGGGACCGGTTCGACCGCCGACACCTGAGGCTCCACCGGAGGCACCTCGGGGGGGACGGTGGGGGGAACCTGAACCGGGGGCGGGGTCGGTGTGACGGGGGGCGGCGTGACCGCGGGCCTGGGGGCCGGGGCCGCCGACGCAGGGAGCGAAATATACGCCACCTCGCGGGGCCCGCCACCACCGCCGCCCCCCCCGCCGCCCCCGGCCTTGAAGGGGTCGCCCGCGTCGAAGATGCGGGCCACGTCGTGGCGCGCCACCAGCAGCAGCACCAGGATGATGCCCACATGCGCGACGAGCGAACCCAGCGCGCCGGTGGACCGGCTCCGGCCGCGGGTAGTGACGGAGAACTGGTAGTTCCTGGGCAGCGTCAGCTCCTGCATTGCCATGGGGGGACGTCCGGCCCCCGGCCTCGGGACACGACCCCCAAGTATACGAACCGGGGGGCCGTCAGGTGACGGCCCCCCGGTGCGTTCCGGCCCGCGCGGGCGCGGCTCCTGTTACTGGGCGCCGCCGGCCTCGGCGGGGGTGAAGCCGATGACCTGCACACCGGCCCCACGCGCCACGTCCATCGCGTCGATCACTTCCTGGTACACCCGGTCCGGCGCCGACTTCACGAACAGCAGCTTGGCCGGCCGGTTGTCGTAGATCGCGTGGATCTGGGTGTCCAGCTGGTCCTTGGGGACCGGCTGGGTGTTGATGGAATAGCCGCCGTCGGCCGTCAGCTCCAGCACGATCTGGTTCGACGCCGCGCTGGGCTTGGCCGCCGCGGTCTCCTGCGGCGGCACCTGGATGTCGATGGCCATCCGGGCCAGCGGCTGGGACACCATGAAGATGATGAGCATCACCAGCATGATGTCGATCATCGGGATGACGTTGGGTTCCGAGTTGACCTCACCCGGGCCCGCGGATCCGCCTCCGGCCATGTTACTCGCCTCCTGCCTGGTCGAACAACCCGCCCTTCACCTCGGGCTCGGTAATGGCCGCCATCACCTTGGCGCCGGAGCGCCGCAGCAGTTCCACGGCCTCCTGGATCCGGCCGAAGTGGAGCTGGTTGTCCGCCTTGAAGTACACGATCTTGTCCTCGGTCCGGGCCGCATACATGGACTTGAGGGTCTCTTCGAGCACCACCGGGTCGACGGGGCCCTTCCCGTTCAGGAAGTACTGCCCGCCGGCGTCCACGCCGAGGACGATCTCGTTGTCGCCCTCCGGGCGCTTGTCCAGGTTCTTCCCCTTCGGCATCGTCGCCTTGAAGCCGGCGGCGATCAGCGGCGTCACGATCATGAAGATGATCAGCAGCACGAGCATGATGTCAATCATCGGGATCACGTTGGGCTCGGCCTTGACGCTGCTTCGTCCAGCACTACCCGCTGACATGCCCATGGCCGGTCACCGCCTTCTGGGCCTGGAATTCCTTGGTGAAGATCGAGCGGCCGAACTCGCTCCCCACGCTCTTGATCAGGTAGTCGATCAGCTCCTTGGAGCTGTAGGTCATCTCGACGGTGAGGTTCTCGATCTTGGTGGTGAAGTAGTTGTAGAACCACACCGCCGGGATCGCCACCATGAGGCCGAAGGCGGTCGTGATGAGCGCCTCCGCGATACCGGCCGAGATGCCGGCCAGGCCGCCCGACGCGCCCGCGGCCGCCATGCCGGTGAACGCCGTCACGATACCCATCGTGGTGCCGAGCAGGCCGACGAAGGGGGCCGTCGCGCCCACCGTCGCCATGACGCTCATGCCGCGGCGGAACTCGGCGAGGGTGATCAGCATCTGCCGCTCGACCGCGCGCTCGGCGGAGTTGATGTCGGCGGAGGTGATCGTCGCCCGGTCCTGGATCAGGGGCTTCACCTCGGTGAGCGCGCCGCCCAGCACCCGGGCCACGTGGCTCTTCTGGTTCTTCTCCGAGAGAGCGATCGCCTTCTCGAGGCTGTCTTCCTGGATGGCGCGGGAGAACTCGGGCGCGAACTTCCGGGTGGCCTGCTGGCTCTTGTAGATGTGGATCCACTTGGCGATGGCCACCGACAGCGACCACAGCGACATGATCGCCATCACCAGGATGACGCCCCGGGCGAAGGTGCCCGCGGCCTCCCACAGCTTCATGATATCAATGCCGTGTTGCATGACTCTCTGTCCTCGGCGTGAAGAGGGTACCTACTGACCGACCTTGAAGGAGACCGCCTGCTGTACCAGCACCCGGACCGGCTGCCCGCGCGACTTGCCGGCCCTGAAGTGGCAGCTCGAGCCGGTAATGCCGGCCTTGGCCGGCTCCTCGAACGCCTTGTGGGTGCTGCTCACCACCTTGATGCTCGACGGATCCACCTTCCCGTCGGTGTTCACCACGAACTGCAGGACCACCTTGCCGGGAATCCCGGCCGACTGCATGACCGGCGGGTACTTCCCGAGACAGACCGAGCCGGCCTCGACCGCCGGGGTCTCATCCACCTCGGCCGCCAGGAAGACCTCGCCCTCGATCGGCACGGGACCGGTCCCGCCCACCACGCCGGTCGCGATGCCGCCCTCCACGCCCTTGCCGGTGAAGTCGCGCGGGTCGAAGCGCTCGTTCAGGTTCACCGGCGGAATTTCCGTCGGGATGTTGTCCGGCGGGGTCACGATCTGGAAACCCTGCGGCGGCGGGTTGGCCGTCACCACCACGTTCTGCGGCACCTGTTCGGGCGGCGGCGGGGGCGGCGGCTCGGGCGGCTTGAGGAAGACCATCGTGGTGTCCACCACGATGTCCCGCACCACCTCGGCCGCACCCTGCGTGGCCTTGATGGCGCCGACGATCAGCAGTCCGTGCACCATGAACGACACGGCCTGCTGGCCCAGCGAGTTCTGTGTCTTACGGTTGGATTCGATGAGGTTCTCGAACACGACGCAACCCCTCCGAGGGAATGGCGGTGACGGAAGCTACCGGGCGCCCATTGCAGCACCCCGCCCGCCACATGACAAAACGATGACAGCTGGATTAGGTCTGCCGCCACGCTGGCGGCGGGCCCCGGCGCATGAACACGCGCCAAGCCGGCCCGCGTCCACAGCGGGCTGGATGGAAGGCGGCCAATATACCGGCGGGACGCGGCCCCGCCAGAGGGCGGGGAGTAACGATTCAGCCCAGCCCGCTGGACTCCACCTGGGAGGGGTCCGGTGCCTCGGAATGGAACTTCGGCAGGCTCACAGTGAACACCGTGCCCCGCCCCGGCCGGCTCTGCACCGCGATGGTGCCGCCGTGCGCCTCGGCAATCCACTTGGTGATTGCCAGGCCGAGCCCGGCGCCGGGCCGCGCGCCGGTGCGGGTGCGCGCCGTGTCGGCGCGATAGAACCGGTCGAAGATGTGGGGCAGGCTCGCGGGCGGGATCCCGATGCCGTCGTCGCCGACGATGAGGGCCGCCGCCTCGCCCTGGTCCACCAGCGCCAGGCTCACCCGGCCGCCGCTCGGGGTGTACTTGATCGCGTTGGTCACCAGGTTGAGCAGCAGCTGGCGTACCCGGCTCCGGTCCACCGGCACCGTCACCGGCCCGGGCGGGAGTTCGGTGCGCACCGTGATCCCCGGCGCCTCGCCCAGGATGCCCGCGGTCTCCGCCGCCTCCGACACCAGCTCGCGCAGGTCCACCTCGCCGAGCGCCAGCGCGGCACCACCCTCGTCGGCCCGCGCCAGGGTGAGCAGGTTGTCCACCATTTCGCTGGTGCGGTGGATCTCCTCCAGCACCTCCTCCAGCCCCTGCAGCGCCTCGGTGGAGATGCCCGGATCCCCCATGGCCCGCTCCACCCCGGCGCGCAGCACCATCAGCGGCGTCTTGAGCTCGTGGCTCGCATCGGCGGTGAACCGGTGCAGACTGGAAAAGCTCTCCTCCAGCCGGGCGAGCATGCGGTTCATGGTGGCGGCGAGCCGGGCCAGCTCGTCGGCGGCGGTGGGGAGCGGCACCCGGCGGTGGAGGCTTCGCCCGTCGGTGATCGCCTCGATCTCGTCCACCATCCCCTCGAGCGGCCGCAGGCTGGCATCGGCCAGCACGTAGCCCAGGCCGATGCTCCCGACGAGGATCACCGGGGCGATCACCAGCATCGCCTGCAGCAGCTGGGGCGCGCCGAAGGGCACGGCGTCGAGCGGCGCGGCCACCACGATCGTCGCCGGCTCCTCCCACACCCCGGGGGGCAGCGGCACCCGGGCGTAGCGCACGCTGCTGCCGCCCGGCTCCAGCGCCACGACGCCGACCCGCACCACGTCCACCGGGGCCCGCTCGTCCACCGCCAGCAGCCGGCTCACCGCCTCGAGGGTGAGCGGCTTGGCGACCGCATTGCGGTACATGGGGGCGTGTTCCGGGTCGAAGACCACGACCAGGTCGCGGATGCCGTCGAGGTAGCCCCCGACGGCGCTGAACCCGATCCCGGGCGTCTCCCCCGGGGCGAGGAGGCGGCCCAGCTGGCGCTGGTAGCCGATGAAGTACTGGGCGGCGAGGTTGCCCTCGAGGCTGAGCCGCTCGTCCAGCTCGCGCACGCTGGAGCGCTGGCGCTCGAAGTAGAGCGCGGCGCCGAAGGCGCCGATGGCGATGAACAGCGCCACGGCGTACCAGACGGTGAGCCGGCGGCGAATGGACGACATGGCCTCAGGCCTTGATCACGTACCCGACGCCCCGCACCGTGTGGATGAGCCGGGTGGTCTGGCCCTGGTCCACCTTCTTGCGGAGCCGGTTGATGACCACATCCACGATGTTGGTCCCCGGGTCGAAGTGATAGTCCCAGGCGTACTCGGTGATGAGCGTCCGGGACATCACCCGCCCCGCATGCCGCATCAGGTACTCGAGGACCGCGTACTCCTTGGGGGTGAGTTCCAGCCGCCGGCCGGCCCGGGTCACGTCGCGGGTGCCGAGGTCCAGCTCGAGGTCGCCCACGCGGAGCGCCCGCGGGGCGATCTGCTTGGGCCGCCGCGCCAGCGCCTCCACCCGGGCCAGCAGCTCCTCGAAGGCGAACGGCTTGGTGACGTAGTCGTCGGCGCCGGAGCGGAGGGCCTGGACCTTGAAGTCCAGGGCATCCTGCGCGGTGAGCACCAGGATCGGCACCGTGTTGCCCCGGTCCCGGAGGGTGCGCAGCACCTCGAGCCCGGTCATCCCCGGCAGGCGCAGGTCCAGGATCACCAGCTCGTAGGTGGCATGAGCCGCGGCGTCGAGCGCCTCCGCCCCGTCGGTGACCAGGTCCACCTGGAAGCCCTGCTCGCCCAGGCCGCGGTGGACGTACTGCCCGACGGTGCGATCGTCCTCGACCAGGAGGATCTTCATGCCGGCGCCCCGGGCTCGAGCGCCGCGCTCCGGCGGCTGATCGGCAGGAAGACCCGGAACGCCGAGCCCCGCCCCGGCTGGCTGTCCACCTCGATCCGCCCGCCGTGCTCGGCCACGATCCCGTAGCACACCGACAGCCCCAGGCCGGTGCCCCGCCCCGGCGCCTTGGTGGTGAAGAAGGGCTCGAAGATCTTGGCCATCTCCGACCGGGGGATGCCCACGCCGGTGTCCTCGATGTCGATCTCCACCTCGTCCTCGTGCACGCTGCCGGGCTGGGTCCGCACCGTGAGCGAGCCGCCGTGCTCCATCGCGTCCAGCGCGTTCAGCATGATGGCCATGCAGACCTGGATCAGCTGCTCCGCGTTGGCGTGCACCAGCGGCAGGGTCTCGGAGAGCTCGCGGGTGACCTCGATCCGCTTGAACCGCTCGTGGTGCTTGATGAGGAAGAGGGTGTCCTCCATGATCGCGGACACGTTGACCGGGCCCTTCGCCTTGCCCTTGGGGCGGCTGAAGTCGAGCAGCCCGTCCACGATCCCCTCGCAGCGCTGCACCTCCTTGTCGATGATCTGGAGGTATTCCTGCATCCCGGCGCGCTGGGCCGGGTCCACGTCGTCCTCGAGCCGGTTCTCCAGCGCCGCGACGCAGGCGCCAATGGTGGCGAGCGGGTTGTTGATCTCGTGCATGATCCCGGCGGCCAGCTGGCCGATGGCGGCCAGCTTCTCGCTCTGCAGGATCCGCTGCCCGGCCACGTGCGCCTCGGTGACATCCTCGCCGATGGTGATCACGTGGGTGATGGTCTCACCGTCCTGCCGCATGGGGATCTTGCTGATGCGGTAGTACTTGGTCTCGCCGCCGACGGCCACCTCCAGCTCCATCTGCCGGCCCTGCCCGGTGCGGAAGACCTCGTCGAACTCCTCCCGGAGCTGCACCGCGTTCTGCCGGGTGAGCACGTCAAAGACCGGCCGGCCCACCACCTCATCACGGCGGAGGCCCTGGGTGCCCATCTCCCGCTTCCGGTTCCAGATCTGGATCCGGTACTCCCGGTCCACTACATACAGGCCCACCGGGAGGCAGTCGATCACCAAGGTGATGAAGCGCCGCTGCTCCTCGATCTCGCGGGAGCGCAGCGCCACCTCGTAGGCCAGGTCTT
>CAZYIV010000076.1:0-18890 GCA_964647615.1 uncultured Gemmatimonadaceae bacterium | reverse complement strand
AGCCGCGCAAGAAGGTCGCCGCCGCGGAGACCCCGTTGAGCAGCACCTGCCGCTCGGAACCGCGCAGCACCCCGCGATATAGTGCAATGGGCCACCGGAGCGCGATCGAGGACCCGCCCAGCACGAGGCAGGTGACCAGCAGGTCCCGGTCCACCCGGACATTGGTGAACCACTCCGCCGCCAGCCACCGCGCCGAGCCCCCGATCGCGAGGAAAAGCACGACCGCGATGGCGAGGTAGAATAGCTCCAGCGTCCGCACCAGGTCCTGGCAGTCAGCCCGGGACCTCCCCAAGGCGAGGTAGCTGGCCACCTCCCGGTTGGCGGTGGCACTGAGCCCGAAGTCCAGGGCCGCCGTCATCGACTGGAGAACGACCAGCAGGCTCACCAGTCCGTACCCCTGCGCCCCGAGCAGGTGCAGATAGATCGGAACCGTGACAAATCCGACGGCGGCCGCGACGGCCTGACCTCCCGCATTGGCCACGACGTTGCGAAGCAGGCGACTCATGCGGCACCCCGCGGAGACGGCGGCCCGGTCTCCCCGGCGAGCAGCGCCGCGAGGCGCTCAGCCACTCGCCGGTGGGCGCCGGCGGAGAAGTGGATGCCGTCGGGGACCGCCAGCTCGAGGGGCAGGTCGCCAAAGCAGGCGGTCGGCGCAAGGAACCGGACCCGGGGCCCGAGCTCGCCGCACAGTGCCTCCAGGACGGCGTTTGCCTTTGCGATGGCCTCAGGCGAGCCCGGGAGTCGCTCGTTGATCCGCGGAGAAGTCGGATTGATTCCGAGCACCACGATGCCCGCCCCGGTCTCCTTCAGGAGCACCTCGATCAGGCTCGACAGCACCTGGCGGAATCGTGGCAGAGGGAGCCACTGCCATTCGAGACCCGCGAGGGCGGCGCCCCGCCGCGTGAGTCCGTTCACCAATCGCCACGCCAGGTCCATCACCCGCGAGGCACGCGAGGGGAACACGAACGGGGTCCCGAGCACGGCGTTGAGGTAGTAGTTGCGGATGGGACGGTTGTTCAGCCAGCGCACAGTGCGCCGAGTGCAGACCTCGACCACGCCGAGGTTGAGGATCACGCGGTCGGGAAACGCGGTCACCACGTCATCCTCGAGTGTCCGGAACATCTCCCCCGCCACCACACCGGCCCGCGCCACCACGCGGACGTCGTACCCGAGGCGCCGCAACCACTCCGCATAGGTCCCCTCATCCGCCGTCGCGCGCGGAGGGCGGACACGCAGCGCAACAGAGTTGCCGAGGATGACCACCCGGAGCGGCCTGGTGCTCACTGCGGCGCTTCGACCGTGTAAGCGCCCTCGTCCACTCGTACCTGACCCTCCAGCCGGTCGCCCAGGATCGCCTCGGCCAGCGAGGCGCCGTCCAGCTGGTGGTACGCCAGCACCTCCGCCGGCGTCCCGCAGGCCGGGAACCCCTCCACCGCGAACTTCCGGAAGGCCCGGCCCGCCAGGTCACCCGTCTCCGACAGTGTCTCGAGCACTCGGTCCCCGAGCGCGCCAGTGGGGTGATGGTCCTCCAGCACGTACACCGACCGGTACGGAAGCACCAGCGCGGACAGCCAGGCCGCGTCCACCCGGTTGGGCCACGGGTGATTCACCACCGACAGCCCGAAGCCCTGCCGGGCCAGCAACTCCGAGGCGAGCAATGCCTCGTGGAGCATCACCGGCCCGTAGGCCAGGAGAATCGCGTCGGCGCCCGGGGCGAGGACGGTGCCGCGCCCTTCGGTGAGCCGGTAGTCGGCCGGCAGGGTGATCCGACGGGGGGAGGGTCCGATCGAGAGTCGGAGCACCCCTACTTCGCGAGCCTGTTCCACCAGGTATTCCAGCGCCTGTACGGTCTCCTCCCGATTGCACGGCACGACGATCGTGGCCTGGGGGAGTGCCGAGAACAGCGCGATGTCGCGCAGGCTCTGGTGCGACTTGCCCGGTCCGGCGGGGATCAGGCCGCCAAAATGACAGACGTAGATGATCTTCGACCGCTCGCTGGCGTTGTTGTAGATCTGCTCATTGGCCCGGCTCGCGAGGAAACTGGCGAAGCTGTTCACCACCGGCAGCAGCCCGCCCCGCGCCAGGCCCCCGGCCAGGGAGACCATGTCCTGCTCGGCGATCCCGTTCTCGATGAACCGGTCCGGATAGGCCTCGCCGAACGCCCGGACGCGGCAGTCCGCGGCGAGATCCCCGTCGAGAACCACCAGGTCGGGCCGCCGCGCTCCCAGGGCGACCAGGGCCTCCCCATAGGCGTCGGCCACGAACTCCTTGGGCGCGGCCACCCCGGGCGCCGCGAGTTCCTCGATCAGGGTCACCTCGGGTGCTCCCAGGCCTGCTGCGTGGAACCCTTCGGTCACCCGGGACAGGAGTTCCTCGCTCCCCCGGAGGAAGCTGTCGTGGTCGGGCGCGCCGGAATGCCAGCGGTAGAAGTAGCCGCCCGCTGGCGGCGTGGCGGGCGACTCCATGAAGGAGACGCCCCGACCCTTGATCGTCTCCGCGATGATGATGCGGGGCCGCTCCGGCTCTCCGGCCAATGCGGCGAAGGCCGCTTCAATGGAGGCGAAGGAATGACCATCACAGCGGCCCACCGCCCACCCGAACGCGCGAAACTTGGCCTCGAGGTCGCCGAGACCTGTAATCTCGGCCACCGCCATGTCGGTCTGGTAGCGGTTGTGATCCACGATCACGGTCAGGCCATGCACGCCCTGGTGTGCGCAGGTGAGCAACGCCTCGTAATTCTGCCCCTCCTGCAGCTCTCCGTCCCCCAGCAGGACATACACCTGCCCGCCGGCACCGCGGGCGCGCTTGGCATAGGCGAGACCGCGGCCCTTGGAGATGCCCATCCCCAGCGATCCGGTGTTGGCCTCGATCCCCGGGGTGCCGACGTCCGGGTGCCCGTCGAGCCCGCCCAGGCGGCGCAGACGGAGCAGCTGGTCCTCTCGCAGCACTCCGCCGGCGAAGAGCACGCTGTACTGCCCGGGTACATCGTGGCCCTTGGACGAGAAGTAGATATCGCGATTGGGGTGATCCGGACCGAGGGCCAGGGTGTTCATCCGCGCGAAGTACAGCCACACCACGAGGTCCATGGCGCTGAAGCTCGAGCCCAGATGGCCGGAGCCCGCCCGCTTCACCGCGGAGAGGCAATTGAACCGGCACATGGCCGCCAGGAGCGCCAGGCGCTCGTGCGCCGGCAGGTCGGCCGCCCGGACGCGGTCGAATGCGGCGTGGGGAATCAGGCGAATCGGGACCACGGGAGACCTTTCTGACTGAATGCGGGTTCAGCCGGAGTACGCCGGTGCCGTGACCGGGGGCAGGAGGCCCGGTGTCTCGCGCACCAGGCGCTCGGCCCGTTCCCAGTCACCCGGCTCGTTGATGTCGGCCCCCTCGAAGCCCTCCGTGCGGAAGGGCAGCAGCACACTTCCGGCGATGGTGCCACCGTCGAGCGCCACCCGG
Organism: uncultured Gemmatimonadaceae bacterium; assembly: GCA_964647615.1. Classification (GTDB taxonomy): domain Bacteria; phylum Gemmatimonadota; class Gemmatimonadetes; order Gemmatimonadales; family GWC2-71-9; genus JADJOM01. The sequence goes on along the minus strand of CAZYIV010000076.1, from coordinate 15,437 downwards.
GTCCAAGCGATCTCGAGGCTGGCATTCTGGACGAACACCTGAGGTAGCGCCGCCAGCTGCTGGCTGTGCCACGGGCGGTCGGCCGGGGTGAGCGGAAGGAGCGGCAGCAGCCGATCTCCGCGGATCACCCACATTTTGCCGGGGTGCTGCCGCACCGGTTCCACTGCGCGCAGCGAGTCCACCCCCGTCGCGCCCCGAAACGTCTGCCAGGCCCGCTGGATCGTGGCCGCCCGCCGGAACGGGCTCGTGGGGCGAAGGATGCTGAAGCAGTCAAACCGCCGGCCAGCCGTGGCCAGGGCTTCGAGTGCGTGCCGAACCCAATCGATGTCTGGGGCCGTTTCGCCAGCCAGCGCCTCCGGTCGGAGGAAGGGGACCTCCGCACCATAGTGGCGGGCGATCGTCGCGTAGCGCTCACTGTCGGTCGAGACGACGACCGCGCCGAAGATCCCGCTCGCACGGGCAGCCGCGATGGTGTAGGCCAGGAGCGGATGGCCGGCGAGGGGCCGGATGTTCTTGTCCGGCACCCGTCGTGACCCCGCGCGCGCCGGGATCAGCGCCACCGCGCTGGGATCGGCCGCCTCGGGTGCCATCGCCTCAGACCCTGTCGGGGCGCCCAAGAAACACCACGTTCTTGAGGTTGCTGTAGAGGTCGAGCGCCTCAGTCCCCGGCTCGCGGGACCCGTTGCCCGAGTCCTTCACTCCGCCGAACGGCATATGGGGCTCGCTGCCGTAGGTCCCCCCGTTCACCACCGCGACTCCCGCCGCAACTCCCCGGGTGAAGGCGAGGGCCCGATCCACGCTGGAGGTGTGGATCGCGGCCGTGAGGCCGTAGGGGGAGTTGTTGGCGAGGGCCAACGCCTCGCCGAAGTCGCGGACGCGGTACAGCACGGCAACCGGTCCGAAGAGTTCACGGCAGGACATCGGCGCAGCGGGGTCGATTCCTTCGAGCAGCGTCGGGGCCAGGTAGTAGCCACTGGCGTGCGCCGGATCGGTCAGGCGGCGCCCGCCGGTCAGCAGCACGGCCCCATCGGTCACTGCCTCTTCGATCGCGGCGAGCTGCTGGGCCAGCTGGCGTGCGTTGATCACCGGGCCGAAGTCGTCGGCATCCGTGGGGCCCACCCGGAGGGCCTCTGCCCGCGCCACCAGCCGGTCCCGGAAATCCTTGTACACCGCCTCGAAGATGATCAGGCGGCTGCCGGCGGCGCAGCGCTGTCCCGCATTGCTGAACGCCGACAGCGCGGCCCACTCCACGGCGTGCTCGAGATCCGCGTCGTCACAGACGATGAAGGGGTTCTTGCCACCCAGTTCCAGCGAGACCCGCGCCAGCCGGGCTCCGGCCGTCGCGGCGATCTGCCGGCCCACCGCTGTGGATCCGGTGAAGCTGACCACCGCCACGTCGGGCGAGGCGACCAGTGGGACGCCGGCCTCGGCCCCGTGCCCGTGGATCACGTTCAGTGCGCCAGGCGGCAGGCCCGCCGCCTCCGCGATCTCCGCGAACAGGGCCGCCGTCCCGGGCGCATCCTCAGCGCTCTTAAGGACGGCGGTGTTCCCGCAGATGAGCGCCGGAAAGACCTTCCACGCCACGTTGGCGATGGGTGTGTTCGCCGGTACGATGAGGCCGGCGATGCCGAGCGGCTCGCGCACGGTCGCGTTGGTCCGGTGCGGCGTACCGCTGGTCAGCGTCCGACCGAAGAGCCGCTGCCCTTCCCCGGCATAGAACTCCCCGAGCAGGATTGAGCCATCCACTTCCCCCAGGGCGTGCCGCGGGGCCTTCCCGGTTTCGCGGGCGACGACCGCGGCCACCTCGGTGCGGCGCTCCCGCAGCCCCTGGCAGACCCTCCGCAGGACTTCCCCACGATCCACGGGCGCCCGCGCCGACCAGGCGGGGTACGCCGCCCGAGCCGCGGCGATGGCCTGCTGCACATCCCCGGCCCGTGATCGGGCCACCCGTGACAGCCGCTCCCCGTTGTGCGGGTCGAGCTTGTCGAACCACTCCCCATCCGCTGCGGCGGTCATGACCCCGGCAATCCGGTTGAGCAGAGGATCGGGGACCTGGCCGGCTACCATGCTGTCCATCCACCATCGATGACCAGGTCGGACCCCGTCATGTACCGCGCCGCGTCGGAGCAGAGGAACACGACGGCGCCGTTGTACTCATCCTCACGGGCCATCCGCCCCAGCGGCATGCGGGCGCAATAGGCCTCGAGAAAGGCAGGGTCCTGGTGCCGGAACACACCGGCAAGGGTCAGGGTGTTCACCCGCACCCCCCGGCCGGCCCAGTAGGTGGCGAGGTAGCGGGTGAAGTTTGACAGGCCGGACTTGGACACCGAGTACGCCACCGGCTTGATGAACGGGCCCGCCTCGGTCCGGCGATACTCGTAAAGGCGCTGATCGGGCGACACGACCCCGTAGATCGACGAGATGTTGACGATGGAACCCTCGCCCCGCTCCGCCATGCGGCCACCGAAGACCTGGGAGGCCAGCAACACCCCGCCGAGGTTGACGTCGAGAATCCGGTCCCAGGAGGATTTCGGATAGTGCTCGAAGGGGCCGTTCTCGCTCTGCGGGGCGTCGGGCGGCGAGTCGATGGCGGCATTGTTGATCAGGCCGAACGGGGGGCCGACGGCCGCCTCGATGGCCCGCAGCGCCGCCTCCAGGCTGGCCCGGGCGCGGACATCCGCCGCCTGGTAGTGGACCTGGCCCGCCACGGCGTCCGGGAGGGCCGGACGCCGCCCCGGCGAGACATCGAGGTCGAGCACCACCGGCCGCCCCCCATGCGCGGCGATGGCCCGGGTGAACTGCGTGCCGAGCTGCCCCAGCCCTCCGGTGATGATGATGACACGCCCTCGCAGGTCGAAGAGGTCAGCCGGCATGGGCAACTCTCGTGCGGTCCGGGGCGCGCCGCACCCGCACCAGTTCATCGCAGACCTCGCGGACGGCCCCCCGCCCGCCGCGGGCGGCGGTGCGCCAGCGTGCCACACCGAGCACGGAGGGGTGCGCGTCGGCGACGATCACCGGGAGCCCGACCCGCTCCAGGCAGGCCAGGTCATTGATGTCATTGCCGACGTAGGCCACATCGCCGAGGGGAAACCCCCGTGCCGAAGCGAGTTCGGCGAGTGCCGCCGCCTTGTCCTCGCACCCCTGGCGACAGGGCAGCCCGAGCTTCGCACACCGGACCGAGACGACCGGGTTGGTCTCGGTGGACAGCACGAACAGCTCGACGCCGTGATCGCGCAGCGCCCGGAGCCCCAGCCCGTCGCTACGCCAGCACCGGACGGACTCGGTCCCATCGCTGGCAACCAGGACGGTGTTGTCGGTGAAGACCCCGTCGAAGTCGAACACCACGAGGCGCACCCGGCGCTTTCGCGCCTCGAGATCCTCCCCGTCGCCCGCCAGGCCGTTCATGCGCTGCGGCCTTCGGCCGCGCCACCGGCCAGTTGGGCCCGGTCGACGAAGTCATCCGCCCGGAGCGGCTTGAGGAGCCGGCGCCCGAGCAGCCCCTCCAGTTCGTACGGGGGCAGCCCTCCGCCGGGGGACTTGATGGCGATGTCCGCCGCGGCGAGGACGTGCCCCGCCGGCAGGTCGCGCGCGGCCACCAGGCTCTTGCCCATCTTGGTGAGCGGACCCAGTTCGTGCGGCAGCACCCGCTTCTGGCCGTCCCCCATCGCCGCGCGGGCCCGGCGCAGGTCCCGGACCATCTTGGTGAACCCCACCGGCTCCAGCGAGAAGGCGTGATCCGTGCCCTTCCAGGTGTGGTTGAGCGTGAAGTGCTTCTCGATCACTCGCGCCCCGAGCACGTAGGCCACCACCGACATGCTGATCCCGTTGTAGTGGTCCGACAGCCCGATCGTGGCCTCGGGGAAGGCCCGCCGGTAGGTCTCGATGACCCGGAGGTGAAGATCCTCGGCCTCCGCCGGGTACGCGGCCGTGCATTGGAGGATGCAGAGCTGGGCGTTGACCGGCATCACCGCGTCGTAGGCCCGCCGGATATCCTCCATGGTCGCCCCGCCGGTGCTGAGGATCATCGGCCGGCCGATGGCCGCGACGTATCGGAGCAGCGGAAGGTTCTTGAGGTCGCCGGACGCGATCTTGTACGCCGGCATGTCGAGGTCGCGGAGGAAGTCGGCACTCGGGTGGTCGAAGGCGGTGGCGAAGCAATCCACGCCCAGGCGCGCCGCGTGTGCCTGCACGGCGCGGTACTCCGCGGCGCCGAACTCCAGGGCCTCGCGATGCTCCCCGTAGGTCGCCCCGTAACTGTTCTCGTTCTCGTACGGCTTGTCGTACATCGAACGCACGTACAGCGAACGATTGTCGCGCTTCTGGAACTTGACCGCGTTCGCGCCGCACTCCGCAGCGGCCGTCACCAGCGCCAGGGCCTTCTCCAGGCTGCCCTGATGGTTGTGGCCGATCTCGGCGATGACATAGCAGTCACCGTCATCAGTAATCGTGGTACGGTTGATCGTCATGGCCCGGGCCATGGCATCTCCCTCTCAGGTTGGTCGCAGGCCCCCGGCACGCGCGGTGGCGCGCGGGGCGGGCAGGCGCCGCAACGGCAGCGCGGTCACCGGCGGGCGGCGGGGGTGGGGCGTGGCTCACAGCTCCAACGGCAACCCGACGGTCCGCCCGTCGCGCGCCGAGAGGTACATCCCGATCAGGAGCTCCAGCGAGCGCAGCCCCTCCCGCCCGTCGGTCTCCGCCCGCGCCTCGCCCCGGAGCGCGTTGATCACGTTGTCGTAGTAGAGCGGGTGCCCGAAGCCGTACACCGACGTGGTCTCGTAGCTCGCCGCCTTGACCTTCGCGTCGTCGGGATGGCTGTCGGCGAACTGCCAGTGCTGGATCTCGTTCACCGCCACCCCGCCCAGCCGCACCGTGCCGGTCTCGCCCAGCACCGTGATCGAGCCCTCGAAGTTCTTCTGGTGCGCCAGCATCGTCACCGCCACCGAGCCCAGCGCCCCGTTGCGCCAGCGGATGTTGGCGACGCCGGTGTCCTCCACCTCGATCCGCCGCGCCAGCGTCCCCACGAAGGCGTGCACGCTCTCCACCGGCCCGATCAGCCAGTCGAGCAGGTCCACGTAGTGACTCGCCTGGTTCATGAAGGCGCCGCCGTCGAACTCCCAGGTGCCCCGCCACGGCGCGCTGTCGTAGTAGGCCTGGGGCCGGCTCCACAGCACGTTGACGTTCGCCATGTAGATCCGGCCGAAACGCTTGGCCTCGATGGCGTTCTTGAGCAGCTGGATGGTGGCGTTGCGGCGGTTCTGCTTGACCACGAACAGCCCCACCCCCGCCTTGTCGCACGCGGCGACCATCGCCTTGCCGTCGTGCCACCGCGTCGCCATCGGTTTCTCGGTGACCACATGCCGCCCCGCCTCCGCCGCCGCAATGGTCTGCGCCGCATGCAGCCCGCTCGGCGTGGCCAGGACGATCACCTCGGCGTTGGACCGGGCCAGCAGGTCGTCCAGGCTGGCGAATCCCGGGGCCCCGGTCCGCGCCACCGCCCGCTGCAGGGCGGCCGGCTCGGTGTCGCACACCGCGACCAGCTCCGCCCGCTCGGCGTGGCGCTCCAGCGCCTCGAAGTGCTTGTCCGCGATCCGGCCGCAGCCGACGAGCCCGAACCGAATGCGGCGATTGGAGATAGGAATAGGGGCGAGGGCCATGGGGTGGAGTATAGGCGGCGAGTGTCGGGGGGAGAAGTGGGGTGGCGCACTTGCCCGCGCGGTGCCCGGCGCAGCGACGACACGCTACGCCGAGGATCCTCCGCCCACCGGCGCCAACTGCCCCAGCAGTCCCTCCGCCGCCACCAGGTACTCGCGAATGTCGAAGTGCCGGGGGTCGAGCATCGCTTGCACCGCGCACCCCTTGATGAAGCTCACCGCCACCCCCGCCAGCCCATCGGCGGTGACATGCGGGAATCGCTCCGGCTCCGCCTCCAGCACTTCGCTGACCGTGGGCCGGAACGCCTCCCGGTATCGCGCCAGCTCCGCCCGCATCTTCCGGCCGATCGTGGCGTCGTGCCCGCCCAGCACCCAGAACTCGAAGAACAGCTTCATGCGCCAGGGCTCCCGCGAGAGCCGGTGCATTTCCTGCCGCAGGAGGGCGAGCAGCCGGTCGAGCGGCCTGGCAATGGCCTCGATCTCGGGACCGATCCGCAGCACGGTCGTGGTCTCGAGCAACCAGTCGAGCAGCGCCACCAGGAGTCGCCGTTTGGTCTCGAAATGCCAGAACACCAGGCCGGCACTCAACCGGGCCTGCGCGCCCACCTCCCGGACGGTGAGGCCCTTGAGCCCCTTCCGCCCCGCGACCGCGCACGCGGCCAGGAGAATCTGCTCGCGGCGGATGGCCTCCGACGCCTTGCGTCCCGGCATGAATCCTCCCAGGCAGGTCGAGCGCTCCGGCTACGCCCGACGCGCCGTCATGGACATCGCATGCACCGGGTCGGGTACCCCGTGCATCCCGCCTCGACCCACCGTGGCGTATTGACCCACCGGTCAATCCGGCCTACCTTGCAGCGGCTCCCCCCTGACCCGACCAGTCGTCCCAGCCCCGGCGGCCCCCGCATGTGGGGACCGGCCGGACCCTTGCCCCACCCAACCCCTGAGTACCCGGCGATGGTGGAACCGCAGCGGCCGTCGCGCCCGGAGGACTCTTCGAATCCGCCAGTCAGGCGGCCTCCCGACGGACTCACGGACGGGCGCCCGGCCGCACTGAGCCGGTTCCGCCAGGCCGCGGCCCTCGATCCGCCGATCGCTCAGCTCATCGAGCAGGGGCTCGACCTGGCCTGGCGGGCGCTCCAGGTCGACTTCTGCCTCTACGCCACCCGGCAGCCCGGTGCCACCGCCTTCCTGGTGAACGCGGCCTGCGGCCTGCCGGCCCTGGGCACGCCGGGCTCCCTCGACGCCGGTCCACGGACCCTTGCGGGCCGCGCCCACCTGACGGGAGACTGCGTCATCGTGGAGGATCTGGTCCAGATGCCGGTCCCCGGGCTGGAACGATTCCTCGTGGCCGCCGGCGCCCGCAGCGCACTGGTCGCGCCGGTGCGCGACCAGCGCGGCGCCGCGGCCATCCTCGGCGCCTTCACGTTCCACCGCCACCAGTTCGCCCCGGATGACCCGGCATTTCTGCACCGGGTGGCCGGGACTCTGGCGGCGGCACTGTACCGGCGGGACTGGCGCCAACGCGCCGGAGAGGATCGCCGCTGGCCCCATGACCCCCGGGAGTGATCCGCTGGGCCAGCCGGAGGGAGCACCCTTGCCGCAAGGCGTGGAGGTCTTCGAGGCGCCGCACGCGCTGCTCATCCACGCCGCGCTGAGCTACCTCAACGCCCTCATCGCCGCGGGCCAGCCACCCCGGGTGTTGATTCTGCGCCTGGCGCGGGTGCGGTGGCTGGATCGGCGCGCCGCCCTGACCATCGCCAACCTCGCCCGCCTCTGCCGCGAACGCCATGGGCAGCTGCTCCTCAGCGACCTGGCCCCGGCGAACCGGCGCATCCTCGCCCAGGAGGGGATCCTCGACGACCTCGGCCCCGCCAACGTCCTCCCCGACTTCGCGGGGGCGGTCGCCCGGGCACGCGTCTTCCTCCCGGAGTCCTGACCTCAGCCCCGGACGGGCCGGGCCGCGGCCGGTGACCCGCCCGTGTGCCCCTCCAGCTGGCCAAGCAGACGGAGCAGTCCGTCGAGCACCGTCAGCGGGTGGGGCGGGCAGCCCGGAATCCACAGGTCCACCGGCAGGTCCGCCGGCACGCCGTGCTCCACCTCCTCGCTGCCCCGGAACGGCCCGCCGCTGATGGCGCACGCCCCGACCGCGATCACCAGCTTCGGATCGGGAATCGCCTCGTAGGTCCGGTACACCGCGTCCCGCATGTTCCGGCTCACCGCCCCGGTCAGCACCAGCCCGTCGGCATGGCGCGGGGAGGCCACGAACTGTACCCCGAAGCGGGCCATGTCGAACACCACGTTGCTCAGCGCCACCAACTCGGCCTCGCAGCCGTTGCAGCTCCCCGCGGCGACCGACCGCAGCCGCAGCGAGCGGCCGAACAGGCGCCGGGCCTCCGCCTCGAGCCGCCCGACGGCGGGCGCCTCGCACCCCCCGCCCTGGACGAGGTCCGCGCGGGTGCCGCCCGCCAGGCGGAACTCGGTGGAGTAGCGCACCGCCCCCGCCGGGCAGCGCTCAGCCTCCTCGGGCGAGAACAGGCACGCCCCCAGGTCGAGCGCGGCGCGGCCATCGGGGCCCTCGACCAGCACAGGCGACGGCAGCGACGCCCGGCAGCCGGCGCAGTCGGCACCGCACCGCGTGGGGTCCACCACCGGCCGGCCCCGGAAGCGCTCCGGGAACCCGCCGTCGCCGAGCGGAAATGGCGAGGTCCGGGTCCCCTGGGCCCAGCGGGTGCGAAGGAAGTCGAGCATCAGAGATCGTGCCCCGCGTAGGAGAGGTTGAAGCTCTTGTTGCACAGGGGAAAGTCGGAGATCTGATTGCCCGGCATGGCCGCGGCCAGCGCACTCCAGTTGTGGAACGACGGATCCACCACCTTGTGCCGCCGCACCCGGCCCGTCGCATCCGTCAGCACCACATGGACGATCTCCCCGCGCCAGCCCTCCTCCAGGGAGACCACCAGCTCGCCGGGCCGCAGCGCGCCGCACTCGACCCGGGTGACGCCCCGCGGGAGGGAGGCCAGCTGGTCCCGCACGAACTCCAGCGACCGCTGCACCTCCAGCCAGCGCACCAGCGTCCGGGCCAGCACGTCGCCGGCCCACGCGGTGGCCACCGGGATGTGCGCGAACCGGAACACCCCGTAGGGATGATCGTGGCGCACATCGCGAGGCACTTCGCAGGCCCGGGCCGCCACCCCGACCAGCCCGAGGTCGAGGCAGCGCGGGCGCGGCACCACGCCCACGCCCTCGAGCCGTGCCTGGACGGAGGAGTCCTTGAACAGCTGGCGCGCGACCAGCTCCAGTTCGCCGGCGAGGAGCTCGAGGCGGCTCCGCATCTCCGCCGCCATCGGCACCGGAAGGTCGAACCCGGTTCCCCCCGGCCGGATCAGCCCCCGGCCGTAGCGGTTCCCCGAAAGCGTCATCAACAGGTTGAGGCACTCGCCCCGCATCCGCCCGAAGTACGACGCGCCCGATTGATAGGCGATGTCCCCCGCGATGGCACCCAGGTCGCCGATATGGTTCGCGAGCCGCTCCAGCTCCAGCGCGATCCCCCGGATGGTCTGCGCCCGCGGGGTCTTCCGGCTGCGGGCCAGCGCCTCGATCGCCCCGCAGGCGGCGCTCGCGTGCCCGATCACCGTGTCGCCGGCGATGGACTCCGCCACCAGGACGGCATCGGGCCAGGGACGCTGTTCCAGCAGCCGCTCCACGCCGCGATGCTGGTACCCCAGCATGATCTCGAGGAACAACACCTCCTCGCCGTGGGCCTGGAAGCGGAAGTGCCCCGGCTCGATGATGCCCGCGTGCACCGGACCGACCGCCACCTCGTGGACCTCCTCTCCCGCAAACTGGAAGAAGGGATAGCGCTCGCGATCGAACGGGGTGGCGGAGGCGGGTGCCCGGCCGTGATCCACCGGGTGGCGCCGGACCGGCTTGAGCCAGGGATGGCCGTCCGGTGTCACACCGCACTGCTCCGCGATCTCCCGCTCGAACAGGTGCACCTCGGGACAGTCCGGGGTGAGGGCGGGATAGCGCTCCGTCACCTCGGTCGTGACCGCGCCGAGCTGGCCTCGCTCGTCCTGGGCCAGGATCGCCACCAGCAGGGTGCCGGCCCCCGCCTCGGGGGTCCCGAACAGCGCCGCCACCCGCCACCCGCCCCGGACTGCCTCGATCACGGTCTCGCGGAAGCGCGCCACCGATTCCCGGGGGATCGCCGCCATCGCGACCGCCCGGCGGTTGCGGAGACCCAGCCCATCGAACGCCGTCATGGCGCCGCCCCCAGGCCCTGCGCCGCCGCGGCGAGCAGCTGGTGCAGCGGGAGCGGCACGTACAACCCGAGCAGCAGCACGGCGGCGAGCAGGAGGATCGGTCCGCCCACCAGCAACACACTCTCCCGCACCGGGGCCGCCGGCGCCTCCGCCGGCGCGTAGACCACGTCCAGGACCACTGCCGCCATGCCGACGAAGATGATCGCCAGCAACGCCACCACCGTCAGCGCGATCCACGGGTGGCCCTCGGCGATGGCAGCGTTCAGGATGGTGAATTCGCTCAGGAACAGGCCGAAGGGGGGGGAGCCCGTGACGGCGAACAGCCCGAGCAGCAGCAGCACTCCGGTCACCGGCAGGCGCCGCAGCACGCCCCGGGCCTGATCGGCGGATGCCGAGCCGGTCGCCAGGACGACATTCCCCACCGCGAGGAAGACGACCCCCTTGGTGAGCGCGTTGTTCACCAGGTGCAGCACGGTGCCGTAGGGCCCCGCGCCCCCCAGCCCGAGCCCCAGCACCAGCAGCCCCATGTGTTCCACGCTGGAGTAGGCCAGCAGGCGCTTGAGGTCCCGCTGCCCGATCATGAAGGCCGCGGCCACCACCAGCGAGACTACCCCGAAGGCCAGCAACAGCGGGCGCACGAACCCGCCGAGGCCGGCCGCGATGGTCACCTCGGTGATGCGGGCCACACCGAGGAACGCACAGCTGGTGAGGCCGCCGGCCATGAGCCCGGCAACCAGGCTCGGCGCCTCACCATAGGTATCCGGCTTCCAGGCGTGAAGCGGGGCCAGCCCCATCTTGGTGCCGTAGCCCACCAGCAGGAAGATGAAGGCGGTCCGCAGCAGCGAGGGATGCAGGCTGGTGGCGCCCGCCAGCAGGTCCCCCAGCAGCAGCGGGTGGCCCCAGCTCTGCGCCGCGGCGAGGAAGAACGTGCCCAGCAGCGCCAGCGCGATCCCGACCGAGGAGAGCAGCAGGTACTTCCAGACGGCCTCGAGGGAGCGCCGGTCATGCCGGTGGTACACCAGCGGGGCCAGGGTCAGGGTGGTGGTCTCCATCCCGACCCAGAGGAGGGCGAGGTGCTGGCTCGTCGCCACCAGCGAGGCGGCGGCGAGGAAGCCCAGCAGGCCGGTCACAAAGACCCGACCGCCGCGGGGCGGCTCGCGCCGCAGGAAGCCCACCGCATACACCGCCACCACCAGGAAGAGGACGCTGACCAGGCTCAGGACCAGCAGACCGAGCGGATCGAGCGCCAGCCATGCCCCGGGAGCCGGCGGCGCGGTGCGCCCCCACCGGGCGGCCACCAGGCCCAGGTGCAGCGCCGCGACCGTGACCAGGACCACGCCCCGGAGCGTCACCGACCGGATCAGGTAGGCCAGCCCGCTCGCCAGTGCCGGCAGCGCAATCAGGAGGAGGAGCGGCATCAGTCCCTGAGTTCGGTCAGGCGGGTGGAATCGAGCGAATCGAACGCCCGATTGATGTGGAACACCACGATGCCCATGATGAAGATCCCCACGAAGATGTCGAGCAGCACGCCGAGTTCCACCAGGAAGGGCACCCGCTCCACCTGGCTCAGGCCGAAGACGAAGATGCCGTTCTCCAGGATCAGGTAGCCGACCACCTGGCTCAGGGCCTTGTTCCGCGTGGTCAGGACCAGCAGGCCGACCATGACGGTGGCGAGCGCCACCGGGATCAACAGGCTGCTGTCGGCCTCGGGCAGGGGAATGCGCTGGGCGATCCCGAAGGACACCCCCACCGCCACCGCCCCCAGCGCCAGCGAGGCCGAGAAGCCGATGATCGGCTCGACCTCGCGTCGCACTGCCGCCTCCCGGATGGCCCAGGCCAGAAAGCTGGGCAGGATGAGCGTCTTCACCAGGAACGTCCCGGCAGCGAGCCCCACGATGTGCAGGGACCAGCCGGGGTGCAGCGCGACCGGCAACAGCGCCAGCAGGGCGCCCTGGATGGCGGTGGCACGGATGGTGGCGCTCAGCCGGGTGGTGCCCAGCACCCAGAAGTTGGTGAGCACCACGCCCAGCAGCAGCAGTTCATGCAGCCCGGTCACGGTTCACCTCAGGAGGAGGATGACGCCGAAGACGGCCAGCGCCGAAGCGGCCACCAGGAACTGGGGCACCCGGTTCATCCGGAGCCGCGCCATGGTGGACTCCACCACGCCCACACCCACCGCCACCAGCACCAGGCCGGCAGCCAGCACCAGCGGGGCCAGCCGGGCCGGCAGCCGCCCCAGGGGCACCAGCGCCCCCACCACCAGGGCGCCGAACAGCGCCAGCTTGAGGGCGTTGGCGTAGAGCAGCATGGCCAGCTCGGGTCCGCTGTGATCGAGCACGATCACCTCGTGGATCATGGTCAGCTCGAGGTGCGTGGCCGGATCGTCCACCGGGACCCGCGAGGTCTCTGCCAGGGTCAGCATGAACAGCGCAGCCGCCGCCAGCACCAGCGAGGGCGCGGCCCCGGTCCACACCCGCGCCAGCGGGTCGCCCAGCATGCCCGCCAGGGAGAGTTCGCCGGTCGCCAGCACCAGCACCGTGAGGCAGAGGAAGAGCGCCGGCTCCGCGAAGGCCGAGATCGTCACCTCACGGCTGGCCCCCATGCCCTCGAAGCTCGACCCGGTGTCGAGCCCCGCCAGCACTAGCGCAAAGCGGCCCAGGCCGAGCAACCCCGTGAAGGCCACCAGGTCGCCGCTGAAGCTGAGCAGCGCCGCATGCCCGTCCAGCGGGAGCAGCAGGGCCGCCACGAGCACGGTGGCCAGCACCACCACCGGCCCGACCCGGAACACCGGCGTGGTGGTGTGGCTGTACACCACATCCTTCCGGACCAGCCGGGCGAGGTCCCGGTACAACTGCAGCACAGGGGCCCCCCGGCGCCCGGTCAGGAAGGCGCGGGTCCGGGTGGCGACGGACGGGAGGGCGGGCGCCAGCAGCAGGACCAGCGCCAGCGATAGCAGCGGGCCGAGGATCACCGGGGACCTCGCGCGTTCGAGAGGTAGGCCAGCAACGCCAGCAGGGTGAGGATCAGCGACAGCAGATACCAGCGGAGCCGGCCGCCTTGCAGCCCCCGCAGGCGGACACTGGTCCGGCCGAGAAACGCCCAGGCCGGCAGGACCGCGCCGTCCTGCACCGGATCGCTGGCATGGGAGCGCAGCCCCGCCGTCGCGCGCTCGAGATGCACCCCCGTGACCGGTCCGAGGGCGGTGAGGAGCGGGGCGGCGTAGGACGAGGCGGTGTACTCCATCCGGGCGGTGCCGGCGGCGCCGGCACACCCCCAGGTCGGGGCCCGCCGGGCCGCGCCGACGCGGCGGCGCGCCAGCAGCAGCACCAGCGTGAGCCCCAGCAGGAGGAGGCCGAGCTGCGTGACCAGGCCGGCCTCGTGCGGCTCGCCCGGGACGCCCGCTGCCGACGCCAGCGTCGGCAGCAGGTCGGTGAGCACCCGCCGCGCCGGCACCAGGACCAGCGCCGGCGCCACGCCGATCGCCAGGCAGGCGCTCGCCAGGAGCAGCATCGGCACCAGCATGCCGGGCGGTGGGTCGCCCGCGAGGGCGGCGACCCGGGGCGCGCGGCGGGCCTGCCCCAGGAACAGCACGCCGTCCAGCTTGGTGAAACAGGCCAGCGCCAGCGCCCCGATGAAGCCCAGCCCCGCCGTGCCCACCACCGCGTAGCGCAGCGGGTCCGGCGCCACACCGGCCGCCAGCAGACCGCGGAACACCGCCCACTCGCTGACGAAGCCGTTGAACGGCGGCAGGCCCACGATTGCGACCGAGCCCACCCCGAACGCCAGCGCGGTCCAGGGCAGCCGGCGGGCAAGGCCGCCCAGCTCATCGATGCGGCGGCGGCCCGTCGCCCGCAGCACCGTGCCCGCCCCCAGGAACAGCAGGCTCTTGAAGAGGGCGTGGTTCAGCGTGTGCAGCAGGGCCCCGGTCAGGCCCAGGACCGCCACCGCCGGGTGACCATAGACCACCCCCAGCACCCCCACGCCCATGCCCAGCAGGATGATGCCGATGTTCTCGACACTGTGATAGGCAAGCAATCGCTTCAGCTCGTGCTGCGCCAGCGCCCACACCACGCCCAGCACCCCGGACAGCAGGCCGATCGCGAACAGGCTCCACCCGAACCAGGCCGGCGGCGGGCCCACCAGCACCAGGATCCGGAACAGGCCGTAGATCCCCACCTTCAGCATCACCCCCGACAGCACCGCCGAGACATGGGAGGGGGCGGCCGCGTGGGCCCCCGGCAGCCAGAAGTGCAGCGGCACCGCCCCGGCCTTGAGGCCGAATCCGACCAGGGCCAGTCCCAGCACGACATTCTGCACCACCCCGGGGGTCCGGCCGGCCGCGCCGAGGTCGTCGAACCGATGCCCGCTGGCATGCACGCTCAGCGCCGCGAACATCGCCACCAGCGCCAGGGTGCTGAGGTGGGTGAGCACGAGGTAGATGAGGCCCGCCCTCCGGACCTCGGCCTGCTCCCGGTCGTGCATGACCAGGAAATAGGCGGAGACCGCCATCACCTCCCAGGCCGCCAGGAAGGGGACCACGGCCCGGGCCGTCACGACGCCGACGAGCCCGATCAACAGCACCATGAACAACCCCTGGGTGCCAGCCACCGAGCGCTGGGGCCGCTCCGGCTGGAGATAGCCGACGCCGAAGACCCCGGCGCCGGCGCCCACGCCGAGGATGACGAGGAGGAACCATCCCGACAACGGGTCCAGCCCGAACCCCCACGCCCCGCCCGGCAGGCTGCCGGGGAGGTCGGCCGGCGCGACGCGGCCGCCCCGCAGGACCGTGAGCACCGGCACCAGCCCCGCCGCCACGCCGCCGAGCAGCAGTCCGAGGTACAGCCGGTCGGCCGCCCGCGGCCGGCGGCGCAGGAGCATCGCGGCCCCGGCCCCACCCAGCAGCAGCACTACCGCCCCCAGCAGCCAGGTCACGGCCGCCTCACGATCGAGACGAACAGCGCAGCCAGCAGCAGCAGCACCGTCAGCACGATGAACTGGAGGTACCGGGTCACCGGGCCCTGCTGCAGCGGGCGGAAGCCGGCCGCCAGCGACCGGGCCCTGAGCCAGAGCGGGCGGAGGAGGCCGTCCAGCACCCGGTCCCCGGTGTGCACCTCCAGAGCGGCGGATTCCCGCCGGATGCGCGGAGTGGCGATCCGGCCGAGGGCCAGCAACAATGGAATGGCGTAGGAGCCTGCGGTGTACTGCATGCGCGGCGTCGCCGCCGGGTAGGCACAGCCCCAGGTCGCCGCGGTCGGCGCCTGCCGCGTGCGCGCCGGATGCCGCCACACGCCCATCACCCCCGCCAAGCCCAGTAGTGCCAGCCAGGCCCAGCCCAGCGCCACCGCCGCCGCGGCGAGGTCCGGCGGGCCGGCCTGGACCCCCGTCGTGGCCGGGACCAGCACGGCCGACACCCCCACGGCGGAGCGCACCGCCACCAGCGGGACCAGCCCGAGGCCCAGGCACAGCCCAGCGAGCACCAGCATGGGGGCCACGAGGCGCCAGTCCTCCCGCGCCGGCGCCCGGGGCT
>CAZYIV010000075.1:0-18955 GCA_964647615.1 uncultured Gemmatimonadaceae bacterium | reverse complement strand
CTCGACCCGGTCAACAGCCAGGTCATGCGCGATGTGGTGGTGGAGCTGGGCCGCAGCGGCCGCACCGTGCTCTTCTCGACCCACATCATGGAGCACGCCGAGAAGATGTGCGAGCGGGTGGCGATCATCGCGCGGGGGAAGAAGGTCGTGGACGGGGCCCTGGCCGAGATCAAGCGGGAGAGCGGGAAGAGCCACGTGGCGCTCAGCTTCACCCGGAACGCCGCGGCCGCGAAGCGGGTCCTCGCCGACCGGAGCCTGGTGGCCTCGGTGGACGACGCGGGCGCCAGCGCGGAGGTCGGCCTCGCGCCGGGCGCTGACCCCGAGAAGCTGCTGCACGACCTGATCGCGGCCGACGTCGGCCTGTCTCGGTTCGAGGTGGTGGAGCCGTCGCTGCAGTCCATCTTCATTGCCAAGGTCGGGCCCGAGGCGGCCCAGGCCCCGGCCAGCGCGGGAGCCTGACCATGAACAAGATCCTCGCGGTCATCCGGCGCGAATTCATCGAGCGGGTGCGCACCAAGGCCTTCATCTTCGGCACGCTGGTCGTCCCCGTGCTCGGGGGCATCGTGATGGGCCTCCCGGCGCTGCTCAGCAAGCAGGAGAGCACTACCCGGGGCATCGTCGTGCTCGACGGTACCGGCGGCTCGCTCGGCGCGCGGGTGGACTCGGCGCTTGCCCTGGAGCGGCTCCCCGATTCGGCCCCGCGGTACGCCGTCACCGTCCTGCCGGTCACGGGCGGCCTCGAGGCGGCCCGGGACTCGGTCATCCGCCTGATCGGGCTGCGCGAGGGCCCGGCGGGCGCGCCCTCGGGGCTGCTCATCCTCTCCGAGGACGGCGTCGAGTCGGGGAAGGTGGCCTACTACGGCTCCAACGTCTCCAGCTTCCAGGCCATGAACTCGCTGGAGCGCACCCTCGGCCCGCTGGTGCGCAACGAGCGGCTGGAGCGGCTCAACGCCGACTCCGCCATGAAGGCCGCGGCCGCCCTGCGCGTGGACCTCCAGACCAAGAAGGTCACCGAGGGCAAGCTCACCGGCGAGAGCGGTGAGGCGTCGTTCCTGCTGGCCTACATCGTGGACATGTTCATGTACATCTCGCTCCTCCTCTACGGGGTCCAGATCATGGCCTCCGTGATCGAGGAGAAGTCGAGCAAGATCATCGAGGTCCTGGTCTCCAGCATGCGGCCCTTCGAGCTGCTGATGGGGAAGGTCATCGGGGTGGGGGCGGTCGGGCTGGTGCAGCTGGGTATCTGGGCCGGCACCGGGCTCTACCTCACCAAGGTGCTGGGCCGGGGCGTGAGTGCCGCCGCCGGCACGGACGCCGCCCAGGCCGCCGCGCAGACCGGCTTCACCATGCCGACGATCACCTCCGACCTGGTGGTGGTCATCCTGCTGTTCTTCTTCCTCGGGTTCTTCATGTACTCGGGGCTGTACGCGGCCATCGGCTCGATGTGCAATACCCAGCAGGAGGCCCAGCAGGCGGCCACTCCGGTGACGATGATCATCGTGGTGGGCATGATCACCATGTTCTCGACCATCAACGAACCCTCGGGCACGCTGGCCCGGGTGCTGACCTTCATTCCCTTCTTCACTCCGCTGGTGGTGCCCGTGCGGTACGCCATTTCCCCGCTCCCGGTCAGCGAAGTGGCGATGGGCGTGGCGGTGATGATCCTGGGGACCATCGCGATCGTCTGGCTGGGGGCGCGGATCTACCGGGTCGGCATCCTCTCCTACGGCAAGCGCCCCGGGTTCAAGGAGCTGTGGCGCTGGGTGCGGACGGACTAGCGCCGACCGGCACCGGCGCCGGGCAGGCCACGGAACGGGAGGGCGGGGGTGGGTACCCCGTTCTCCCGTTCGTGCGTCCGGGTCGGTAGCTTGGCCGGCATGGAGCGCTACGATGTCATCGTGATCGGCGGGGGCCACGCCGGCACCGAGGCGGCCGCGGCCGCGGCTCGCACCGGCGCGCGGACCGTGCTCGTCACCCAGAACCTCGAGACTCTGGGGCAGATGTCCTGCAATCCCGCCATCGGCGGGATCGCGAAAGGCACCGTGGTGCGCGAGGTGGATGCCCTCGGCGGGATCATGGCGCGCGCCACCGATCGCGCCTCGATTCAGTTCCGGATGCTCAATCGTTCCAAGGGGCCGGCGGTGTGGTCCCCGAGGGCGCAGTGCGACCGCGCCCGGTATCGGATCGCGGTGCGGCACCTGCTCGAAGAGGTGCCGCGGCTCGAGTTCGCCCAGGGCACGGTGGTGGAGGTGATGACCGAGGGCGGGCGTGCCGCCGGCGTGCGCACCCGCGAGGGACACCATTTCCGCGCGGCTACGGTGGTGGTTACCGCGGGCACCTTTCTCCGAGGCGCGATCCATCTTGGCCGCGACGGCCGGATCCCCGCCGGCAGGGCGGGGGACCAGCCATCTGTTGAGCTTTCGCAAGTTATTGAACGACAAGGTATTACGATTGAACGCTTCAAGACGGGCACCCCGCCGCGGGTCGATGGTCGGAGCCTCGATCTCTCGGCCTTCCCGCGTCAGGATGGGGACCCCGATGCGTACTGGTTCGCCACCCGGGAGCGCCATCCGCGGCTGCCCCAGCTGCCCTGCTACCTGGCCTGGACCGGCGAGCCGCTGCGGGACCTGATCCTCGAGAACCTGGGTGAATCGGCACTCTACGGTGGCGCGATCAGTGGTCGTGGTCCCCGCTACTGCCCCTCGATCGAGGACAAGATCCAGCGATTCCCCGACGCGGAGCGGCACCAGCTCTTTCTGGAGCCCGAGGGCCTCGACACGGCGGAGCTGTACGTCAACGGGCTCTCGACCTCGCTCCCGCTCGCGGTGCAGGAGGCGATGGTCCACGCCATCCCCGGCCTGGAGCAGGCGCGGATCACCCGCCCCGGCTACGCCATCGAGTACGACTACATCCCTCCGACGCAGCTGCACCCATCGCTCGAGTGCCGGGCGGTCTCAGGGCTGTACTTCGCGGGACAGGTCAACGGCACCACCGGGTACGAAGAGGCCGCGGGCCAGGGGATCATGGCGGGGGTGAACGCCGCCAAGGCTTCCCGAGGCGAGGATCCGATCCTCCTCCGCCGGGATGAGGCGATGATCGGGGTGCTGATCGACGACCTGGTGACCCGCGGCGTGGACGAACCCTACCGATTGTTTACTTCCCGGGCAGAGTTTCGCCTGCTGCTACGGCAGGACAACGCACTCCGCCGGCTCGTCGGGGTGGCGGAGCGTGCCGGGCTGTTCTCCGGTGAGGAGCTGCGCCGCGCGGAAGCGCTGCTCCGGAGGGAAGAGTCTGCCTACTCCGCCGCCCGTGATACCGCCGTCGCGCCCGGGTTGGCCAATCCCCACCTGGTTCAGGCAGAGGGCGGTGAGATCCGTGAACCGGCACGGATCAGGGATCTGGTCCGCCGGCCGGGTGTGAGCCTCTCGGCGCTGCTCCGGCAAGCGGGGTGGGAGGGCTCCAGCGAAGAGACACTCTGGGCTGAGATCGAGATCAAGTACGAGGGTTACCTCGAGCGGGAGCGGGATGGGGTGGAGCGCCTCGCCGCGCTGGAAGGATTCGCCCTGGATGCGACACTGGACTATTCCCGCTTCCACTCCCTCTCCACCGAGGCGCGCCAGAAGCTGACGGCTCGGCGCCCGGAGTCCCTGGGCGTAGCGGGGCGGATTCCGGGGATCTCCCCCAGCGACCTCCAGAACCTGGTGCTGGAGGTCGAGAAGTGGCGTCGCAACCGGGAGGCCTGCGCTCCACCGGCCTGACCTGTTTCACGTGAAACGGGCCCGGAGACCCTCCTCCGCTCCGCTGGGTCCCGGTGTTTCACGTGAAACAGCCCTGCAGATACCGCGAATCAGCATTTCCCTCCCGCATGCCAAGCTGTATATTCGATTCCTCCGCTCCATCCTCCTGGCCGCGGGTATTTTCTCAGCCAAGTTTTCAACTGTAAATCACTGTAAATAAAAGAGTTACAATGGCACGAGTAATTGCCATCGCGAACCAGAAGGGCGGCGTCGGCAAGACCACCACCGCCGTCAACCTCGCGGCCTCCCTCGCCATCGCCGAGCGGAAGACGCTGCTGGTGGATGCCGACCCCCAGGGGAACGCCACGAGTGGCGTGGGGGTGCGGCGCGACCAGCTGCGCTTCGCGCTCTACGATGTGCTCATCGAGGGGCGCCCGCTGGCGGACGTGATCCTCAACGACAGCACCCTGCCCTACCTCGACGTGCTGCCGGCGACGCAGGACCTGGTCGGCGCCGAGCTGGAGCTGGTGGATCGCCAGGGCCGCGAGAGCGTGATGCGCCGTGCGCTCGAGGCCGCGCGCGATCGCTACGAGTTCATCCTGATTGACTGCCCGCCCTCGCTCGGGCTGATCACGCTCAACGTGCTCACCGCCGCCGACGGCGTGATCATCCCCATCCAGTGCGAGTACTACGCGCTGGAGGGCATCTCCCAGCTGCTCAACACCATCAAGCTGGTCCAGCAGAACTTCAACACCGGGCTCGCCATCGATGGGGTGCTGCTCACCATGTACGACGGCCGGGTGAATCTCTGCCGCCAGGTCGCGAGCGACGCCAAGGAGTACTTCGGCCCGCGCATGTTCTCGACGGTCATCCCGCGCAACGTGCGCCTCGCGGAGGCGCCCAGCTTCGGCAAGCCGATCCTCCTCTACGACATCCAGTCGATCGGGGCCAAGAGCTACCTGGGTGTGGCCCAGGAGCTGATCAAGCGCGCCGCGACGGCCGGCAATGGCAGCGCGCTTCCTGCCGTCGACCTGCCGCGGGTGGAGGCCGAGTCATGAGCGAGACCAAGCGGCTTGGCCGCGGCCTCGAGGCCCTCCTCGGCCCCATCTCCAAGCAGGAGGCGGCGGCCAGCGGCAACCTGCTGGAGCTTCCCGTCGGCACCATCCGTCCCAACCCCTACCAGCCCCGCGCCACCCTGGACGAGCCGCAGTTCTCCGAGCTGGTCGCCTCCATCGAGACCGCCGGCCTGCTGCAGCCGGTCGTGGTGCGGAAGCACCTCGACGGCTACCAGCTGATCGCCGGCGAGCGCCGCTGGCGCGCGGCGCAGAAGCTGGGGTGGGAGAAGATCCCCGCCGTGGTGAAGGAGGCGGACGACCGCACCCTGCTCACCCTGGCGCTGATCGAGAACCTGCAGCGCGACAACCTCTCCGCCATCGAGGAGGCGCACAGCTACCAGCGCCTGCTGGACGAGTTCCACCTGAGCCAGGCGGAGGTGGCGCGGCTGGTCGGGCGGGACCGCTCGACCGTCGCCAACGCGCTCCGGCTGCTCAAGCTCCCGCCTGAGGTGGCGGCGATGGTGGACACCGGGCGGCTGAGCGAGGGCCACGCCCGCGCGCTGCTCGCCATCAGCGACCGGGCCCAGGTGATCCGGCTGGCGGAGGCGGCGGCCGAGCAGGGCTGGTCGGTCCGGGACATCGAGACCAAGGTCCGCGGCCAGCGGCCGGCGGGGTCCCGCAAGGCACCGGCACGCGAGGTCGCGCCCGCGCAGCGCCGGGTGGAAGACGCCCTCCGCAAGCGGCTCGGCACTGACGTGCGGGTGACCGCCCGCCGCCGCGGCCGGGGGATGATCGCGGTGAGCTACTACTCCGACGACGATCTGGCCCGGGTGCTCGAGCTCATCCTCGGCGAGCCCTACGGCGGATGAGTTCCAGCCGGCGGCACGTCACGATCGTCATCCAGTCGGACGGCGACCTCGCCTCCCGCAGCTACCGGATTCCTCAATGGATGGCGCGGGCCGCCGTCGGCGGGGCCCTGCTGTTCGGGGTGCTGCTGCTCCTGGCCCTGGCCACCTACCTCCCCGTGGCCGCGGCGGCCGCACGGGTGCCGGGGATGCAGCAGGAGGTCGAACGGCTGGAGCGGGAGAACGCCAAGATCGGCGACCTCGTCGCCGCCCTCGACAGTGCCGAGCGCCGCTACGACCGGATCCGCGAACTGCTCGGGGCCGACGTCGTGCCCGAACCGGTGCGTTTTGCCAGCCAGCTCCCGGTAGCGCCCGTGGTCCGGGCCCGCGCTCCGGGAGCCACCGAGGGGTTCGAGACCGGCCCTTCGGTACCCAGTCACTGGCCCCTGGAGGACGCGGGATACGTCACCCGCGGCCAGGCGGCGACCGACACCAAGGGCGGGGGACATCCCGGCCTGGACATTGCTGTTCCCGTGGGCACACCGGTACGAGCTGCCGGGGGTGGTCGGGTGCTGCAGGCGGGGGAGGATCCGGAGTACGGCATCTTCGTCCTGGTGGAGCATCCCGAGGGGTACCAGTCCCTGTATGGCCACCTCAGCCGCCTCACCGTCACCGCCGAGCAGCCGCTCGCGGCCGGCGAGGTGCTCGGCCTGACCGGCAACACCGGACATTCGAGCGGCCCTCACCTGCACTTCGAGGTCAGGCACGAGGGCCAGCCGATCGACCCACGGACGATCATCAAGGAGCCGAACTGATGGCCATCTTCTCCTCCCCCCGCCAGGATGGTGGGGCACGCCGCACCGAGCCCGCGGGGCTCACCATCATCGCCATCGGCACCACGGTGGCCGGGGACGTGGTCAGCGAGGGTGTGGTCAAGATCGAAGGGACGGTGGAAGGCACCGTGCGCGCCGGTCACCAGCTGCTCATCGCGCCGGGCGCCATGATCCGGGGTGACGTGTTCGCCGCCGAGGTCGTGGCCGGCGGCGAGATCCACGGGACCATCCATGCCGGGGAGCGGGTCGAGATCCAGGCCGGCGCCCTGGTGGAGGGTGACATTCGCAGCCCGCGGCTCCAGATTGCCGACGGCGGCCGGGTGAACGGCCAGATCTCCATGGAACCCGAAGGCGGGGACCGGGGTCAATTCCTCGGGCAGGAGAAGCGCGGCGAACTGTCCAAGGTGGAGTAAATCAACGACCTGTGGCTTCCCACATTCGTTGATAAGTAGGGAGAAGTTGTGGAAAGCGCCGCCTCACCGCCTGTGACAAGGCGGTGAGTGACCCAAATCTGTCACGAGAGTGACTCAATGATGCGCTTTCTGGGTGCCGCGGCCTGCACCGTTCTGCTCCTCAGTAGTTGCTCAAAAGACTCCCAATCAACCGAGTTCCGCGTCGCCCTGGTGACCCCGGGGTCCGTGGCCGACGCGGCCTGGAACTCCGGCGCCTACGCCGGGCTGCTCCAGATTCATGACTCGCTCGGCGTGCCGATCAGCCACGTCGAGGCGCACACCCCCGCCGAGCAGGAAGAGGCGCTGCGCAACTACGCGGCGCAGGGCTATCCGCTCGTGTTCGGGCATGGGTTCGAGTTTCAGGGCCCGGCAGAGCGGGTGAGCGCGCAGTTCCCGAAGACGGTGTTCGTCGTGACCTCCGGGGAGAAGGTGGCGGGGAACGTCTCGCCTCTCATCTTCCGCCTGCGGGAGGCCAGCTACCTCGCCGGCATCGTCGCCGGCGGGATGACGAAGACCAACACGATCGGCTTCATCGGCGGCATCGAGCTGCCGCCGATCAAGGAGGCGGAAGAGGCATGGGACGCGGGCGCGAAGCGCGTCAATCCGGCCATCACCGCCCGGGCCACCTACCTCAACACCTTCGATGACGTGGCCGCGGGGCGGGAAGCGGCGCTCGCCCTCATCCAGGCCGGCGCCGACATGTTCCACCACAACGCCGACCAGGCGGCGCTCGGCGCATTCCAGGCGGTGAAGGAATCGAAGTCGGCGTACATCTTCGGCTCCAACTCCGACCAGGCCTCGCTGGCCCCCGACCGGGTCCTTGGCTCGGCGGTGATTGACCTCCCCCGCGCGATTCTCTCCGTGGCTCGCGAGGTCCAGGCCGGCAAGTTCGTCCCGCACGAGGAGACCTTCGGGCTCCGCAGCGGGGTCATCCGGTACGAGCCCAACCCGGCGCTGGCCGGGACGATTCCCGCCCGGGTGGATTCCCTCATGCGCGCCGCCCGCGATTCGATCATCGCCGCCGACCCCGGACCCACCCCGTGACGCCGAAAGGCGCCGCCCTCGCTGAGGTGACGGCGTACCTCGACCAGTACCTCCGCATCCGTGAGGTCCCGGACGACGCCAACGCGCACAACGGCCTGCAGGTCGAGAATGGCGGTCGGGTCACCCGGGTGGTCGCCGCGGTGGATGCCTCGCTCGCCACGATCGAAGGCCTGGGCAAGGGTGACAGCGCCCCACTCCTGCTGGTGCATCACGGTCTCTTCTGGGATGGCGCCCAGCCGGTGACCGGCCGGCGCTATCGCCGGGTGCGGGCGCTGCTCGAGCGCGATGCGGCGCTCTACGCCGCACACCTCCCGCTGGACCTGCATCCCGACGTGGGCAACAATGCCGGGCTGGCGCGGATGCTCGGGCTCACCGACTGCCGGTGGTTCGGCCAGTACAAGGGTGCGACGATCGGGGTGGCGGGGACGGTACCGCCCGGACTCGCGGCGCGGGACGCGCTGGCACGCCGGCTGGCGGATTTCCTCGGCATCCAGCCGTCGGCAGTCCGGCTGATCCCCGGCGGGCCGGAGCAGGTGCGGATGGTGGGCGTCATCACCGGCGGGGCCGGCAGCTCCATCCTCCAGGCGAAGGACGCCGGCTGTGACACCTTCATCACCGGCGAGGGCGCGGCGCACACCTTCTTCGACGCGATGGAGTTCGGCGTGAACGTGCTCTACGCCGGACACTACGCCACCGAAACCATCGGCGTACGGCTCCTCGCGGAGCACCTGGCGACCCGGTTCGGCCTCCCATGGGAGTTCCACGACCACCCCACCGGCATGTGAGCACCGATCCGGCAGCCTCCGCCGGCCGCGACACCCCTTCCCTCCTCGAACTGCGGGACATCGCCAGGCGCTTCGGCGCGGTCGTGGCGCTCGATGGCGTCGACTTCCGCCTGGGCCGGGGCGAGATCCGCGCGCTCCTCGGCGAGAACGGCGCCGGCAAATCCACGCTGATGAAGATCGCCTTCGGGCTGGTGCGGCCCGACCGGGGGACGATCCTGGTGGACGGCACCCCGATCGAGGTCCCCGACCCGCGCGCCGCGCGGCGGCTCGGCATCGGGATGGTGCACCAGCATTTCACCTCCATCCCGACATTCACGGTGGCGGAGAATGTGGCGCTCGCCGCGGGATGGGGCCCTCCCACGCGCGCCACACGTGCGCGGCTCCAGGCCCTGATGGAGAAGACCGCGATCACGCTCCCCGCCGATACCCGGGCGGAGGACCTCTCCGCCGGGCTCAAGCAGCGGCTCGAGGTGCTCAAGGCGCTGGCTGCCGACGCGCGGATCCTGCTGCTCGACGAACCCACCTCGGTCCTCCCGCCCAGCGAGGCGGCCCCGTTCCTCGCGCTGGTCCGGGCGCTGCGCGCGCATGGCGTCTCGTCGGTACTGATCACGCACAAGCTCGAGGAAGCGCTCCGCATCGCGGACCAGGTGACCATCCTGCGCCGTGGCCGGGTCGTGCGCACTGGGCCGGTGGGCGGGGAAACCACCGCCTCCCTGGCCGAAGCGATGCTCGGGACCGGGGACGCCGCTCCCCCGTCCTCGGGACGGGGCGTCTCAGGAGAGGTCCTGGTACGCCTCGACGCCGCGGAGGTGGCGCGACTCGCCGGCACCGGCAGCGGCCTGCTCGCGGGCACCCTCACCGTGCACGCCGGTGAGATCCTCGGGGTGGCGGCAGTCGAGGGAAACGGCCAGCGCGAGTTGCTGCGGTTGATCGCCGGTCAGGTCACGGCGCACGCCGGCACGGCGCAGGTGGCCCAGCCCGTCGCCTTCATCCCGGAAGACCGGACCCGGGAAGCGCTGGTGGGCGAGTTCACCCTGGCGGAAAACCTGGCGCTGTGGCAGGGGGCGGAGGCGCCGTGGGTGCGCCGGGGCTGGATAGACTGGCCCGCCGTCCGCCGCCGCACCGCCGAACTCCTGGGGCAGTACGGCGTCGTCGCCCGCGGCCCGGCCGCCCTGGCCGCCGAGCTCAGCGGCGGCAACCAGCAGCGGGTGGTGATCGCCAGCGCGGCGGAGCGGCAACCGCGCGTCCTGGTGGCGGAGAACCCGGCGCGCGGGCTCGATGTGCGCGCCACGCGGGAGGTCTTTGCCCGGCTCCGCGCCGCCGCGGATGCGGGCGCGGCCGTGGTGCTCCACCTGCCCGACCTCGACGAACTCCTCGCGGTCGCCGACCGGGTCCTGGTCGTCGCCCGGGGGCGGACCACCCTCCCACCCGCCGACTCCACCCGGGACCGGATCGGCCAGCTGATGCTGGGCGGTGGCACGCCAGCGGGAGGAGCGGCGTGACCCGCACCACCGCCGTGCGTGCCGTGCTTGCCACCGTCCTCCCGGGTGCGGCGGCGCTCGCGGGTGGCGTGGTGCTGCTCGCGGCGGGCCTGGCGCTCGCGGGATACCCGGCAGGCGCCGCGCTCGCGGCGCTGTGGCGTGGCGCCTTCGGCACGCCGGACGCGATTCTCTCCGGCCTCCTCCCCCGCGCAATTCCGCTGATCATCATCGGGCTCGGCATCGGCCTCGCCTTCCGGGCGGGAGCATTCAACATCGGCGCCGAGGGACAGTTCTACGCCGGTGCCATCGCCGCGACGGCGATGGGGCTGGTGGTGGGCGGCTGGCCGCACCTGCTCGCCGCACCGGCGGTCCTGCTCGCCGCGACGGCCGCGGGGGCGCTGTGGGCGCTGGCGCCGGCGATCCTCCGGGTCCGCTTCGGGGTCCTGGAGGTCATCACCACCCTGCTGCTCAACTTCGTGGCCGAGGCGCTGGTGAGCTGGATGGTCGTGGGGCCGCTGCAGGAGGCGCGACGGGTCTATCCCCAGAGCGACCCGCTGCCGCTCAGCGCCCGGCTGCCCCAGCTCCCCGGGACCCGGCTGCATCTGGGCCTGGCGCTGGCGCTGATCCTGGCCGTGGCGCTGTGGGTGTTCGGGCGCCGCACCCTCGCCGGGTTGCGGCTCCGGGCGGTGGGGCTGAATCCGGTCGCCGCCGCGACGGCGGGGCGGGTGCGTCCCGGCCGCGTGCTGGGCGCGGCGCTGCTGGCGTCGGGCGCGTTCGCGGGGCTGGCGGGCGGCGGCGAGATCGCAGGCACCACGTACGCGCTGTTCCAGAACCTCTCGCCGGGGTACGGCTTCACCGGTATCGCGGTGGCGCTGCTGGCGCGGCTGCACCCGCTCGGGATCGTCGCCACCGGACTGCTGTTCGCCGCGCTCGAGGCCGGTGCCAGCGCCATGCAGCGCGATGCCGGCGTGCCCGCGGTGGCGGTGTACGTCGTCGAGGCCGTCGTCATCATCACGGTGGTGCTGGTGGATGCGACCGGCCGGCGGGAGGGACGCGATGGACCTGATTGAGTCCTTCCTCGCCGCCGCGGTCCGGGTCGCCACGCCGCTGCTGCTCGCCGCCCTGGGCGAGACGCTGGTGGAACGCGGCGGCGTGATCAACCTCGGCATCGAAGGGGCCATGCTCGCCGGCGCGCTGGGGGCCACCCTCGGCGCGACCGCCGCCGGCGCGTGGGCCGGCGTCGGCGTGGCGATCGCCGCGGGCATCCTGGTCGGCGTGCTGTTCGGCGTGGTGGCGGTGTGGCTCAAGGGCGACCAGGTCATCACCGGTACGGCGGTGACGCTCGCGGCGGTGGGGCTCACCGGTGCCATCTACCGCGGCGCGTACGGCCCCGCCGGTGTGGGGCTCTCGCTGCCGACGCTGCCCGTCACGCCGCTGCCGCTCCTCTCAAGGCTGCCGCTGGTCGGTCAGGCGCTCTTTGCCCAGAGCGCCCTCACCTACCTGGCCCTGCTGCTGGTGCCGGCCTGCTGGTGGCTGCTTTTCCGGACCCGGTACGGGCTGGAGCTGCGGGCCGCGGGCGAGGTGGCTCGCGATGCCCGGGCGGCGGGCGTGGCAGTGACGCGGGTGCGGCTGGTGGCGGTGCTGCTCGGGGGCGCGCTCGCGGGGCTCGCGGGGGCGAGCCTGGTGCTGGCACAGGTGGGGACGTTTGCGGAGAAGATGACGGCGGGACGGGGCTTCATCGCGATCGCCATCGTGGTGCTCGGCGGCTGGCACCCGGTGAAGGTCGCGGGAGCGGCGCTGTTCTTCGGCGCCGCCATGGCACTGCAGTTCCTCTTCCAGAGCTACCTGCCCGAGGTGCCCTACCAGCTGTTCCTGATGCTGCCCTACCTGCTCACGCTGGCGGTCCTGGCCGGCGCGTGGGGCCGAACCCACGCGCCCGGCGACCTCGGCCGGAGCTAGAACTCCCGGCGCTTCATTTCCTTGAAGAGATCCTTCGTCTCCTTGGATTGATCCTCGGGCCGGAGCCGCAGGGTGCTGTCGTACTGGGCGGCGAGGTCCTTCCGTGGCGGCGCAATCTTGCCCTGGTGCTTCTTGAGCAGGGCGGCGAGCCGCTGCTCCTCCCGCTTCGACATGCGTGGGTCTCCTCGATTCGTGGTCGCCTGACGGGGCGCCGGGCCGGCAGCCCGCGCGGAATATAGAACCCTGTCACGCTAGATGACGACCAGCCCCGGACCGACGCACACCGACCGCCGCGCCGGGTCAACTCGGCGCCGGGCTATAGTAGTACTATGTACGACTACCTATCGATCGGAGGCCTCGGACTCCAGGCGCAGCTGCTCCCGTCCGGCGGCGATGATGTCGCGCACCCGATCCCGCAGTGCGGGCACGTCGGCGTTGGTGAGTCCCTGGGTCGGGACCGGCTCCAGCACCCGGACCTCGGCCCGGGAGCGGCCGAAGCGCCACCCGTGCTTGGGGAGGGCGGTGCCGGTCCCCCGCACGACCATCGGCAGGATGGGCACCTGGGCATCGATCGCAAGCCGGAAGGCGCCGTCCTTGAACGGCAGCATGTCCGCGGTGGGGGAGCGGGTGCCCTCGGGGAAGATGACCACGGAGACCTTGTCCTGCTGCAGGATCTCGCGGCACCGGCGCATCGCCTTGGCGGCGGAACGCGCGGTGCCCCGCTCCACCGGGATGTCCCCCGCCAGCTTCATGTTCCACCCCAGCACCGGGATCCGCAGGATCTCCACCTTGGAGAGCCACTTCATCTCCCAGGGCAGGTGGCTGATGAGCAGGATGTCCACGAACGACTCGTGGTTGGACACCGCCACGTAGGGATTCCGGGGATTGGCCGGCATCACCCCGCTCACCTTGAAGCGCCAGAGCGGGTTGAGGGTCGCGACGATGGGACCGATCTGGCGGAACAGGTACCCCGTCCAGTAGCCGGGCCGGTCCACGGGATAGAGCACCAGCCGCACCAGCGCCATCAACGGCAGCCAGACCAGCAGGCAGGTGCCGAGCACCGCCCAGGCCCAGAGGGAAACGAGGGTGACGTACACCGGGCGGCTCAGTGCGACTCGGGGAACTCGTCGTCCCAGAGGGCGAAGATGTTCCCGTCGGGGTCGGCGATCATCGCCATCACGCCGAAGGCCTGCTTGGTGGGCTCGGCGATGAACCGCACCCCGCGCTCATGCAGCCGTTCGCAGTACGGCAGCAGCCCGCTCACGTGGAGGGTGATGCCGGTGTGCCGGCCCACGAGGGCCTTCGACTCGGGGTGGACCGCCGGGTGCACGCCGAGGTGGCCCGGGCCCTCGAGGAACTCGGCGCCGAAGGAACCCTCCCGCAGCAGTGGCAGCTCGAGGTCGTCGCGGTAGAACCGCTTGGCCCGCTCGATGTCGGTGACGAAGATGGCGATGGAGTGCAGGGTCGGCATGGGCGGGAAGCTAATGCGCTGCCGCCGATCCGGGAGCAGCCGCCCCGGGGCCGTGGCTCAGCCGTGACGCCGGCTGTCCCACGCCGCGCGCCAGTTGCGGCGCATCCGGTCGAGCCCCGGACGCGCCAGCGGGGTGTCCCCGAGATCCCGGGCGAACGCCTCCTCGTCCATCGCCTCGAACCGCTCCGGTCCGGGCGTCCCCGGGAGTTCGCGCGGGGCGAACGCCGTGATGCGGCTCGGCTCGGCGAAGCGCTCGTTCCACGGACACACCTCGTTGCAGATATCGCAGCCGAACGCCCAGCCCTCGAGGGCCGCGGCGATCTCCGCCGCGACCGGCCCCTTCTGCTCGATGGTGACATAGGAGATGCAGCGACGTGCGTCCAGCACCCGCGGCTCCACGAAGGCGCCGGTAGGGCAGGCCTCGAGACAGCGGGTGCAGCTGCCGCAGTGATCAGTCGTGAAGGGCGCGTCCGGCTCGAGCGGCAGGTCGGTGAGGATGCTACCGATGAAGAACCAGGACCCGGTGCCGGGCCGCAGAAGCATGGTGTTCTTGCCGATCCATCCCAGCCCCGCCCGCTGGGCGAGTTCCCGCTCCGCGACGGGGCCGGTATCCACGTAGGGACGCGCCGCGCGAGCTCCTCGCTCCCGCAACCAGGCCGCCAGCTGGTCGAGCCGCTCCAGGGTGACCCGGTGGTAGTCCTCCCCCCGCGCGTACCGGGCGATGCGGGGCTCCTCCGGGCCGCCACCCACCGGGTCCGGATAGTAGTAGCTATCAAGAACAACTATGGCGCGACTGGCTTCCCGATCCGCCAGGAGGGGGTGTTTCCGCTTCTTCGCCTGCCGGTTCAGGTAGCGCATGTTGCCGCCGTAGCCGAGCTGGAGCCAGCGGTCGAGGGCGTCGGCGTGGGGCAGCGGGTCGAGGGTCGTGATGCCGCAGGCGATGAAGCCGAGGGCCGCGGCGCGGGCCTTCACGGCAGCGGCGTCGGGGATGGCGGGGGCGGGTGGAGTGGGGCGGGGCATGGCGGCAGGCCGATGCCCGCAGTGTCAGCGCGTCCGCGCGCCGGCGGGAGAGGACGCGCCCTCGGCGGGCTGTGCCTGCCCGGCCGGGAGGGCGTGCTCACCGGTGTGACCGGTGATGCCGCCGAAGGGCCCGCTGCGGCGACCGGCCGGTTCGCCGGGGCGCCCGCTCCACGGCCAGGTGATGAGCCGCGCGCCGCGCTCGTAGGTGAAGTAGCTCCAGCCCCACTGCAGCATCACCAGGACGCGGTTGCGGAAGCCGATCAGGAAGAAGATGTGGACGAAGATCCAGATCAGCCACGCGAGGAAGCCGCCGAAGTGCAGCTTCCAGATGTCCGCCACCGCGTGCCCGCGCCCGATCACCGCGAGCTGCCCCTTGTCCCAGTAGCTGAAGGGCCGCCGCGGCCGCCCGGCGAGGTCGCCGGCGATCGTGCGGCTGGTGTACTGCCCCATCTGGATCGCCACGGGACAGATGCCGGGGAGGGTACCGTAGCGCTCGTCCTTGAAGGCGGAGGCGTCGCCGAGAACGAAGACCTCCGGATGGCCCGGGATGGAGCAGTCGGGCTCGACCCGCGCGCGGCCGGCGTTGTCGAGCGGGGTACCGAGGGTCCTGAGCAGCGGGCTCGCGACGTTGCCCGCGGCCCAGACCACCGTCTGCGAGGGGATGGTCCAGCCGCCGGCCTGGATCAGTCCGGGGCGGATCTCGGTGACCAGGGTCTGTTCGCGCACTTCGACGCCCAGGCGGCGCAGCTCGTACTTGGCGCGCTCGGCGAGCTCGGGCGGATAGCTGGAGAGGATGCGCGGGCCGCCCTCCAGCAGCATGACGGTGGCCTCGCGCGGGTCGATACGGCGGAAATCCTTCCGTAGCGCGAAGCGCCGCACCTCGGCCAGGGCGCCGGCGACCTCCACGCCCGTCGGCCCGCCGCCGATGACCACGAAAGTGAGGTGCGCATGGCGCTTCACCGGGTCGGTCTCGCGCTCGGCGCGCTCGAACGAGAGCAGGATCCGGCGGCGGATCTCCTCGGCATCCTCCAGGCTCTTGAGCCCGGGGGCGAGCATCTCCCAGTCGTCATGCCCGAAGTAGCTGTGGCGGGCACCGGTGGCGAGGATCAGGTAATCGTAGTTGAGGCTACTACCATCGCGCAGCTTGATCGTCCGGTCGTTGGCGCGGACCTCGATCACCTCCCCCAGCATCACCTCGACGTTCTCCTGCTGGCTGAGGATGGACCGGATGGGGCTGGCGATGTTGGGGGAGGCCAGGGCGGCGGTTGCGACCTGGTAGAGCATGGGCTGGAACAGGTGGTGGTTCTCGCGATCCACCACCGTGATGCGGACGGGGGCGTCGGCCAGCCCCCGGGCAGTGTAGAGCCCGGCGAACCCGCCCCCGACGATCACCACATGCGGTTCAGCCACTCAGGATCCTCCGGCGCCAGCGGGCGAAGCGGAGCACGTCCTCGACCGGGGGGAGGGCGCGCTCCTCGCCATAGGCGGTGTGCAGCCGCCACTCGAGGTAGGCCCGGTCAGGCAGCGGCAGGAACGGCGCCTGCCGCCACCAGTCGCGCCGGCGGAATGCCCACGCGAGGGTGACCAGGTCCAGGGCAGTACGGGGGTTGAGCACCGCGCGCGCGGCGAGGGCCAGCACCAGGCCGGGCATCGAGCGGGGCTCGGTCATGCGGACCAAGATAACCAGAGTATATTCTCCCCTCCATGACGGACGCGCCCTCCGGGTCCTCGCCCGGCCGCCTGCGCGACGAGTTCCCCATCTTCCGGCACGCGACCTACCTCAACAGCTGTTCGCTGGGGGCGCTCTCGCGCCGGGTGCGGACGGCGCTCGACGGCTACCTCGACAGCTGGGAACGCCGCGGCGCGGCGGCCTGGTACGACACCTGGCTGCCGGCCATGGAGCGGCTGCGGGAGGAGTACGCCCGGGTGGTGGGCACCAGGGCGGGCTGCGTCTCCCTGCACCCGTGCATCTCCTCCGCCCTCACCGTCGTGGCGGCCGCGCTCGACTACAGCTCCCGGCCCCGAGTGGTGACCACCAGCCTCGATTTCCCGACCGTCCCCTACCAGTGGCTGGCGCGGGCACGGGAGGGCGTCGAGCTGGTGGTGGTGGACAGCCCCGACGGGATCTCGGTACCGCTCGAACGGCTGGCGGCCGCGATCGACGAGCGCACCGCGCTGGTGGCCACGAGCCACGTCTTCTTCACCAGCGGCGCGATCCAGGACCTGCCGGCGATTGCCGCGCTCTGCCGGGCCAATGGGGCGCTGCTCCTGGCCGATGGCTACCAGGCGGCGGGCCAGCTGCCGGTGGACGTCGAGGCGCTCGGGGTGGACTTCTACTGCGCCGGCGGGCTCAAGTGGCTGCTGGGCGGCTCGGGGATCGCGTTCCTCGCGGTGCGGCCGGAGCTGGCCGGCGCGCTGGAGCCGTCGGTGGCGGGGTGGTTCGGCCATGCGGCGCCGTTCCGCTTCGATCCACGGCAGCTGGAGCGGGCGGGGGATGCGCATCGCTACGACGTGGGCACGCCCTCGGTGGCCAGTCTGTACGCGCAGCTGGCGGGGCTCGAGATGCTGGCCGAGGCGGGGCTGCCGGCGGTGCACGCCGCCACCCGGGCGCTGACGGAGGACCTGATCGCCGCGGCCGAGGCCCACGGCCTCCGGCCCAAAGTCGCCGCCGACCCGAGGCGGCGGAGCGGCATCGTGATGCTGCCGCGCCAGGATCCCGCCGCCGACGTGCGCCGCCTGGCCGATCGCGGCTTCATCGTGGATGCCCGGCCGGGCCACGTGCGGCTCTCGCCCTACTTCTACAACCTGCCCGAGGACCACCGGGCCTGCCTGGAGCACCTGCTGCGTGGCTGACCGCGATCCCCGACACAGCGCCCGCGTAAGCGGGCCGACCGCCGACGAACAGCTGCTGGAGAGCGTCACCAGCACCGAGCGCCCCGACGCGCTCCGCAAGACCGACCCGTGGCGGGTGCTCCGCATCATGGGCGAGTTCGTCGAGGGCTTCGAGAAGCTGGGCGACATCCAGGACGCAGTGGCGGTGTTCGGTTCGGCCCGGACCGGCCCCGGCGACCCGCAGTACGACCTGGCGGTGCACACCACCCGGCTGCTGGCGGAAGCGGGCTTCCCGATCATCACGGGCGGCGGGCCGGGGATCATGGAGGCGGCCAACAAGGGCGCGGTCGAGGGCGACGGGCTCTCGATCGGCTGCAACATCGAGCTGCCGCACGAGCAGGGGACCAACCCCTACGTGCGCCGCAGCATGTACTTCCGGTTCTTCTTCGTGCGGAAGACGATGTTCGCCAAGTACTCGATGGCGTTCGTGGTCTTCCCCGGCGGCTTCGGCACCCTGGACGAGCTGTTCGAGGCGCTCACCCTGATCCAGACCGGCAAGATCAGCGGTTTCCCGGTGGTGCTGGTGGGGCGGGCGTACTGGGGCGGCCTGGTGGACTGGCTCCGGGACACCCTCCTCTCGGAGGGGAAGATTGCGCCGGAGGACCTGACCCTCTTCCACGTGACGGACGACCCGGCGGAGGTGCTGCGCATCATCCGCACCGCCCGGAACAACGGCACCACCAACGACGGCGAGAGCCCCGACCGATGACCCGACCCAGCGCCAGCTTCCTCCGCGGCCGCCGCATCGACCCGGCGCCGATCACCGGCCAGGAGAACGTCGCCGACCTGCTCGACAACGCCTTCCTGGCCTACAACGCCGGGCGGCTGCGCGAGGGGTGCCGGCTCTTCACCGAGCGGATGCTCGCGCCGGAGAGCACGGTGGCCATGAGCCTGACGGGCGCCATGACCCCCGCGGGCCTCGGGATGAGCAGCCTGATCCCGCTGATGGAGGCGGGCTTCGTGGACTGGATCATCTCCACCGGCGCCAACCTGTACCACGACGCCCACTTTGCCCTGGGGCTGTCACTGCACCAGGGGAGCCACACCGCGGACGACGTGGCGCTGAGGGAACAGGGCGTGGTGCGGATCTACGACATCTTCTTCGACTACACGGTGCTGCTCAGCACCGACGCCTTCGTGCGCGAGGTCTCCGCCCGGCCGGAGTTCCAGCGGCCGATGAGCTCGGCCGAGTACCACTATCTGCTGGGGGGCTACCTGCGGGAGCGGGAGAAGGCGCTGGGGCTCAGCAAGCGCTCGGTGCTCTCGATGGCCCACGAGCTGGAGGTGCCGATCTACACCAGCTCCCCCGGTGACAGCTCGATCGGCATGAACGTGGCGGAGCAGGCGCTGGCGGGGAGCCAGCTGCGGTTCGACGTGAGCG
>CAZYIV010000074.1:1300-19305 GCA_964647615.1 uncultured Gemmatimonadaceae bacterium | reverse complement strand
CAGCAGCGCCGCCGCCTGCATGATCTGCCCCGACTGGCAGTAGCCGCACTGCGGCACCTGCTCCGCCACCCACGCCTGCTGCAACGGGTGGGAGCCGTCGGCGGAGAGCCCCTCGATGGTGGTGATCGCCCTCCCCTCGACGGCGGAGACCGGCGTGCTGCAGGAGCGCACCGCCTGGCCGTCGAGGTGCACGGTGCAGGCGCCGCAGAGGCCCATGCCGCAGCCGTACTTGGTGCCGGTGAGGCCGACGACGTCGCGCACCACCCACAGGAGCGGCATGTCGGCGGGGACATCCACCGACTGGGGGCGGCCATTGAGCGTGAAGCGGATGGCCATGGGGCCCTCCGGAGGGATTGGCGGCGGCGCGGGAGCGCCGCCCGGTGATCAGGGGATGGCAGGCAATCTACGCCACCCCGCGCGCGGCGGCGAGCGGCGGGGTCAGCGCGGGGTCCAGCGCTTCTGCTCAGTCCAGACGGCCCGCTGGAAGGTGATCCCCTCGGGGAAGTGGCGGGCGAAGTCCTCGCGCAGCCGGGCGGTGTGCTCCCGCAGGTAGGCGTCGAGCCGCTCCTGCGACGCCGCCTGGTAGCGGGCGCGGAAGGTGGTGGCATCCGCCCGCTCCAGCACCGCCCCGGTGAAGCAGCCGGTGGCGAGGACGTCGGGGATGTGCTGCACCTTCATGTAGGTGGCGTAGGCCTCGGCGAGGCCCGTCGCCATCGTCGCGGTCACTTCGTAGGTCACCATGGTCGCCTCCCGCCGGCTCAACGCCAGACGGCGATCTCCTCGAGCGCCTTGCGCCGCAGGTCCGGCACCCGGGCGCCGGCCGCCGGGTAGCCCACCGGCATCACCAGCATGGCGCGCTCGTGCGCCGGGCGCTGCAGCAGCTCCGCGAGGAAGGCCATCGGGTTGGGGGTGTGGGTCAGGGTCACGAGCCCCATCCGGTGCACCGCCGCGATGAACAGCCCGGCCGCGATGCCGCAGGACTCCTGGGTGTAATAGAAGGTGCGGGGCGAGCCATCGGGGCGCACGCCGTGGACCTGGCGGAACAGCACCACCACCCACGGCGCGTCGGTGAGGTGGGCCTTGTGCTCGTCGGTCCCCAGCGGCGCCAGCGCCTCCACCCACTCGGCAGGGGCGCGGCCGTGATAGAAGGCGCGCTCCTCCTGCTCCGCGGCCTCCCGGATCTGCTGCTTCAGCGCGGGGTCGGACACCGCCACGAAGGTCCACGGCTGCTGGTGGGCGCCGCTCGGCGCGGTGCCCGCGGTGCGGATGGCCAGCTCGACCAGCTCCCGCGGCACCGGCTCGGGGCTGAAGTGCCGGGTGGTGCGGCGGCGGTCCATCTCGGCGTGGAACGCCCGGCCCCGCGCCAGCATCTCGTCGGCGGGGAGCCGGGTGTGTGCCAGCGGAACGAAGCGCGGCTCCGCGGGGCCGTCGCTCACCGGTGGGTCACAGGCCGGCGCACGGGTCCGGGCGCGGCGTCGGCGCGGTCACGATGAGCACCTGGTACTGCCGCGCGGCCTCCGGCCCGGGCTTCGCGCCGTCGGTCCCCGCCTCCACCACCCCCACCACCAGCATGGAGCGGTCGGGCGCGAGCGCCTTGAGCAGCCGCGGCACCGCCATGTCCATGCGCACGTGGCCATCGCCGGCGATCAGCCAGGCGGGCGCGCCGGTGTTGGCGGCGCGGAGCAGCTCGTCGGCCATGGACGCGTCCCGCGCCTCCTGCGCGGCGCGCATCCCGGGGACCATCGCCTCCGGGAGCTTGCCGCAGTGACCCTCGAACAGCTCCCGGTCAATCGCCGCGATCGCCACGCTGTCCATCGGCACGCGGGCGGTGAGGGCGCGGAGCTCCGGCGGCGCCGCATCCGGCCCCTGCCGCACCACCGACATGAGCGACGGGCGGGAGAGCCCGCTGCCCCAGATGCTCCGGGCGTCGGTCAGCGCCGCTCGCACCACCGGCTGGTGCACCGGCCAGCGCCAGCTCTTCACATCGAAGCCGTGTGCGGTGAGCCACGCGGTGGTGTCCTCCCCCGCCGCGGGCGGCGGCACCGGGGTCTCGCTCCTCGCGAACTGCTCGAACACCACCGCCGGGTGGCGGCCGGAGGCGGTGATCAGCGCACCCCGCACCGCATGGTGCCGGGGGTTGTCGTGGATCTCGCCCAGCAGCACGAAGTCCGCGGCGGCGGCCCGGCGGACCAGCTCCGCCGGCGCGATCGGCGCACCCGTGGCGGCGTCGAGGATGATGGTGGAGTCGGGGAGCACCAGGGCCGACGGGGCGGCCGCGGGCATGGCGTGGCCGCCGCAGGCGGCGAGCAGGAGGGCCGGGGCCCAGGCGGGGAAGTGTCGCATCGGCGAAGGTTACGGGGGGAGGGTCGCGGGCGCAAAGCGCCCCGGCCGCCAATCCCGACTCGTCAGGTGGCCACCGGGCGAGTAGCTTCTCCGCCCCATGACCTGGTTCTCGTCGTTCTTCGTCGCCGGCCTGAGCGCGCTGCTCGGCCTGGCGCTGGCCGGCCTCCTGGCGGGCCTCGCGGTGGACTGGTACCGGATCTCCTCCTTCGAGGGCGGCTCCGGGTACTTCGTCGTCTTCCTGGCCCTGCTGGGTGGCGCGGTGGGTTTCGGGATCGGGCTGGGGGTGGCGCGGGTCGTCGCGGCCGGGCCGGCCCCCGCCCTCTGGAAGGCCGCAGCGGCCGCCACCGGCGGCATCGTGGGGCTCTACGGATTGATCGGCGGCGTGGCACGGCTGCTGGCCGACGTCCCGCCGCGCATCGGTGACGAGACCCTCTGGGTCCAGGCGGAGCTCCGCTGGCCGGCCGGCCAGTCGCCCGGCACCCGCACCGGCCAGGGCCGCCTGAGCCTCGGCAGCGTCGGCCGGTTCTCCAATGTGCAGCGCGCGTCGGACCGGGGGCCGCTCTTCCTCGCCGACGCGCGCGAGGAGGACGGGCGGTGGATCGTGCCGGGCGTGGCGCCCCTCTTCACCAGCCGCGGCCGGCGCTTCCTGCTGGCCGAGGTCGGCGACAGCTCGGTCGGTGGCTGGCTGGCGTCCATTCCGGGCCACCCCACCGCGGCCGACAGCACCTGGTCCGACTGGCGCCCCGCCGCGCCGCCGAAGGATGGCGGCGCGCCGTTCGAGCTGCGCTACCGGGTGGTGCAGCGCAGCGAGCCGATCCGCCAGGACACGATCGGCGCCTTCACCGTGGCCACCAGCCCGTGGGGCTTCTACAACACCCAGGGCACCAACGAGTACTCCGCCCGGTCCCGCTTTGCCATCCGCTTCCGCGGGGAATCCCTCGAGGGCCCGGATGACATCACCGCCGTCGCGGTGCTGGGCGGGGAGCCGGCGGCGCTGCTGATCACCAGCGAGTCGGACGAGGACGAGCAGCACGGCACCTGGCTGCTGGTGGCGGCGGGGGATTCGCTCCGGCGCGACCGGGTGTCCACCGCCGGGCCGCCGACCACTCCCTCCCGCCTCACCGCCGACCCGGAGGCATTCCGGGCCGCGCGCGACGCCACCGGCCCGCTCGGCTGGGTCGACCGCACCACCTACGCCGAGCCGGGGCTCTACCGCCTCGACAGCGCCATCCTCGACACCCGGCGCCGGAGCAGCCACCCGCTGCAGCTCCCGGACGATCCGTTCCCCTACACGACGCCCGGGATCATCGCGATCTCCCCCGACGAGCGGAGCCTGGTCTGGTACTCCCAGCTGGGCGACGATGAACACCCGGTGCTCGGGGTGACCGACTACGTGGCCGACTCGTCCTACACCCTGCCCATTGACCGCACCCGGATGCGCTATTCCAGCGAGTCGCTGCTCGACCCGGCCTGGGTGCTGCACCACTTCCGCTGGCGGCGTGGAGCCGACGGGAGAGACCGGCTGGAGGAGCGGCCCGGCTTCACGCCCGTGCCCTACACCGGGGAGCGGACGCTCGGCAAGCCGGGGGAATGGCAGGGGTATGCACTCAAGCCGGGAGGCGAGGCGCTGCGGCAGGCGCTGATCGAGATCCTGGTGACGCAGCTTGGCGCCGAGCGGCTGCCCGACCGGCTCGACGGCTACGAGCTGCAGGTGCGGCTGGACGGGATGGACCTGGGGGCGAGCGTCATCGAGACGCCGGGCTACGTCTCGCTCTCCACCTACCACGGGGACCCGGAGGCGATGGCCCGGATCGCCGACCGGCTGGACGCGATCTTCGCCGGCGGCGCCTACGACTCGCTGTTCACCCGCTGAGCGAGGTGCCGGTCAGGGCAGGACGATGGAATCCACGCCCGTGCGGAGGTGGACGTGACAAGTCTGGACCACGTCCACCACCCACCGCAGGCTGAAGCTGTCCGCGCCGTTGTTCCCGAGGATCAGGAGGGTGTCGCCCTTGGCGCGGAGGGCGGCGCGATTCTCGTCGCTCAGCACCTCGTACACACCGGGGAGCCCCGCCAGTTCGGTCACCGGCAGCACCGCCCCGGTGCGGGGCAGGCTGTCGTACGCCGTCACCCCGCTGATCGGCGCCCCGGCCGAGTCCAGCACCCGCAGGTCGAGACTGGCGCGCAGGGAGCAGCCCTCCTCCGGGATCATCGGGCCGCTGTCACACGCGGCCAGGCCGAGCAGCAGGGGTGCGAGGACGAGCAGCGAGCGCATGGCCAACTCCCGGCGGTGAGACGCTGCCAATCTAGGACCGGGAACCGCCGCGAACCAACGTCAGGCCTGCGACAGATGGTGACGTTCCACCGTGCCACTCAGCGTTTCGTCGCCAAGTGCGACGTAGAGATGGCCGGCCGTGACCGAGAGCCCCACGCGGGTGCGGCGGTCGAGCCGCTCCGCGAGCGCGTCCACCAGCGCGCGATCCACCGCGTAGAGTTCGAGCGCCTCGGCCCGGTGGATCCGCTCGCCGGCGAGCTGGCGCAGCAGCTGCGCCGGGTCGCGGTGGGTGTAGACCGCCACCCGGGGGGCCGCCATGCTCGCCCGGTGCAGGCGCGCGGCGTCGGGCGCGCCGACCTCCACCCACAGCCGCAGGGCGCCGGTGAGGTCGCGGACGGTGAGCGCCGGCTCGTTGGGTTCCGAGAGTCCCTTCCCGAAGCCGATCCCCTCGGTGTACTCCAGGCAGTAGGCGAGCACCCGGGTCCACAGGTAGGCCTCGGTCTCCGAGGGGTGGCGCGCCGCCTTGATCGCGAGGGATTCATACACCCCGCGGTCCACGTCGGAGAGCTCGACATCGAAGTGGTACACCGTCGAGGAGAGGGTCATGCCGCGGCCTCACTCCCTGCCGCGGCGGGGGAGCAGCGGCAGGATCTCCCGCTCGAGCGACTCCGGCGTGTCCGTGGGACTGTAGCGCGCCACGACCTTGCCCGTCCCATCCACCAGGAACTTGGTGAAGTTCCACTTGATGGCGGTGGAGCCGAGGATGCCGGGCTGCGCCGCCTTGAGCAGTTGGTAGAGGGGGTGGGTGCCCGGACCGTTGACCTCGATCTTGCTGAACAGCGGAAAGGTCACGTCGTAGGTGCGGCTGCAGAAGCGGCGGATCTCTTCTGCATCGCCGGGTTCCTGGTGGCCGAACTGGTCACAGGGAAACCCGAGCACCACGAGCCCCCGCGCGGCGTGGCGGCGGAACAGCTGTTCGAGGCCGGCATACTGCGGGGTGAAGCCGCACTGGCTCGCCACGTTGACGATGAGCAGCACCTTGCCCCGCCACGGCGCCAGCGTGGTGGGCTTGCCTTCCAGGGTGTGGACCGGGATATCGTACAGGGACGTCATGCGGCCGCGGGTGGGGTGGTCGGGTGAATCACCGGCCCCCAATCTAGCGTACGGCGCGCGACGGACCAGCGGCCCCCTCGCCGCGGCTCTCCACTCACCCCTCTCGCGAGCACCCGATGCGCCGAGCCCTGCCCCTCCTGGCCCTGCTCCTGCCCCTCGCCGCCCTGTCCGCCCAGGCCCGCGGCAAGTTCCCGCCGGACTCCCTCGAAAACGTCAAGGTGTTCCCGAAGGACACGCCGGTGCGGGAGGTGGTGGACGCCATGCGCGGCTTCACCGGCGCGCTGGGGGTGCGCTGCAGCTACTGCCACAAGGGTGAGGAGGGCCGTCCGCTCTCCGAGTACGACCTGGCCAGCGACGACAAGCGGACCAAGCTGGTGGCGCGGCAGATGATGCGGATGGTGCAGGAGATCAACCACCGGCTCGACACCATTCCCGAGCGCCCGGTGGACAAGGTGGAGGTCACCTGCCGCACCTGTCACCGCGGGGTGAGCCGCCCGGTACCGCTGGCCGCGCTCATGGCGGACGCGACCGAGTCGGCCGGGGTGGACTCCGCGGTCCGCGCCTACCGGGCCCTCCGGCAGCGCTACTACGGCAGCGACGCGTATGACTTCGGCGAGAATGCGCTGAGCGGTGCCGCCGGGCGGGTTGCTCGCGACGGACGGGTGCCCGACGCCATGAAGCTGCTCGACCTGAACGAGGAGATGTTCCCTGGCTCCGCCGGCGTCTCGCTGGCGCGGGGGGACATCCTGCTGTCCCGTGGCGACACCGCGGGCGCCGTGACCGCCTACCGTGAGGCGCTGCGCCGCGACCCGCAGAACCGCCCCGCCCGCGGCCACCTGCGGGAGCTGGGACAGCAGCCCTGAGCCGGTCCCCGCGCTAGCGGGGCGGGTCGCCCGCCGGCCGCGCGGAGGCCAGCGCCGGCAGGCTCATCGGGGCGACGCTCTTGCGGTCGCCGGTGACCGCGCGCCGGTGGTAGTCCACCTGCCCCAGGTGGAACGCGAGGTGCACCGCCAGGTGCACCGCGAAATCGCCGGTGCCGAACCGGTGCCCGAGCAGTGCCTGCGGGAACGGCGCCTCGAGCTGCCCCGGGTCGAGCCCGGCCAGCGCGTCGGTGGCGTCCTGCTCGGTCGCCACCAGCTCCGCCACCAGGGCCGCCTTGGTCGTCGGCGCCCCACCGAACTCATGCTCCCGGTCCCGCACATAGCCGGTGCCGCCCAGCTGGGCGCCAAGGAAGTGGCGCAGGTTGCCGCAGACGTGGCGCACCAGCGCGCCGCCGGTGTTGGGCAGGCCGGGCACGGCACGCCACAGGTCGGCCTCGGTGGGATAGGCCTCGACCTCCCGGGAGAGGGCCTGCAGGTCGCGGCGGATGAGGGCGATGAGGGAATCAATCAGCATGCGGGGGGCCGGTTGAGGGGTGAGGAGTGGATCGGTCAGCGCGGCGCGAGCAGCCACACCAGCGCCCCGGGCAGGATGGCGCGGAAGATCGTCGGGTGGGTGAGGTCGGGCCGGGGCTCGTAGGTCCAGGCGAGTTCCGCCGGCGCCGCGGCGCGCAGGGTGTCGGCGAACAGCGCGGTGGTGGTGCCGTTGCCCTCGGCGTTGGCGCCGGTGACGTACAGCCGCCGCGTGAGGCCGGCGGGCCGACGCAGCAGCCCGCCGGCATCGTGCAGCAGCGCCTGCCGGTTCCACCACAGGCTCGGGTCCACGGCGATGGCGCGGGGGAACAGTCCCGGCTCGGTGAGCGCGGTCTCCAGGATGAAGAGCCCCGCCAGTGACTCCCCCACGATCGCGCGGTCGCCGGTGACCCGGTAGCGGCGCTCGACCTCCGGCACCAGCTCGTCCCGCAGGAAGGCGCGAAACGCGGCCGAGCCACCCACCCGCGGCGCGATCGCGCTGTCCGAGGCGGCGGTGGTGGGCGGGGTGAGGTCGCGCCGCCGTTCGGTGTTGGGCACCCCCACCACCAGGTGCGGCGGCACTTCGCCGAGCCGGACCAGCGAGTCGAGGGTGTTCACCACGTGGGGGAAGTCCTCGGCCAGCCCGCCATCCGGCATGTAGAGCACCGGGAAGGCGCGGGTGGGGTCCGCGGCATACTCCGGCGGCAGGAAGACGTTTGCGGTCCGGGTCTCGCCGAGCCCGGCGCTCAGGAGGGCGAAGCTCTCGTACGCAGGGATCGGATCGGCCGGGATGGCCGGCGCGGCCGGGGCAGCCGCAGGCGG
Organism: uncultured Gemmatimonadaceae bacterium; assembly: GCA_964647615.1. GTDB lineage: Bacteria > Gemmatimonadota > Gemmatimonadetes > Gemmatimonadales > GWC2-71-9 > JADJOM01. Next base: position 11,361 of record CAZYIV010000074.1, on the reverse strand, counting down.
CGGCGCGGGCGAGGGCGCCCGGCACGCGGGAACCAGAAACAGCAGCACCACCCAACGCCGTCGTCGCATCATGCCTCCTGCCGCGCCGTGGCGGCACCGGAGGGGCGCTCCCGCACGTCGGCGAACCAGAAGCCATCCCGGAGCACGACCTCTCCCACGGACACCGGGATCGGCGCCTCGAACATCGGGCCGGCGTAACAGAAGGTGTGGAACTCCCCGCGCTCGCCGCAGGGGTCCACGCCGGGAGGCAGCTCCGCGAGCAGCGCCTCGTCGTAGTGCCGCCCCACGAACCGCTCGGCCAGCTGCTTCGGGTCCACGCAGGTCAGCACCGCGCGCATCCCGGCGGCGACCATCGTGCGCGCCAGGGCGGGCGTGGCCTCGGGCGCGCCCCAGAGCGGAAACAGCGGCTCGATGCCGCTGCCGGCCAGCTGCCGGATGCGGTAATCCCGCACCTCCTCCAGGAACAGGTCACCGAAGGCCATATGGGTGACGCCATCCGCCCGTGCCCGGGCCACGGCGGCACCCATGCGGGCCTCGTAGTCTTCGTTGCTGCAGGGCCAGGGCAGCGGCACGTCGATCAGCGGCAGCCGCACCGCGCGGGCCTGCGCCTCCACCAGGCTGCGCCGCACGGCGTGCATCGCGACCCGATCCACCGCTTCATTGAAGGTCGTGAGCAGGCCGGCGAGCTCGATGCCCGGGTCCTGCCGCAGGTGGTGCAGGGCCCAGGCGCTGTCCTTGCCCGAGCTCCACGCCAGCAGCGTCCGCCGCGGCGGGGTCATCGGGCGGACCGCAGCGCGCCGCCCCCGACGAGCACCGGCGGGTCCAGCCCGGCGGGGAGGGGATGCGCCGCCGGGTCCATGGCATGCGCCAGCAGTTCCAGGCTCTCGACCAGGCGCGGCCCGGGCCGGCTGAAGTAGGCCGCGCCGTCCACCACGAACACCCGCCCCGCCCGCACCGCCGGCAGCTCGGCCCACCCGGGCACGCCGTCGAGCAGCGGCAGGTCGGCGCGGGTGCGCTCCACGCTGAAGCCGCAGCAGGAGATCATGATCATCTCGGGCGCCGCGGCGATCACCTCGTCCCAGGCCAGCGTGCGCGACTTCACCCCCTCGGTGCCCAGCACGCTGATCCCGCCGGCCAGCCGCACCAGCTCCGGGTTCCAGTGCCCCGGTGCGAACGGCGGATCAAGCCACTCGAGCAGCGCCACCCGCGGCCGGGTGCCCCGCCGGACGGCACGGCGCGCCACCTCGTCCACCCGCGCGGTGAGCGCGGCCACCACCTCCACACCGCGCGCCGGGATGCCCGCCGCATCCGCCACCTGGCGGATGGCCTCGAACACCTGGGACAGCGTCTCCGGCTCGAGGTTGATCACCCGCGGCAGCCCCGGCAGGGTGCATGCGGCGGCGCGCACTTCCTCGTCGGCGACGGCGCAGACGTCGCACAGCGCCTGGGTGACGATCAGGTCGGGCCGGAGGCGCTCGAGCGTGGGGAGGTCGAGGTTGTAGAGCGCTCGCTGTCCCGCGAGCCGCTCCCGCACCAGGCGGTCGATCTCGGCACTGCTCGCGTCGGTGGGGATCAGGGTGTGGGTGACGGTGGGGAGGCCCCGGACCGCGGCGGGGTAGTCACACTCGTGGGTGACGCCGACCAGCTGGTCCTCGAGCCCCAGGGCACAGACGATTTCCGTCGCGCTCGGCAGCAGGGAGACGATCCGCATGCCCGGAACGTAACGCCGGCGGGGCCAGGGCGCTGGCGCGTGCTGACGGCCTCAGGGCGCAACCGGTTCGAAGCGCAGCGGCTCCTGCATGCCGCGCACGTACACCAGCAGCGCGGTGCCGTCAGCGCCGAGCCGCTCGGCCTGCCCCAGCGCGTGGAAGAAGGTCGCCTCGCTCCGCGCCCCGTCGGCGTCCGCACAGGGCTTCCGGCTAACGACCAGCGGGCCGAGCTGGACTGCGGTGCCCTCGACCTTCGCCGGGCCCAGAAATCGGTTGCAGTACCCGGCCCCGACCACCCGTCCACCGGGCCGGAAGATGAGCTGGGGACCCGGCACCGCCGCCTCGCCGTTGATCCGGGTGAGGTGCCACACCGTGCCCTCGAGGGACGCGACCGGGAGGGGCTGCGCTCCGACCGGGGCATCCATCCCTTCCCGGCCTTCGACGCCACAGCCGGTGAGCGCCCGCCCGCCCAGCACCAGCCTGGCCCGGAAGGCATACCGGGCGCCCGACATGGCGTCGGTGCAGGGCGCCTCGGCGAGGTCGAGCCGCAGCGAGTCGGCGCCGGTGTCGCCGGTCCAGGCCGCCCGGTAGCGCCAGTGCGCCGGGTCGGGCCGCGACCAGCTCCCTGGCGGGTATCCGGTGCCTTCGGGTGCCGCCGCGGTGCGGAAGGTCGGTCCCGTCCGCTCCACGCTGAGCGACCAGAACGGTTCGGTGCCGCGCGCCTCCACCACCGCCGCCACCGGCAGGCCGGTGCAGGGCAGCCCCTCGAGCGCGGCGTAGCGCAGCGAGAGGGCCTGGCCGCCCAGCAGGCGGAGCAGCACCGTCGCACCGCCGGGTCCGGCGCCGAGGGCCCGCAGCCCCGAGGCGACCGCGCTGTCGGGCGTGTCGGAGAGCAGGACGCCGGGGCCCCCCTCCCCGCAGGCCACGAAGCGCAGGGCATCCCCCTCGACCGTGAGCCGCCCCGGCCGCGCCGCCGGCACCTGGAACGGCACCGCGGCAGCCGTCTCCCGGGGCGGGGCGGCATCCCGTCGGCCGCAGGCGGCGAGGAACACCATGGCGCAGGGGGTGACGCAGGCGAAACTCAACCGGGGCATGGGCGGGTGCGGTCGTGGGTGGTCGGGATCCCCTCCCCGGCTGCGCCGGGAGGGTCTCGGGACCGGGAACGATACCCGCCGGGGCCGAGTCCGGGAAAGGCGAGTCGCGGGCGCCCCGGCCGGGCTCAGGCGCCGCCCCGCGCGGGCCGGAACATCCCCCAGCTCTCGATTCCCGCGACGATGGTCGCCTGGCCAACCACCCGGTAGCCCAGGTGCTCGTACAGGGGGACGTTGGAGGCCGTCTCGGTGGTGAGGCTCACGCCGGCCGCGCGGGGATCGGCGGCGGCGTGCCGGTGCACCGCGTCCAGCAGCAGGCGGCCGACGCCACGCCCGGCCCAGCTCCGGCGGACGCCGACCATGTTCAGGTGCCAGTGCGGCGGGCCGAACTCGAAGGTCCCCGCCGCGCGGCCGTAGTCCTCATAGCGGGCCCGGGCCGCGCTGCCGAGGCTGGCCCAGAGCCGCTCCCGGTGCAGGTCGAGGGCGGGCGGCGGCGGGCCCGGCTCGCTCCAGGAGAGCATGGCGGCGCCCTGCAGCCCGCCGCGTCCGTCGCGCGCGCCGAAGAGCGGCTCGTCCCGGAGCGCGCGCGCCGCCACGAAGAACGCCACCAGCTCCCGCAGCTGCTCCGGACGCGCCGGGGCCGGCCCCAGCACGTGGCGCATCACCGGATACCCGTCAAAGGCGTCCGCCAGCACCTCGGCCACGGCCAGGTGATCGGCCGCCGGCAGGCGGACCGCCGCGATGCCAGCGCCCGTCATGCGCGAGGCCCCCGCCGGCCGGCGCGCCGCGTCATTCGCCCCACAGGGCCTGACGCGGCTCCACCGCTACCGCCCGCCGCGTGGGCACCCAGGTGGCGAGCAGCACCACCCCGGTCACGAAGCCGGTCACCCCGACCGCCGCCGCGACCGTGACGCCGACGCCGAGCGGGAAGTAGCGCGCGAACAGGATACCCACCGCCAGGGTGAGAGGCAGCGCCAGGGCGGCACCGATGCCGAGCTGCCGCACCCCCTGCCCCAGCAGCAGCCGGGTGATGGTGCCGTCGGTGGCACCCAGCGCGCGGCGGACCCCGATCTCGCGGGTGCGGCGCCCGATGGCCCGCGACATCAGGCCGTAGGTGCCGCTCATCGCGAGCAGCAGCGCAAAGCCGAACGCCCCGCCGAACAGCAGCGTGACCGACCGCGCGATGGCGCCGGTCCTGGCCAGGATCTCGTCGTAGTTCTGCACCACGGGCACCGGCATGGTGGGATCGAGCGCCTGCAGCGTCTCGTGGAACGCGGCCCGCCCGGCGGGTTCGCTGCCGCGATGCCGGAACGCCACCGAGACCTGCCCCGCTTCCACCTGGGCCAGCGGCAGGTACACCGCAACGGCGCTGCGATCGCGGCTGAACGGATTGCCGAGCAGCAGGTCGTCCACTACGCCGACCACCGTGCGCGGCGCGGCGCCCGGCTCGAGCCCCGGCAACTGGAGCGCCGCGCCCACGGGCGATCGTCCCGGCCAGGCCTGCGCCGCAAACGCCCGGCTCACCAGCGCCACCGGCGCGCTGCCGTCGGCGTCGCGGGAATCGAACAGCCGGCCTTCCCGGAGGGCGGGCCCCAGAGTGGCGAGCGGCCCGAGCAGCCCCTGCACGTAGGTGCGCCGCGCCAGTCCCCCGGCCGCCTCGCCACCGAGGGTGTACGCCCCTCGCGCCTCACCGATGCCGGCGAGGCCCGCCTGCAGCACGACCCCCGCTACCTCGGGCCGCCGCGCCAGCTGGTCGTAGAGCGCCTGGTAGAAGCGGTGCCGGGCCCGCGCGTCGGCGTACTTCCCCTCGCCCGCCTCGAGCCGGGTGCCGAGCAGGTTGCGGGTGTCGTAGCCCAGGTCGAGGTGCACCACCCGCCAGGCCACGATCGCGGACAGGCTGCCGAAGAAGAGCAGCAGCGAGACCGTCGCCACCTGGGCGACGACCAGGGCGCGGGCCACGCGTCCCTCGCGTCGGCCGCCACCGCGGACGCCGCCCTCCTGCAGCACCGCGCCGATCTGGGTATTGACTGCGCGGCGGCTGGCGACCACCCCCAGCACCACCACCGCTAGGGTCACGAAGGCGGCGGCGGCCACGACCACCGTCCGGTCGAATCCCCACACCCACCAGAAGGCCAGGTTGCCCTCCAGCCGGGTGCGCGCCCAGCTGTTCACCGCGTTGAGCAGCCACACCGCCACGCCGGTGGCAAGCAGTCCGCCCGTCCCGCACAGCAGCAGGATTTCCCACAGGCTCTGCATCACCAGCCGGCCCCGCGGCGCGCCCAGCGCCAGCCGCACCGCGGTCTCCCGGGCGCGCTCGTTGGCGCGGGCGAGCAGCAGGTTGGTCACGTTGATGCAGGCGAGCAGCAGGATCAGCATGGCCAGCAGGTTGAGTACCGCGAGCACCAGCGGCGCGTCATCGCCGATCTGCGCCAGGGGAAAGGTCTGCAGGTCAACGCCGGTCGGTGCCGCCACCCCGGGGGCGGGGGCGGGACGCCCGGACCGGGCCCGCGCGAGCAGCGCACCGAGTTCCGTCCGCGCCTGCTCCACGGTGTACCCGGGCGCGAGCCGCGCCCACCCCATCACCCGACCCGCCTCCGGCGCCTCCGGGGCGAGCAGTGCCGGCGGGATCGGAATCCACGCCTCGGCCGCGACCGGGAAGCCGAAGCCCCGAGGCATCACGCCAACGACCCGCGTTGCCACGCCGCTCAGCGGTACCACCCGGCCCACGATGGTGCTGTCGCCAGCGAAGACCGCGCGCCAGGTCGCCTCCCCCAGCACCACCACCGGTGCCGCCCCGGGCAGCTGGTCCTCGGCCACGAAGCCACGTCCCAGCATGGGGCGGGTCCCGGTGGCGCGGAAGATGGACCATTCGGCGGCGGTCGCGTCAATGGTCCGGGTTGCCTCGCCGCTTCCGACCACGAGCTCGCGATCGGTGAACGCGCCGACCTCGGTCACGCTTCGCGCGGCACGCAGCGCCGCGAAGTCCAGGGCGTCGAAGATGCCTCCCGTCGTCCCGCCGAACCGGGGGAGCACCCGGAACAGCCGCTCTCCCTCGGAGACCGGCAATGGCTTGAGCATCGCGGTATGCAGGAAGGCGAAGGTGAAGACGCTGAGGCCGAGTCCCCCGGCCAGCACCAGCACCGTCAGGAGGGTGAACCCCGGGGTCCGGGCCAGCAGGCGGAGGGCGTAGCGGACATCCTGCAGGTGCAACATGAGGGGCTCCTGCCATGCGGGGGGGGGGGTGACGACCAGCGGCGTCCCCGCCCCTACGGGCCGGACGCCGCCGGGATTCCGCGAGTGGGGCTAGTCCCCGGGGTGGTAGGTCCGCTCGGTGTGGCCGGCGAGCTGGGAGGGGTAGAAGTACACTTCCCGCAGGTTGCCGGTGGCGTAGCGTTCGGCCTGGTCGTTGAAGTGCGGCGAGGCGATGTCGCCGCTCTCGCCGCCGGCGGTGACCGCCCGGGCCCGGACGCTGTCGCCGAACTCCACCACCGCCACGAAGCTGTTGCCGCCGGTGCCGTAGCGCTTCTTCGAGCCGCGCCAGGTGAACGCGCCGAAGGACGCCAGCGAGCCCCACCGGCTGGAGGTGAAGCCGACGGGAATGCTGGGCTTGCTGTCGTCGAAGGGGTGCACGATGTCGTCGGTGAGCCGCTGGAACCGGTTGATCGCGCCCCACGGGGTGCGCCAGCTCCCGAAGTCGGCGGCCAGCCGGTCCGAGGCCTCCGCGAGCGCCTCGAGCTTCAGTCGGTTGCTGGTGCGGTCGGCCATGTACTGGTAGATGGAGAGGTCCTCCATGTCCTCCACACCGCGCACCTTCTGCCACAGCGCGTCGCCCCAGTAGACCGCGAGCGCGGTCGCCACGCTGGCGGTGTCCCAGCGGAAGTCCCAGTCGCGCAGCACCGCGACCTGCTCCGCCGTGGCCCGGTGGAGAGTCTCGGAGGCGGGGGTGCGGTCCCAGGCCCGCAGCAGCGCCGGCACCAGGTCGGCGAAGGCCGGCAGGTAGCTGTCGTACGCCGCGGTGACCAGCCCGTCGAGGGTGAAGTCCTTCCGCCCGGTGAGCACCCGGATGGCGTGCACGCCGCGGGGGCTCTCGATGCCGCGTTCCACGTACGAGGGGTAGTCCTCGCGGCGCGGGCTGTTGCCGGGCCCCGCCGCCGAGTAGGGCCAGTTGTTGCTGTTGTAGAGCCAGCCGTTGGGCGGGTTGTGCACCAGGGGCGAGCTGTCGATCGCCATCGGCGCGCCCCAGTCGGTGGCGGGGTCGCTGCCGTCCACCGGTTTCGTCCAGTCGAACCGGGTGTCGCGCCGGGGGATGAAGTTGGCGTGGAAGTACGCGATGTTGCCCGAGCCGTCGGCGAAGATCGTGTTGTTGGAGGAATTGGTGTGCAGCTCCAGGCTCTTCCGGAACGAGGCGTAGTCGGTGGACCGGGTGCGGCTGTAGGATTGCTCCAGCGCCCGGGCCGGCGCCTCCATCAGCGCCACCGCCACCCACCTGTCGCCGGCGGCGCGGACGATCGGGCCGTGGATGCTGCGGTAGATGGTGAATGCACGGTCCACCATCCCGGTGTCGGTCTTGACCCGGATGGTCACGTCGCGCTGGGCCAGCCGGTTCTCCTCGGTGCCATGCCGGGCGTACACCCCGTCGTCCCGGCGGGTGACGGTCTCCAGGTATTCGTCGATGTTGTCCACCCCGCTCGAGGTGTGCATCCAGCCGGCGTGGGCGTTGAATCCCTGGTAGACGAAGAACTGTCCCCAGGTCACCGCGCCGTAGGCGTCGAGCCCCTCGTCGCTCGACATCTGCAGCTCGGAACGGAAGAAGAACGACGTGTGCGGGTTGATCAGCAGCAGGGCGTGCCCGTCCACCGTATTGGACGGCGCGATCGCGATCCCGTTGGACCCCGTCGGCTCCACCAGCCCCTGGGCCAGCGCCGAGGCCGGCGTGGGGACCGGCGCCACCGCGACCGCGTGGCCGGCCGCGGAGTCGTAGAAGGCCGCCAGCGCCCCCAGGTCCACCCGCTCGATATCGCCCCCGATGCTCCCCTCGCTGAAGGAGAGCGCCATCCACGGCTCGAACCGGGTGAGCACCTTCGGGTGCACGCCGGGGTGCCGGGCGAGGTACCAGTTGAGCCCGTCCGCCCAGGCGTCCATCAGCGCCCGCAGCCACGCGGGGCTCGCGGCGTACTGGGCCTGCAGGTCGGCCGGGTCGATGAAGAGCCGCTGGCGCAGATCGCGGTACAGCTCGCCCGGCCCGTCCGCCTCCGCCAGCCGGCCGAGCGACACCAGGTAGTTGGTCTCCACCCGGTTGAAGTCGTCCTCGGCCTGGGCGTAGATCATCCCGAAGACGGCGTCCGCGTCGGTGGGGCCGTGCACGTGGGCGATGCCCCAGTCGTCCCGGATGATGGTGACCCGCGCGGCACGGGCCTGGAGCCGGGCCCGCTCGGGGTCGGCGGCCCCGCGGCCGCAGGCGAGGGCGAGGAGGGGCAGCAGCAGCAGTGCGGAGGCGCGCATCGCGATGTTCCAGGGATGAGGCGAAGGGGAGGGGGCCGGGCCGCACCCCGGGGTGGGGTGCGGCCCGGAGAGGCTACTTCTCCTTCTTGCTCTTGCGGCGGAGGTCGGCGGAATGAGCCCGCTTGTAGGTCTGGATATCCTTGAAGCGGCCCTTGGCGTCCCGGACGGCGTACAGCTTCGTCCCGGAGACGCTCCGATGGGTGGTCCGCTTGGACTTGCCCTTCCCCTTGCCTTTGGCAGCCATTTCTCCTCCTCGTTGCGTGGGGGTCGCATGGTCCGGTCCTGCTGGTCTCAAACTAGGCTCCAACGCGGAACGCGCCACCCCCGAACCGCTGGCTCCGGCCCGCGCGGGCGTCTAGGTTCTTCCTCCATGCGAACCCCCCTCGCCCCCGCGCTCCTCGCCGCCCTGGCCGCCTGCGGCCCCTATGTGCCCCCGCTCCCGCCGTCCCCCCCGCCGGACAGCCTGGCGGCCCCGCGCACCGGGCCCGACGGCGCCACGCTGCAGGAGCAGAACAGCCGGACCCAGGCGCGGCTGCAGGCCGTCAGCGTGGTGAACGACCGGGTGGTCTGGGTGAGCGGCACCGGCGGCACCTTCGCCATCACGACCAACGGCGGGGCCAGCTGGCGCACCGGCGTGGTGCCGGCGGCGGACAGCCTGCAGTTCCGCGACGTGCACGGCGTGGACGACAAGACCGCCTACCTGCTCGCGGCGGGCAACGGCACCCAGAGCCGCATCTACAAGACGGCGGACGCGGGGCAGAACTGGCAGATCCAGTTCATCAACCGCGACAAGAACGCCTTCTACGACTGCTTCGCCTTCTGGGATGCGGAGCACGGCCTGGCCTTCGGCGACAACGTGAACGGCATCTTCACCGTGCTGCTCACGAAGGACGGCGGCCAGCACTGGCGGCTCATCAGCGACCCGGACGCCGCCGCGGATTCCCCCGTCCCACCCGCCACCCAGGGCGAGGGCGGCTTCGCGGCCAGCGGCACCTGCGTCGCCACCGTCGGCAAGGACGCCGCCTACATCGCGACCGGGGCGGGCACCGAGAGCCGGATCCTGTTCACCCCGGACCGGGGCGCCACCTGGACGAGCCGCAGCACCCCGATCACCCAGGGCACCAACACCACCGGGCACACCTCGGTGGCCTTCGCGGACGCGGAGATCGGGCTCGCGGTCGGCGGGGACATCGCGGCCACGGCCGCGGGTAGAGGCGGGCGCGTGGTGCGCACCACCGACGGCGGCGCCACCTGGACCGCGGGCGGCGAGCCCGCCTTCCCCGGCGCGGCGTACGGCGTCGCCTATGTGCCGGGGAGCAAGGCGCTGGCGGTGGCCGTGGGCCCGGGCGGCGCCAGCGTCACCCGGGATGACGGCCGCACCTGGACCACGCTCGACACGCTCCCCTACTGGAGCGCCGGCTTCGCCAACGCGAAGGGCGGCTGGCTGGTCGGCCCGAACGGGCGGATCACCAAGGTCGCCTTCTAGTCCCCCCGCCCGCATGCCCGGGGTGGCCGCGGAAGGCGTGACCCTCGAGCCGCTCGCCCCGGCGCACGCGGCGGGGATCCAGGCGCTCGCCGCCGATCCTCGCATCGGCGCCACCAGCCGCGTCCCCCATCCGTATCCGCCCGACGGCGCCGCGCAGTTCATCGCCCTGAAGTCCGCGGCCCGCGCCGACGGCACGGCGCATGTCGCCGCGATTCTCCTCGACGGCGCGGTCGTCGGCTGCTGCGGGCTGGAGGATCTGCGGCAGCCGGAGGG
>CAZYIV010000074.1:0-1200 GCA_964647615.1 uncultured Gemmatimonadaceae bacterium | reverse complement strand
CGGCGCGAGGCGTGGGCCCCGGCCGGCTGAGGCTCAGCGGCGGCTCGGCTCCTCGATCCGCGCCACCAGCTCCGCGGCGAGCTGCTCGAGCTCGGTGGTGCGCTTCTTCACCGTGCGGCGCAGCATCGTCCGGGCGAGGGTGTAGGCGCCGGCCAGGTTGGTGAGGACCAGCGCGCCGGCAATCACCGGCGAGTGGAACACCCCCATCCCGATCCCCATCCACACCCCGATCGTCCCGCCGCCGAGCCCCCCCATGAACCCGCCGAAGTAAGCCCCCGCGAGCTGCTTCATCTGGTCCTCGAGCCGGATCGTGGTCTTGCCGCCGCTGGCGCGGAAGGTGACGTACAGTTTCCGGCTCTGACCGCCGCCGACCGGCTGGGCCTGCCAGGTCAGTTCCCGCCCGAGGCGGCTCACCACGCCCACGTCGCCCACGGTGCGCCGGATCAGGTCCACCAGGTCGGTGGCGTCCGCCTCGGTGAATTCCCGCCGCGCCTCCACTTCCACCACCAACCGCGTGGGCGAGCCGAGAAAGGCGTTGACCGGCATCACCTGGGGGCGGATCGCCAGTTCGCGCGCGGCGCGGGCCACGTGCACGGCCGGGATGCCGGCCTCGCCGGCGATGCGCTGCAGCCCGCCCAGGGAGAGCGCCGCGTCGCTGGTGGCGGTGGTGGCGTCGAGCTCCGCCGCGCGGGCGAGGATCCGGTCGGCGGCGCCGCTGGTGTAGTGCGGAGACGGCCCGAGTGCGTCGCTCAGCGCGCGGGCGAATTCCCCCGGCGAGGCGGTGCGCTGCTGGTCCCGGAGCAGCAGCCCGCGCACCAGCGCCGCCTCCACCGCGCCGGGCAGCCGGTCGAGCGCGGCGCGGGTGGCGGGGGCCGCGTCCACGAACTGGCCCAGCCGCGCCGAGTCGTCGCCGGGCCACATCCCCGGCAGCTCGCCCACCAGCAGCTCGAACGCCGTCGCGGCCAGCGAGTAGACATCGCTCCGCGGGCCGAGGTCGGTGAGGCCGGCAGCCTGCTCCGGGCTCATGTAGCCGACGGTGCCGACGGGGAAGCCGGTGCGGGTGAGGCCGCCGGCGGTGGCACTGGTCACCGCCTTGGCGATGCCGAAGTCCGCCACCAGCGCGTGCCCCTCGGAGAGCAGGATGTTCTCGGGCTTGATGTCGCGGTGGATCACGCCCTGGCGATGGGCGTAGTCGAGCGC
>CAZYIV010000073.1:1791-19713 GCA_964647615.1 uncultured Gemmatimonadaceae bacterium | reverse complement strand
ATGGTCGCCATCAATTGTTCGGCGCTCGCGGAGGGCCTGCTGGAGAGCGAGCTCTTCGGCCACGTGCGGGGCGCGTTCACCGGTGCCGTGGCGAGCCGGCCGGGCCTGTTCCGGGAGGCCGACGGCGGAACGATCTTCCTCGACGAGATCGGCGACATCTCCGCCGGCATGCAGGCGCGGCTGCTGCGGGTGCTGCAGGAGCAGGAGATCGTGCCGGTGGGGAGCGAGGCCCCGGTCCGGGTGAATGTCCGGGTGATCGCGGCCACCCACCGGGACCTCCCGGCGATGGTCCGCGAGGGGAAGTTCCGGGAAGACCTGTTCTATCGGCTGCATGTGGTGACGATCGCGCTGCCGCCGCTGCGGGAGCGGCGGGAGGACATCCCGGTGCTGATCGAGCACTTCCTCAGCTCCCTGGCGGCGCGCCACGGCCGCGGGGCGATCGCGCTGGATCCCGAGGCCCAGCGACAGCTGCTGGCGTGGAACTGGCCCGGCAACATCCGCGAGCTGGAGAATGTGCTGGAGCGCGCCGTGGTGCTCTCGCCCCGGGACGTGATCGGCACCGAGCACCTGCCCCCCAGCTTCCGGCCCAGCCCGGCGGCGGCCGTCACCGGCATTCCGGTGGACGAGGAGGCCACCCCGCCCGCGCACGACCTGGACCTCACCCTGGAGGAGCTGGAGCGGCGCCATGTGGTGCGCATGCTCGGCGCGACCGGGGGCAACCGGGAGGAGACGGCCCGCCGGCTCGGCATCTCCCGCCGGACCCTCACCCGCATGATCCAGCGCTGGGGGTGGCGGCCGGACGAGGGCTAGGACAGCGTGCCGGGACACTCTGGCCCGGCGCGCGCCAGAGTGTCCCGCGCCGCGCGCGCCGCGGCCGAAAGTTGCACCGCATGGGCCGGATTTCCCCGCCAACAGGCATGGTTGCCGCGGCACACCGATTGCCCCTCCTGTCACGCGAGCGCGTCGAGGCCCTTTCGCCGACGCCAGCGACCCGCAGGAGGAATCCCCAATGCGCAGCACCCGCACGCTCGTTCTGACCTCGCTGTTCCTTGCCGCGGCCGGCGGTCTCACCGCGCAGGCCGCCGCCCCCGACAGCCACGCCACGGCCAAGGCGGCCGCCCCGGCACCGGCGATGCACACGCCGGCCAAGACCGCGCAGGCACCGGCCCCCGCCACGAAGGCCAAGACGGCGACCACCGCCGCGAAGGCCACGAAGGCGGCATCCACCAAGAGCACCCTGCTGGACCTGAACAGCGCCACCCGCGACCAGCTGATCGCGCTGCCCGGCGTCGGCGAGGCCTACGCCGACGCGATCATCAAGGGCCGGCCATACAAGAACCGCTCCGAGCTGGTCAGCCGGAAGATCATTCCCGAGACCGCCTACAAGCAGATCCGGACCAAGGTCACCGCGCACCACAACGGCTGACCCCGCCCGACCTCACCGCAGGGCCACACGGCAAGTCCTTACCCCTCCAGCGCCCTGCGTTCAGCCGCCTGTCGGTACCCCCGGCAGGCGGCCTTTCCTCCCCCCCCCCGCCTTGACGGCCTGACCGTTCGGCCGTAACCTCGCGCGAGCAGCGTCCCTTCCCCGCGATACCGCAAACACCGCAGTTGGAGGTCCTCGTGCCTCGTTATCTGGTCCGCTTCCCCGGCCGTGTCGCCGGGGCCTTGCTGTTGTGCATCCTGTTCCCGGGCCGTGCCGCGGCGCAGTCGGGCGCTGTCCAGGGCCGTGTGAGCGACAGCGCCGGCGGCGCCATCGCCGGCGCGGCGGTGCTCATTGACGGTACCACCCTCCGCTCGACCACCACGGCCGATGGCCGGTACACCCTGCGGGGCGTGCCCGCCGGGATCCGCGTCCTCCGGGTCCGTGCGATCGGGTACACCCCGCTCAACACCAACGTCACGCTGGTGGCGGGCGACGTGGTCACCCTGGACGTGACCCTCGCCCGGGCGGCGGTGGAACTGGCGCCGATTGACGTGGTGATCGGCTCCCGCGGCCGCCACACCGCCGCGGAGGAGCTCGCGGTGCCGGTGGACGTCTTCACCGCGGAGGAGATCCAGCAGCAGGGCACCACCGAGACCAGCCAGATCCTCCAGGCGCTGGCGCCCTCGGTGAACTTCCCCCGCCAGAGCGTCACCGACGCCAACGACATCCAGCGGCCGTTCACGCTGCGCGGGCTCTCCCCCGACCAGACGCTGGTCCTGGTCAACGGCTGGCGGCGGCACCAGACCGCGGTGGTGAACACCTTTGCCTACGGCATGGGCGCCGGCTCCTCGGGCGTGGACATGAACGCCATCCCGGGCGGGGCGATCGAGCGGATCGAGGTGCTCCGCGACGGCGCGGCGGCGCAGTACGGATCCGACGCGATCGCCGGCGTGGTGAACGTGGTGCTCAAGGAGGGGAAGTTCGCGCCGTTCCTGACCGCCAACGCCGGGCAGTACGTGACCGGCAAGGGCTATCCCAACGACGGCACCACGGTGGACATGAACGGCGGGCTGGGCCTGGCGCTCGGCCGGGGCTCGCTGGCCCTCTTCGGCGAGTACCAGCATCGCGACCCGACCAACCGGGCCTGGGCCGATCCCTACCTGGTGGACGCGGCGGGCAACGCCGACTCCATCAACCCGAAGAACGGCGAGGTGATCGTCAAGCGGAACAGCCTTCCCCAGCCGAACCTGCACTGGGGCGACGGGCTCGAGAAGGACGCCATGACCTTCGCCAACTTCCGCATGCCGGTCGGCGCCTCGGGCGCCAGCGAGGTGTACGCCTTCGGCGGGTACAGCTACCGCCAGGGCACCGGCAACGGCTACTGGCGCTACTTCGACGGCAACCGCAACTGGCAGGAGATCTACCCGCAGGGCTTCCTGCCGGAGTTCCATCCCACCGTCGAGGACTTCTCCGCGGCGGCCGGGATGCGCACCACCGCCGCCGGCTGGGCGATCGACTTCGGCGGGAGCTACGGCGTCAACCGCTTCGACTACAACCTGCGCCACACCCTCAACGCCTCGCTCGGCCCCTGCCTGGTGGTGGCCTGCGCGCCGGGCGCCGACAGCCTGCTCGGCACTGCCGATGACCCGGGGATCCCGAACCAGACATCGTTCTTCGCGGGGCGGCTGCTCCGGCGGGAGGCGATCGGGGCGATCAACTTCAACAAGGCGGTGGCGGTGGGGCTGCCGGCGCCGCTGAACATCGCGGTGGGCGGCGCGGTCCGGCGGGAGCAGTACAAGATCGAGGCCGGGGAGCGGGCCTCGTGGATCAACGGCAACCACCTGGCGCAGGATTCTTCCGGCCCGGCGCCGGGCGGTTCCTCGGTGTTCGGCGGCTTCTCGCCGCAGGACGCCAGCGACCACTCGCGCACCAACGCCGGCGCCTACGTGGACCTGGAGACCAACCTCACCCCGAAGCTGCTGGCCAACGTGGCCAGCCGGTTCGAGAACTATTCCGACTTCGGCTCCAACCTCTCCGGCAAGCTGGCGCTCCGGTTCCAGCCCAGCCAGCGGGTGGTGTTCCGCGGCGCGGCGAGCACCGGCTTCCGGGCGCCGGGCCTCAGCCAGAACTTCTTCAGCCACCTGACGACGAGCTACATCGCCGGCCAGCTGGTGGAGGTGGGCAACTACCCCACCGACAACCCGGTCTCCCGCCTGCTCGGCGCCAAGCCGCTCAAGGAGGAGACCTCGGTGAACCTGAGCGCCGGGCTCGCGGTAACGCCGCGGGACAACCTGACGTTCACCCTCGACGTGTACCAGATCAAGATCAACGACCGGGTGCTGCTGGGCGCCACCTTCGATGACGACACCACGCTGGCCATCCTGGCCCGCAATGGATACACCGGCGTCGGCGGGGTGCAGTACTTCACCAACGGCCTCGATACCCGCACCCGGGGCATCGACCTGGCGGCGGACCTGCGGGTCCCGGCCGGCGCGAGCGCGACCCTCCGCTTCAACGCCGCGGTGAACTATACCAAGAACGTCATCACCCACATCGACCCGCTGCCGGCCGTCCTGGCCAATTCCACCGAGCCGGGGCTGATCGACACGGTGACCTACATCGCGATCACCGAGGAACGTCCCGACTGGCGGGGGACCCTGACCAGCGTCTACGACCGGGGTCGGTTCCACACCCTGGCCCGGGCCTCCTACTACGGCAAGTTCTCCTCTGCCCAGCCCGGCTTCTGTGACGGCTGCCGCGAGCGCTACGGCGCCAAGACCCTGATTGACGCGGAGGTGAGCTACGACTTCAACCAGGTGAAGCTGGCGGTGGGGGCGCGCAACCTGTTCAACGTCTACCCCGACCAGCCCAGCTCCAACCGGATCGTGGACAGCAGCACCGGCGACCGGTCAAAGGACTACAACAACAACTTCGGCACCTTCCCCTGGGCGGCCGCGAGCCCCTTCGGTTACAACGGCCGCTTCCTGTACAGTCGCGCGGAGGTGCAGCTGGGCTGGTAGGCGCACAGGCCACCGCACGCGGCCGCTCCCGGCACCGCCGGGGGCGGCCGTGTCGCGTCAGACGCCGAGGAGGAGGGAGGTCAGGCCAAAGAGCAGCAGGAAGCCGCAGACGTCGGTGAAGGTGGTCACGAAGATGCTGGAGGCGACGGCGGGGTCCACGCCGAGGCGGGAGAGGAGCAGCGGGATGAATGCGCCGGCGAAGCCGGCCACGAAGAGGTTGCCGGTCATGGCCAGGAACACCACCAGCCCGAGCCGGGCACCGTGGCCCATGGCCAGCGCCACGAGGCTCGCGATGCAGCCGACGACCATCCCGTTGGAGAGGCCGGTGAGGACCTCCTTCCCCACCACCGAGACGGCGCGCCCCGGCGCGATGTGGCCCAGGGCCACGCGGCGCACCGTGACCGCCAGCGCCTGGGTGCCGCCGTTACCGCCCATGCCGGCGATGATCGGCATCCAGATGGTGAGGGTGATGACCTTGGCCAGTTCGCCCTGGAAGGCGTAGACCACGCCCCCGGCCACGAACGCGGTGAGCAGGTTGACCAGCAGCCACGGCAGCCGGAGCCGCACCGCCTCGGTCCACCCCGCCCCCAGTTCTTCCTCCGCCGAGACGCCGCCGAAGCGGAGCAGGTCCTCGGTCTGCTCGGCCTCGACCACGTCGATGACGTCGTCGAAGGTCACCTGGCCGAGCAGCCGCCCGCCGCCGTCCACCACCGGGACGGCGGGCACGTTGTAGCGGCTCATCAGCCGGGCGACCTCCTCCTGGTCCACCTCCGGCGCCACCCGGATCTCGGTGTCCTCCATGATGTCCCGCACCGGACGGGTCACCGGACTGGTCACCAGCCCCTTGATGGGCAGCACCCCGAGCAGGTGCTCGTCCCGGTCCACCACGTAGACCAGCGAAAAGTCCTCCAGCTCTTCCGCCTGCCGCCGCAGCGACTCGATGGCCTCGGCGGCGGTGGCGCTGTCCCGGACCATCGCCACGTGGGCGGTCATCAGGCCGCCGGCCGTCTCCGGGTCGTATCGGAGCAGCTGGTCGATGTCCTCACGGTCCTCGACCTGGGCCAGGATCCGCTCCTGGTCCTCCGGGTCCAGGGTGCCGACCAGGTCGGCGGCCTGGTCATCGGGCAGCTCTTCTACGATGTCGCGCACCGTGGCCGGCGCCGCCTCGGCGAGGTGCTCCATCGTCGCCTCGGCCTGCGCCTCGTCGGACATCTCCACCAGGGCGGCGCCGGAGAGCTTCGCCGGCATCGCCTTCACCACCTCGATCCGCTCTTCGCCATCCAGCGAGGAGAGCACGTCGCCGAGGTCGGCGGGCTCCGCCTTCTCCGCCAGCGCCAGGAAGGCGCGGAGGTTGCCCCGGCGGATCAGGTCGAGCATGGAGCGGACGATCGAGGCGGGACGGCTCATGAGCGGGGCCCTCCGGCCACCGGCGGGGCAAGCAGGATCGGCGTGGTGGCGCCGCGGCGGATGAGCACCCGCTCCACCCGGGTCGGGGTGGCGGCGAGGATCTCGAACTCGAGCCCGCCGACCAGATAGCGCTCCCCCGCCTGCGGGATCCGCCCGGCCAGCTCGGTCAGGAGCCCGCTGGCGGTGCTCACGCGGGTCTCCGGCAGCCGCACGCCGAAGTGCTCCTCGATGGCGGAGACCGGCGCCGAGGCGTCGGCCTCGAATAGCGCGGGCCCGGCGTGCGCCTCCTCCGGCGCCGGGTCGTGCTCGTCGAAGATCTCGCCCACCAGCTCCTCCAGCAGGTCCTCCAGGGTCACGATCCCCTGCGTGCCGCCGAACTCGTCGAGCACCACGGCGAGGTGCCGCCGTTCCCGCTGCATGTCGAGCAGCAGGTCGCCGCAGGTGCGGCTGGCGGGGGCGACGGCCACCGGGCGGATGGGGAGCTGGTCGCCCGGCTTCAGCCGGAACAGGTCGAAGGCGTGGAGCATGCCGACGATCTCGTCCAGCGTGCCCCGGTACACCGGCAGCCGGCTGTAGCCGCTGTGGGCGAAGACCTCGGTGATGTCCTCCAGCGTGTCGGTCTCCGCCACCGCGACGATCTCGGTACGCGGGGTCATGACCTCGCGCACCGGGCGCTCGGTGAAGGTCATCACCCCGCCGACCATCAGCAGCTCGTCGTCGTGCGCCAGCCCGGCCGCCGCGCCCTCGCGCCAGATGGCGTGCAGTTCCCCGGCCCCGGGCAGGCTCCGCGCCGGCAGCAGCAGTCGCGTGACCCGGGCAAGTGGGCGGAGGATCGGCACCACCAGGTTGCGCAGTTGCTCGGCGCGCGGCCGCACCAGCCAGCGGGGGATGAAGTAGCCCGCGAGCAGCACGCCCGGCACGACCACCAGCACCAGGAGCAGCGCGAGCGCGGAGAGGGTGAACCCGGTGAAGAATGCGGGCAGCGACGCACCGACGAGGATCATGCCGAGCGCGGTCAGGACCCCGGTGGCGCCGAGATAGTCCTCCATCTGGGCCACCCACTCGAGCGAGCCGGGCGTGCCGCGGAGCTGCCCCGCGACCGCGCGGGTCAGCTCCAGCCGGCTGAGCGACACCAGCGCGGTGCCCGCCACCGCACCGAACACGGCGAGCCCGAGGCCGATGATCAGCAGGGCCCAGGTCACGTCTCCCCCTCGGGCCAGGTGTCCTCGCCGTCCTCCTGCTCCCGCACCGGCGGCGTGATCAGCACCCGCCGCACCCGCCGGCGCGCCACCTGTTCCGCCACCAGCGTGTAGCCGTCCGCCTCCGTGCCCTCGCCGTTCCGCGGCACCCGGCCGAAGAGGTCGAGCACCAGGCCGCCCACGGTGGAGACATCCTCCCGCTGGAAGCTGTGGTGGAGGTGGGCCTCCAGCTCGGCCAGCGGCACCCCGCCCTGCACCACCAGCCGGCCCTCGCTGTCGGTGACGATGGGGGGCGCCTCATCGATGTCGTGCTCGTCCTGGATCTCGCCAACGACCTCCTCGAGGATGTCCTCGAGGGTCACCAGCCCGGCGGTGCCGCCGAATTCGTCGACCACCACCGCCAGGTGGCTCGGGCCGCGCTGGAAGTCGCGCAGCTGGCGGTCGAGGGTCTTTCCCTCGGGCACGAATGCCGCCGGCCGGATGACCGCGTGCCAGTCGCCCGGCTCGGGCGCCTCGCCGTGGTGGGTGAGCATGTCCTTGGCATACAGGACCCCGACCACCGCGTCAGGGTGGCCGTCGAACACCAGGATCCGGGCATGCTCGGAGCGCTGCAGCGTGCCGGCGACCTCGTCCCGCGAGCTGCCGGTGTCCACCGCCACGATATCGATCCGCGGCGTCATCACCTCCGCCACGGTCATGTCGGCAAGGGAGAAGAGCCCGAGCAGCATGTCCCGCCGCACCGGCCCGCTCTCCCGGCTCACGGCGGGGCTCGCGGGCCGGATGCGGTTGTCGGCCCGGGCCACCAGGGCCAGCAGCGGCGCGAAGATCCGCAGGCTCCGCAGCGCCCCCGGCCGCACCAGCGGCGGCAGCTCGGGGGCGAGCGAGGCCAGCAGCCGCGGCAGCAGGCCCGCGACCACCCACACCAGGGTGACGCCCAGGAAGAGCCGCACCACGCCGGCCACCGGAGCCCAGGTCCACCACGCCTCCGCCGCGCTGGCCGCGGCACCCGCCAGGACCAGCAGGAAGAGGTGGCCGGCGTAGAGGGCGCGAGCGTCCGGCAGCCGACCGGCCTCGCCCGGCTCCTGGTCGGCCAGGATGCGCGGCACCTCCGCGTCCACCTCCGCGGCGAACGACAGCCAGGCGGCCCAGAGCGCGAGGCACAGGGTCGCAAACGGCATCAGGAGGTGGCGCAGGGTATCGATCATCCGAAGCGGGTCAGGTGGCCTTCCTGGCGGCGCCACATGGCGGACCGGGTACGCCCCGGGCCCTCGGGATGGTCGTACCCGAGCACATGGAGCGTCCCGTGGATCACCAGGCGGAGCAGTTCCTCGGCGGCCGGCACCCCGAACTCCCGCGCCTGGGCCCGGGCCACCGCGGGACAAATGTACACGTCCCCCGCGATCGTGCCGTCCGGGGCCGGGAGCGCGAAGGACAGCACGTCCGTCGGCCCCGACTTCCCCTTCCACTCCTGATGCAGCCGCGCCATCGCCGGCCGAGTCACGAAGGTGACCTGCATCGAGCCGACCCGCCCGCCGCGCCGCTCGGCCCCGAGCACCGCGCGCACGACGCGCCCCACGCGGGCGGGCGGCAGGGCCGCCCGGCCACCCACGCTCACGGGGACGGGACCGCTACGCCGGACGGCGGCCGAAGCCATGGGTGATGCCACCGGTCGCCTCGGGGTAATCGAGACGGCCATGATGCATCCCGGCGAGGAGGGGAACGAAGGCCTCGGTGATCCGGGCTAGGTCCTGGGTGGTGAGCGGCGCCTCGGCCAGCTGTCCCCGTTCGAGGCGCAGGTTGATCAGGCGGGCGATTGTCGCGCGGACCCGCTCGGGGCTGCGCTCGTCCAGCACCCGCACCGCCGCCTCGACGGCATCGGCGAGCATGAGGATTGCCGTCTCCCGGCTGGCCGGCCGCGGCCCGGGGTAGCGGAAGTCCGGATCCTCCTGGGCCCGCGGCCGCTCCGCCTGGGGCAGCTGCCCGATGAAGTAGTCGAGGAGGCCGGTCCCGTGATGCTCCGGGATGAAGCGCCGCACCTCGGGCGGGAGGCGGGCCTCCGCCGCGAGCGTGAGGCCGACGGGGACGTGCTCGCGAACCCGGCGGGCGGATTCCCGCGGGGTGAACCCCGCGTGCGGCGAGGCCCCCGGTCCCTGGTTCTCGATGAACAGCTCCGGGGCGGAGAGCTTGCCCACATCGTGGTAGTAGGCGCCCACCCGGGCGAGCAGGCCGTTGGCCCCGATGGCGTTCGCGGCCGCCTCCGACAGGGTGGCGACGCTCAGGCTGTGGGTCCAGGTGCCCGGCGCCTCCCGTGCCAGCCGCGCGAGCAGCGGCTGGGTGGGATCGGCCAGCTCCAGCAGGGTGAAGTCGGTGGTCCGGGTGGCGGCCCCCTCGGCCAGCGGGAGAAGGAGCATCGCCAGCGCCACCTGCACCAGGCCGAGCCCCGCGGCCAGCCCGGCCTGCGGGGCCCAGCTCCCGGCCGGCGCGCTCGCCTGCAGGCCCTCGACCAGGGCCGCGCCCGCCAGCGCCGCGGCGATCGCGAGCGCGGCGGTGTAGAGCTCCCGCCGCCGGCGCACCCGCCGGAGCACCAGCGCCGCGGCCACGCCACCGGCCAGGCCGTACACCAGCGGGGCCCGCTCGATGCCGCCGTCCATCGTGGCAAGCACCAGCGAGAGGGTCGCGGCGGCGGTCATCGCCAGGCGGCCGTTGTAGAGCAGGCTGATGAGCAGCGCCGCGAGCGGCACCGGGAGGGCCGCCGGCTGGACCTGGTCCAGCCGCTGCAGGGTCGCGCCGATGCCGAGCACCAGGGTGAACAGGCCGGCGAAGAACGCCAGCTCACGGGTGGAGCGGAAGGTCTCGCGGCGGTAGAAGGCGAGGAGCAGCCAGAAGAAGGACAGGAACAGCAGGTGCAGCAGCAGGGTCGCGGGACGGAACAGCGGCAGCCCGGCGGCCAGCGCGGGCGGAAGCAGCAGGGCCCAGCGTCCGGCCACCCCGGCAACCCGGCGGCCGGTACTCAACCGTGCTGGTCCTCCGCGTAGGCGCGGATGATCTCCCGCACCAGGCGGTGGCGCACCACGTCGGTGTCGTCGAGGTAGCGGAAGGACACGCCATCCACACCCGGCAGGATCCGCTCGATCTGCACCAGGCCGGACTCCTCGCGCCGCGGCAGGTCGATCTGGGTCTTGTCGCCGGTCACCACCACCTTGCTGTTCACGCCCAGCCGGGTGAGGAACATCTTCATCTGCGCGCCGGTGGCGTTCTGGGCCTCGTCGAGGATGATGAACGCATCCCCCAGCGTGCGGCCGCGCATGTAGGCCAGCGGCGCGATCTCGATGACCCGCTGCTCCAGGGCCTTCTGCACCCGGTCGTGGGGCATCATGTCCTCGAGCGCGTCGTACAGCGGCCGCAGGTAGGGATCCACCTTGGCCTGCAGGTCGCCGGGGAGGAACCCGAGCGACTCGCCCGCCTCCACCGCGGGCCGGGCCAGGATGATCCGCCGCACCCGCTTCCGCGCCAGCGCCTCCACCGCCTTGGCTACGGCGAGGTAGGTCTTGCCGGTGCCCGCAGGCCCGATGCCGACCACGATGTCGTGGGTGGCGATGGCCTGCAGGTACTCCCGCTGGCCCGGGGTCTTGGCCGCGATCACCCGCCGCAGACCGGGGAGGATGATCTTCTGGTGATCCTGGGTCCCGCCGACCCCATCGCCGAGCGGGCCGGCCGCGACCAGCCGGGCCACGTCCTCCGGCGTGACCGTCTCGCCCATGCGGGCGAGGTCCAGCATCCCCTGCACCACCGGCGTGGCGCGTTCCACCTGCTCCAGCGAGCCGCCCAGCGTGAGCGTGTCGCCACGGAGGGTGGCGCGCACCCCGGTGGCGCGCGCCAGCTCGAGCAGGTTCGCCTCGTTCACCCCCGCAAGCAGCAGGGGGTCGGCGCCTTCGGTGGAGAGGCGGTGCTGGATCTCGTCGGCCAAGCTGGTCTCCTCGCGTTGAGGTGCGGCTACTCCTCGACCCGGATGTGCAGCGCGCGCAGGTCGGCGTCCGTCATCGGCACCGGCGCCCCCTCGAACAGGGCCCGGGCTGCGGTGGTCTTGGGGAAGGCGATGACATCCCGGAGGCTGGCCGCCCCGCTCAACAGCATCGCCACCCGGTCGAACCCGATCGCGAAGCCGCCGTGGGGCGGCGCCCCGGTGGCCAGCGCGTCGAGCAGGAACCCGAACCGGCGCCGCTGGTCCTCCGCGGCGATGCCGAGCTTCCGGAACACCGCGGCCTGCATGGCGGGATCGGTGATCCGGATGGACCCCGACCCGAGCTCGTTCCCGTTGTACACCGCATCATAATGGAGTGCGCGGCAGCGGCCGGGATCGGCGTCGAAGAAGGCCGCGTCCTCGGGGTGGACCGAGGTGAACGGGTGGTGGGTGAAGATCCACTCGCCGCTGGCCTCGTCCCGCTCGAACAGGGGGAAGTCCACCACCCAGCAGAAGGCGTGGGGCATGAGCGGCTTCGGGGCGAGCCTCCGGATCAGCTCGGTACGGACCGCATGCAGCGCCGGGCTGGTGACGGCCTCCGGCCCCACCACGGCGAGCAGCAGGTCGCCCTCGGCGCCGCCCACGTTGGCGAGCGTCGCCGCGCCCGCCGCCTTGACCCCCTGCCCCTCCCAGCCCGCGGCGGTGCGCCGGGCCCAGATGAGGCCCCCGGCCTTCGCCGACTTGGCCGCCTGGGTCAGGAGGTCCAGGTCCTTCCGGCTGAGCCCCGCGCCGGGCACGAGGAGCCCGCGCAGGCGCCCGCCGGCCGCGATCGCCGACGTGACGAACTCCGCCGCGTCCGCGCCGACCTGGGGCGTCAGGTCCGACAGCTCGAAGCCGTAGCGCAGGTCGGGCTTGTCGATGCCCCAGCGTTCCATCGCCTCCCGGTACGCCAGGCGGCGGAAGGGCTGCGGGATGGCATGCCCCGCCTCGTCCCACAGCGCCACCAGCACCGCCTCGATGTAGCCCATCACGTCCTCCTGGCCCACGAACGAGGCCTCGAGGTCGATCTGGGTGAACTCCGGCTGGCGGTCGGCGCGCAGGTCCTCGTCGCGGAAGCAGCGCGCGATCTGGAAGTACCGGTCGTAGCCGGCCATCATCAGCAGCTGCTTGTAGATCTGGGGCGACTGCGGCAGGGCGTAGAACTCGCCCGGGTGCACCCGGCTCGGCACCAGGTAGTCGCGCGCCCCTTCCGGCGTCGGCTTGGTGAGGATCGGGGTCTCGACCTCGAGGAAGCCCAGCCCGCTCAGCGTGGCGCGGGCGCGCTGGGCCAGCCGGTGCCGCAGCTGCAGGCTCTGCTGCAACTCGGGCCGGCGCAGGTCGAGGATCCGGTGCTTGAGCCGCAGCTCCTCCGCCGGCAGCTCCTCGCCTTCCTTGCGCGCGACGGGGATCGCCGGCACCTGCGCCACGCCCACCACCTGGAAGCCGGTCACCCGGACCTCGACCTCGCGCGAGGCGATCGCGGCGTCCCGGGCCGATTCCGGCCGGAGCTCGACCGTGCCCTCGACCAGCACCACCGACTCGGTGCCGACGGCCCCGGCCCGGGCCAGCACCTCGGGTGCTGTCCACTTGGGGTCGAAGGAGAGCTGCACCAGGCCGTCGCGGTCGCGCAGGTCCATGAAGACCACGCCGCCGAGGTCGCGCACCCGGTGTACCCACCCGCCGAGCCGCACCGCCTGCCCCACGTGGTCGCGCCGGAGGCTCCCGGCGCGATGGGTGCGGAGCGAGGTCGCGGCACTCATCGCTCCTCCGCGTCCACCAGGACCTGGCTGAAGGCGGCCGCGTCCGGGGCGGCGAGCAGCGCGTCACGCACGCTCTCGCGCCGCACCAGCCGCGCGATGCGGGAGAGCGCCTTCACGTGCTGCCCCGCCGCGCTGTCGGGGCCGATCAGCAGGAAGAAGAGCCGCACCGGCTCCCCGTCGAGCGCATGGAAGGCCACGCCGGCGGGATGGCTGCCGGCCACCAGGACCAGGTCCTGGACCAGGGGCGACTTGGCGTGGGGGATGGCGATGCCATGGCCGATGCCGGTCGAGAGCACCTGCTCCCGCTCCAGGACGGCCGCGAGAAGCGGGTCCACCGGTGCCCCCGCCCGGTCGGCGAGGAGCTGGGTGAGTTCACGCAGCACGGCGGGCTTGTCCGTGGCGGCCAGCGGGACCTTGATGCGGTCGGTCGTCAGCAGTTCGGTGAGCAGCAAACCGGTCTTCGGGATGGAGGTCCGGGGGAACCTAACGGGCCGCCCGGGGCTGGGCAACCCGTTCAGGGATGGGCAGTTACCGCGCTGCCGCCCGGAAAACGACGATCGCCGGGCCCCCCGGATGGGGAGCCCGGCGACCGCTGCGATCAACGCCCGTCAGGGCACGTTGACGGTCTGGGTCGTGGTGTTGGTGGCGCCACCGTTGTCGGTGACGGTCAGGCTCAGGCTGAAGGTCTTCGCCGAGGGGAATCCCCGGCTGAAGCTGGCGGCGGTGCTGACGGTGGTGCCACTGGCCAGCTTCCAGGCGTACGAGGCAATCGTCCCATCCGGGTCGGACGAGCTGGTGCCATCGAAGGTGCAGGTGTGCGACGCGTTGCAGGTGACCACCATCCGCGCCACCGGGGGCTGGTTGCCACCACCCGAGGTCACGACAATGGTCTGGGTGGTACTCGCCGTCGCCCCCTGATTGTCCGTGACGGTCAGGGTCAGCGCGAAGGTGCGCGCCGACGGGAAGGTCTTGTTGAAGCTCGACGCGGTGCTGACCACCAGTCCGCTCGAGATGCTCCACGAGTAGGAGGCGATGGTGCCGTCCGGATCGCTGGAGCCGGTCCCGTCGAAGGTGCAGGCCAGGTTGGCGCAGTTGTAGGTGAAGCTGGCCACGGGGGGCTGGTTCCCACCGCCGCCACCGAAGGACAGCAGGCACCCGCCGTTGCCGGAGTTCACCCAGTTCTGCTGGATCAGGAAGTCCTTGCCGCCCAGTTTCATGTTGGCGGTGGCGCCGTTGCCGGTGGTGTAGGTGGTCCCGAAGGTCCAGGCGCACTTGTCCGCGTTCTCCTGCCCGACGTTGTCCCACCACGCATCGAGGTGGTAGTCAGTCGTGGCTTCCTCGATCTCGTGCGCCAGGGTGTTCACCTCGGCGTCGGCGTGGAAGTCATTGTTCGGCGAACCGCTCAGCGCCGCACACCCGGTCGGGAAGGCGTAGTTGTCGGGCTGGGCCGCGTAGATCACCACATTGCCGTTCCACAGGAAGTAGTCGTGGTAGGCGCAGTACTGGCTGCCGAAGCCGCCGCCCAGGTTGGTCTTCCCCGCAGTGAACACAAGGTAGATCGTCTGGGGATCGTAGGTCAGCGCGCCGGTGGTGAAGCCGCGGACGATCTCGGCCTGGATGGTCGGGTCGGAGACCGTGGTGCCGGTGCTGGGCGGCACGTTCACGTTGTCGGCCCAGAACTGGGTGTAGGTCACCGAGTTGGCCACGGTGTGGCCGCTGCCGACGTTGTCGAAGTACGTGGTGTTGATGTTGAAATACGGGGAACCGCCCAGGTTCCGCAGGAAATGGCCGACGATCGAGCCATCCTGGGCCCCGGTGCCGGTGGTGCCCGGAGCCGGGCCGCCGGCGTAGATCGTGGAGGAACCCCAGTACATCGCGGCGACCTTCGTCGACGGGATGATGGGCCCGCCGTGGTAGTTGATCCCGGTCGCCTGGGTCGACACATCACCCGCCGCCTGCGCACCGCGCAGGCGCATGATCCGGCCGCGGGCGGGACCCAGGGCGGAGCTCATGGTGGGCGCGGCGGTCGCGCCCGGCTGGGTGGGCGAGTCCATGCCGTCGGAACAGCCCACGGCGAGGACGGCGAGGAGGGACAACGGCAACAGCTTGCTGCGCATGAAGCCTCCAACCCGGGGTGAGGAGACCACCGGTGACCCATGCGGGGCGCCGGCGGCCGGGGGGCCGGGCACCGACACGCCGGGGAGCCTGGGGGTTCCCCCGGGTGGCCCCGTGTGGGCTGCTTGTGCCTGCCCCGGTCGCGGCCCGCCTGGGGGGCGCCGGGCTACCGGCCCTGCCCCACGCGCCCCGACCCGAGGGTCCGGGCGCGTGGTCCTGCATCACGACCGCCCGACGATCAGGGCACCACGATCGTCTGGGTCATGCTGCCCGTCGCGCCGCCGTTGTCCGTGACCTCGAGGGTCAGGGCGAAGGTGCGCGCGGAGGGGAAGCTCCGGGTAAAGCTTGGCGAAGTATAGACCGTGTTGCCGTTGGCCAGCTTCCAGGCGTAGGACGTGATGGTCCCGTCCGGATCCGAGGAGCCGGTGCCGTCGAAGGAACACACGTGGGAGGCGTTGCAGCTGTAGGTGAAGGCCGCCACGGGCGGCTGGTTCCCGCCGCCACTCGTCACGTTGATCGTCTGGGTGGTGCTGTTAGTGGCCCCGTTGTTGTCGGTCACCGTGAGGGTCAGGGTGAACGTCCGCGGGGACGGGAACGAGCGCGAGAAGCTGGCGCTGGTATTCACCACCGCACCGCTCGCGATGGTCCAGGAGTAGGACGCGATGCTGCCGTCCGGATCCGAGGAGCCGCTGCCGTCGAAGGCGCAGTTCAGGTTGGTGCAGTTGTAGGTGAAGCTCGCCACCGGCGGCTGGTTGCTCGGCCCGCCGCCCCCGATGAACCCCATGTACAGGTTCTTGTTGGGCGAGTTCGAGGGGAAGGCGCCGCCACCGACGCCGGAAATGATGCCGTTGGTGGCATTGTTGATGAGCGCGGCGTTCACCGCGGCCACGCTGCTGCCGGGGTTGGCGGCGAGGTACAGCATCGCCACGCCTGCCACGTGCGGCGCCGACATCGAGGTGCCGCTGATGGTGTTGGTCGCATTCGGGCTGCCGATCCAGCCGGCGGTGATGTTGACGCCCGGGGCGCCCAGGTCGGTGCAGGTGCCGATGTTGGAGAAATTGGCCAGGCGGTCGCTGATGTCGAACGCCATCACTGTCAGACCGGCGGTGACCCGCGCGGGCGACTGGGTGCAGGCATCGGCGCCGAAGCTGTTGCCGGCCGACAGGGTGTAGACCACGCCCGCGGTGATCGAGGCGTTCACCGCCGCGTCGGTTGCGGGGTCCGCGCCGCCGCCGAGGCTCATGTTGGCCACTGAGTTCTGGCCGGGATGGGCCTGGTGATCCCCGGTCACCCAGTTGATGCCGGCCACGACCTGGGCGAAGGAGCCCGACCCGGAGCAGTTGAGCACCCGCACCGGGTGCAGGGTCGCGCCCTTGGCGACGCCGTAGGTGGTGCCCGCCGCGGTGGTCGCAGTGTGGGTCCCGTGCCCGTTGCAGTCGTTGGCGTTGCCGCCGGTCGTGATGGCGTCGAAGCCGGTGCTCAGGCGGCCGGCGATATCCACGTGCGGCGTGGTCGCCGTGCCGTTGATGCCGCCGAGGATGCCGGTGTCGATCCCGTAGAAGTGGACCCCGGCGCCGGTGTTGGGATAGGTGTAGCTGTTGTCCAGCGGGCGGTTCACCTGGTCAATGCGGTCCAGGCCCCAGGAGGGGGTCGGCGACTGCGTGGCGTCAAGGTGCACCATCGCATCCTGCTCGATGAGCTGGATGCTCGGGTTGCGCCGCAGCCGCTCGACGGCGGCGTCGGACAGGTCCGCGGCAAAGCCGGGGGCGGCCTTGTCGTAGACGAACATCATCCGACCCTGCTCGCTCGAGACGATGCGCCGCGCTTCGGCCCCGACATCCGGGAACTTTCCCGGCTTGAAGAGGACGATGTACCGGCCCGGCACCGCTTGCGCGGTGGGGTTCCGGTAGACGCTGAGCAGCGGCTCCTGGACGGTCCCGGTCGGACCTTCGGAGCATGCGGCAACTGCCAGCGCCGTGCACGCCAGTGCGAGCAACTTCTTCTGCATGAACCCTCCGTGGGGATGTTGGAAACAGCCCCCGCGCGAGACCCTGAGGAGTGGGCGCCCGGCGGTGCGGACCTGCGACAGACTGGCTTGGCTTGGAGGCGGGAGGTGCCGCCTCGGGGAGTGGAGCCGCAAAATGGGCAGGGCCTCCCCGCGGGTCAACGGGTCAGGCGCACCACACCCCTGTCGCCGCCCTGCCACGCCACGCGGCACGGGCCCTACGGCCTTCGTTATC
Organism: uncultured Gemmatimonadaceae bacterium; assembly: GCA_964647615.1. Taxonomy (GTDB): domain Bacteria; phylum Gemmatimonadota; class Gemmatimonadetes; order Gemmatimonadales; family GWC2-71-9; genus JADJOM01. Next base: position 2,546 of record CAZYIV010000073.1, on the reverse strand, counting down.
TTCCGCGAATGTCCCAGAGACGCACGAACGCCGACAGTATTCTCGATCGGGTGCCGGCCGAGGCCCGCCAGGCCCTCGCCGACTGGGCCGAGGCGCGGGGCCTGCCCGGGTATCGTGCGCGCCAGCTCCTGCCCTACCTCTGGCAGCGGCCGATCGCCGCCTGGGCCGAGGCGACCGACCTCCCCGCAGCCCTCCGCGGGGAACTCGACCGCGACTGGCCCCTGCCCCGCCTGGCGCTCGACGTCGAGCAACTCTCCACCGACGGCACCCGCAAGTTCCTCTGGCGCCTCCCGGACGGCGAGGCGATCGAGTCGGTGCTGATCCCCTCGGGAGCCCGCCGCACCCTGTGCGTGTCCTCCCAGGCCGGCTGCGCCCTCGGCTGCACCTTCTGCGCGACCGGCCGCATGGGCTTCCGCCGCAACCTCTCGCCCTTCGAGATCGCGGGGCAGGTGCGCGAGATCGTGCTGCGGCACCCGGACCAGCGCCCCACCAACATCGTCTTCATGGGCATGGGCGAGCCGCTGCTCAACTGGGAGGCAGTGGACCGCGCGCTGACGATCCTGAACGACCCCGACGGCTGCGGGATCGGCGCCCGGCACATCACCGTGTCCACCGTCGGCATCCTGCCCGGCATGGCCGCGCTGGCCGGACGCCCGGAGCAGTTCCGCCTCGCGATCTCGCTCCACGCCGCCGATCCCGCCCGGCGGCTCCCCCTCATGCCCATCCAGAAGAAGTATCCGCTCGCCGAGGTGCTC
>CAZYIV010000073.1:0-1691 GCA_964647615.1 uncultured Gemmatimonadaceae bacterium | reverse complement strand
GACGGCCCCGGCGCGGGGCGCCGGGGCCGTCGGAGCCGCCGGTCAGTCGCTCGGCGGCGGGGCCTGCTGCCGGCGCCGGCGCCCCACGAGTCCCACCCCCACCAGCCCGGTCGCGAGCAGCGTCATCGAGACCGGCTCGGGAGTGGTCGTGGGCGGCGGCGTGACCACCGGGCCGATGCTCGACGCCAGCGGGACCCCGACGGGCCGGGCGGCGGCGAAACTGAGGGCCGACGTCCGCAGCGGGCCGGCGACCACCACCTCCGAGCCCGTCAGGTGCACTCCGGCGGAGGCACACGTCGCGAAGGCCGCGCCGCAGCCGGGGCCGGGACGCATCGAGGCGGCCGCGGGTGTCGTCGCACCGGCGAGCAGGGCGGAAGCGGCAATGAAGGCACTCAGTGCTCGCATGACCTCACTCACTTGTCTCTGGGATAACGATGGGGACGGGGTCCCCACGCAAAGTTCACGGGCCCTTCAGGAATCGGGCCATGTTACGTCGCCGGTACCAAGGACAGCAAGTTCCCGCCGGGCAGGCGGTTGCAATCATGAAGTCCGGACGGCGGGCGATGGACGGATGCCACCTGTGGCGGTGGCCCTGTGGGACAGGCGCGACAGGAACGGCCTCAGCCGGTCGCGCCGAACCCGCTGGAAATGCAGTTGATGGAAAGCAGCAGCGCCGGGAGGTACTCCTCGCGCGCGCCTTCCCCTGCCGCGCGATACCGCCGCAGCAGGTCCACCTGCTGCCGGCTGGCCTGGTTGATCGTGGGCAGCCGCCGCACCAGGCGGCGCCGGAACCGGGGGAACCGCTCCGCCAGTGTCGTCGCGCCGGTCACCTCGAGCACCGCGCGGACCGTGCGATGGTACTCCTCCTCCACCAGGCCGAAGACCCGCGCCCGCAGGCCGGCGTCCGGCACCAGGTCGGCGTATCGCCGGGCCAGATCCAGGTCCACGTAGCTCAGGGTCTTCTCGACCTCATCCAGCACCAGGCGGAAGATGCGCGAGTCGGCGTACATCCGCCCCAGCAGCTGGCGGCCGCGATCGCCCCGGATCTGCGTGAAGGTCTCGAGGCCGCTCCCGAGCCCGTACCACCCGGTGATGAAGTGGCGGTTCTGGGACCAGGCGAACACCCAGGGAATCGCGCGCAGGTCGCCAAGCGTGCGCACGCCGGTGCGCCGCGCGGGTCGCGAGCCGATGTTGAGCCGGGTGAGTTCCTCCAGCGGGCTCGCGGCGGTGAAGTAGCCCAGCAGGTCGGGCTGTTCCACGAAGCGGCGGTACGCCGCCTGGGCCGCGCCGGAGAGCGCCTCCAGGGCCTCGTCGTACTCGGAGGTGGGCCGGAGCGCCGCCTCATGCTCGGAGCGCAGCGAGTGCTCGATCACGCTGGCGGCCAGCAGCTCCACCTGGTACTGCGCCGTGCCCCGGTTGGCGTACTTGAGCGAGACCACCTCGCCCTGCTCGGTGAGCCGCATCCGGCCCCGGATGGAGCCGGCGGGCTGCGCCGCGATCGCGCGGCCCAGCGGCGCCCCGCCCCGGCTCACGCTGCCCCCCCGGCCGTGGAAGAAGCTGATCGGCACCCCCAGCTCCTCGCCCACCCGGGTCAGCCGGGCCTGCGCCTTGACCAGCTCCCAGTTGGAGGACAGGTACCCGCCGTCCTTGTTGCTGTCCGAGTAGCCGATCATGACTTCCTGGGTGCCGCC
>CAZYIV010000072.1:0-19749 GCA_964647615.1 uncultured Gemmatimonadaceae bacterium | reverse complement strand
GCCGCAGTGCGGCTACTGCCAGTCGGGGCAGATCATGCAGGCGGCGGCGCTGCTGCGCACCACCCCGAAGCCGAGCGACGCGGAGATCGAAGGCGCCATGGCGGGCAACATCTGCCGCTGCGGCACCTACCAGCGGATCCGCGCCGCGATCCACCGCGCCGCCGGGGAGGGGTGAGCCATGGCCACTCCCGTCTCCCGGCGCGAGTTCCTCGGCACCAGCGGGCTGGCGCTCGCGGTCACCGCGCTGCCCGGGCGCCGGCTGGCCGGCATGCCCGCGCCGGCCGCGACCCGCGCGCTCGCGCCGAGCGCGTTCCTCGAGATCACCCCGGACGGGATCGTCACCGTCTGGGTCTCCAAGTCGGACATGGGGCAGGGGGTGCGCACCGCGCTGCCCCAGATCCTGGCCGAAGAGCTGGAGGCCGACTGGAGCCGCATCCGCATCGTCCAGGCCGATGCCCATCCCCGCTACGGCGACATGGGCACCGGCGGCTCCAGCAGCGTGTCGTCGCTGTGGGGGCCGCTCCGCACCGCGGGCGCCCAGGCTCGCGAGATGCTCATCGCCGCCGGCGCGGCCCGCTGGGGTGTCCCCGCCGCCGAGTGCCGTGCGCGCGAGGGCGCGGTGGAGCACCCCGCGAGCGGCCGGCGCTTCGGCTTCGGCGACCTGGTGCAGCGCGCCGCGATGCTCGAGGTCCCCGCCGACCCACCGCTCAAGGACCCCTCCGCGTTCCGCCTCATCGGCACCGACGTGCCGGGCCTCGACACCCGGGACAAGGTCACCGGACGGGCGCAGTACGGGCTGGACGTGGTGGTGCCGGCCATGCGCTACGCGGTGATCGCGCGCTGCCCGGTCTTCGGCGGCACCATGCGCGGGCACGACCCGGCCCGCGCCCTCGCGGTGCCCGGCGTGCTCCAGGTGCTGGAGGTGCCGAGCGGCGCCGCGGTGATCGCCAGCGGCACCTGGGCCGCGATGCAGGGCCGCAAGGCGCTGGAGTGCCGCTGGGACGAGGGACCAGCCGCCGGGCTCGACTCCGCGACCCTCTCCCGCCAGCTGCACGACCGCGCCGCCCTCGGCGGCGCCCTCGCCCGCAACGACGGCGATGCCGCCGATGCGATCGCCGGGGCGGCGCAGGCGCTGGAGGCCACCTACGAGGCCCCGCTCCTGGCCCACGCCACCATGGAGCCGATGAACTGCGTCGCCGATGTCCGGGCCGACCGGTGCGAGCTCTGGGCCCCGACCCAGGCGCCCGACTGGGCCCGCAACGAGGTCGCCACCGCGCTGGGCTTCAGCCCGGAGCAGGTCACCGTCCACACCACGCTGCTCGGGGGCGGCTTCGGCCGCCGGTTCCAGTACGCCGAGCTGGTGGAGGCGGCGCAGGTCTCCCGTGCGGCGGGGATGCCGGTGAAGCTGGTCTTCACCCGCGAGGACGACATGCAGCGCGACTGGTACCGGCCCATGAGCGTGCACCGCATGGCCGGCGGGGTGGACCGCCAGGGCGCGGTCACCGGCTGGCTGCACCGGGTGGTGGTGCCGTCCATCGGCAACCAGCTGTGGCCCGGCTCGGTGAAGAACGGCTACGACCCCGACGCGGTGGACGGCGCGGTGGACCTGCGCTACGCCATCCCCAACCTGCGGGTGGAGTACGGCATGATCACCAACCCGGTGCCGATCGGGTGGTGGCGCTCGGTGTACGCCTCGCAGACCTGCTTCGCCAACGAGTGCTTCCTCGACGAGCTCGCCGCCGCCGCGGGGCGCGACCCGCTGGCGGTGCGGCAGGAGCTGCTGGCCCACTCCCCGCGGCACCGCGCGGTGCTCGACCTCGCCGCCGCGAAGGCCGGCTGGGGCACCGTCCCCGCCGGGCGGGCGCAGGGCATCGCGATCCACCACTTCTTCAGCGACGCGATCGTCGCCGAGGTGGCGGAGGTGTCCATCGAGGGCGGAAAGGTGCGGGTGCACAAGGTCACCTGCGCCATTGATTGCGGGCTGGCGGTGAATCCCGCCAACGTCCGCTACCAGGTGGAGGGCGCGGTGATCTACGGCCTGAGCGCCGCGCTGTATGGCGCCATCACCGTGGACAAGGGTCGGGTGACCCAGAGCAACTTCCACGACTACCCCGTGGTGCGGATGCCCGAGGCCCCCGTGGTGGAGGTGCACATCGTGCCCAGCGCCGAGGCGCCGAAGGGGGTGGGCGAGCCGGGATTGCCGCCGATCGCGCCCGCCGTGGCGAACGCGGTGGCGCGGCTGACCGGGAAGCGGGTGCGGCGGCTGCCGATCGAGGTATGAAGTCGGGCGGTAGGCGGTAAGGCGGTAGGGCGGTAAGGCGGTACCCAGACCTCGGGGGATCATGCGTACCACCGGCGTTCTGCTTGCAGCGGTCCTTGGCTTCTCCCCGCCGCTCGCGGCCCAGGCGATCGGGCGCGACTCGGCCTTCGGGCCGGTCTCGCCCGACCTCGTCGCCGGGCGGCGGGTGTTCGAGAGCCAGTGCGCCCGGTGCCACGGCGCGGGCGGCACCGGCGGCGTCGGCCCGGCCCTCGACCGGCCGCGCCTGCGCCGCGCCCCGACCGACGAGGCGCTGGCGCAGGTGATCGTCGGCGGAATTCCCGGCACCGCGATGATCGGGTTCTGGAACCTGACCGAACAGGAGGCGGCGCAGGTCGCCGGCTACGTCCGCGCCCTGGGCCGCCGGCCGCCGGAAGTGATCCCCGGCGACTCCGCCCGCGGGGCGGCGCTCTACGCCGGCAGCGGGGGCTGCGGCAGCTGCCACATCCTCGACGGCGTGGGCGCCGGCTGGGCGCCCGACCTGAGCGACGTGGGGCTCCGGCTCGGCGCCCGGCAGCTCCGCGCCGCGCTCACCGACCCGGGCGCCACCCAGGCCATCAGCCCGCTGCCCTCGGTGCACGGTCCCTACCCCGGGTGGCTGGTGGTGGAGGCCACGACCGCGACTGGACGGGTGTTCCGCGGCACTCGCGTCACCGAGGACGACTTCACCCTGGTCCTGCGTGAGGCCGACGGGCACCTCCGCTCCCTCGACAAGACCGCCCTGCGGCGGCTGCGCAAGTTTCCCGGGCAGAGCCCCATGCCGTCCTACGCCACCCTTACCCCTTCCGCGCTGGACGACCTGATCGCCTTCCTGGCCAGCCACCGGGGGCCCGAATGAGGCGCGCCGCGCTCGCCGTCCTGGCGCTCGGCACGCTCGCCGCCGCGCTCCCCGCGCAAGTCACCGACGCGCGGCTGCGCGCGGCCCGCCGCGAGCCCGCCAACTGGCTCACCTACTCCGGCGACTACACCAGCCAGCGCTACTCGCCGCTGGCGCAGATCACCCCCGCGAACGTCGCCGCGCTGCGGCCGGCGTGGATCTACCAGGCGCTCAACCCGGGGACCCTGCAGGTCTCGCCCCTGGTGGTGGACGGGGTGATGTACCTGACCGAGTACCAGGGCCACGTGGTGGCGCTCGACGCGCGGAGCGGCCGGGTGCTGTGGCGCTACCAGCAGGAGCTGCCGGCCAACGTGCTGGCGCTGGGCTTCGCCCCGACCAACCGCGGCGTGGCGCTGCTGGACTCGACGCTGTTCGTCGGGACGCCCGACGCGCGGCTGGTGGCGCTGGACGCCCGCTCCGGCGCGGTCCGCTGGATCATCCGCGTGGCGGACAACGCGCTGGGCTACGCCATCACCGGCGCGCCGCTCGCGGTGGACGGCCTGGTGATCACCGGCGTGAGCGGCGCCGAGGGCGGCATCCGCGGGTTCGTGGACGCGTACGACGCCCGCACTGGCGAGCGGCGCTGGCGCTTTCATACCATCCCCGCCGCCGGCGAGCCCGGCGTCGAGACCTGGGGCGGCGAGTCGTGGAAGACCGGGGGCGGCTCCACCTGGGTCACCGGCAGCTACGACCCGGCGCTCGGCCTGCTCTACTGGGGCGTGGGCAACCCGGGCCCGCTGTGGAACGGCGACGACCGTCCCGGCGACAACCTCTACACCTGCAGCCTGGTGGCGCTCGACCTGCGCACCGGCACCCTGCGCTGGCACTTCCAGTACACCCCGCACGACACCCACGACTGGGACGCGGCGCAGGTGCCGGTGCTGCTCGACCGCACCATCGGGGGCCGGCTCCGCCGGCTGGTGGTGATGGCCAACCGCAACGGGTTCTACTACGTCCTCGACCGGGTGAGTGGCGAGTTCCTCGCCGGCGCGCCGTACATCGCGCTGGACTGGGCCGAGGGACTCGATGCACAGGGCCGGCCGGTAGTGCGGCCCGGGAGCGAGCCCTCCGACACCGGCACCAACCTGGTGCCCAACCTCCACGGCGGCAGCAACTGGTACAGCCCGAGCTACAGCCCGCGCACCGGCCTGTTCTACGTGGCGTCACGGCAGATGGGGAGCCGGTACTACAAGTATCCCGTCAGCTACACGCCGGGCCGGTACTTCCTCGGCGGCGGGGAGGCGGAGTTCGGCGGCGACACCGCGCAGGGCGCGGTGAAGGCGCTGGAGCCGGCCACCGGCCGGGTGCGGTGGAGCTTCCCGCTCTTCTCCCCGCCCTGGGCGGGGCTGCTCTCGACCGCCGGCGGGCTGGTCTTCGGGGGCACCAACGAGGGGGTGGTCTTCGCGCTCGACGCCCGGACCGGCCGCCCGCGGTGGCACTTCCAGGCCGGGGCGATCATCAACGCCAATCCGGTGAGCTACGCCGTGGACGGCAAGCAGTACGTGGCCATCGCGAGCGGGAGCACCCTGCAGGTCTTCGCGCTGCCCTGAGCCGGGCTCCTCGCCCCGGCGGGGCCACGGTACCTTGCAGGCACCCCTCACCCGACCGGACCGGCCATGAGCAAGGAACGGATGCTCGCCTTCAGCGACGGCGTGCTGGCGATCATCATCACGATCATGGTGCTGGAGCTGCACGCCCCGCACGAGCCCACCTTTGCCGCGCTGGCCCCGCTGTGGCCGGTGTTCCTCAGCTACCTGCTCAGCTTCACCTACATCGCCATCTACTGGAACAACCACCACCACATGCTGCAGGTGACGCCGCGGGTCAACGGCGGCATCCTGTGGGCCAACGCCCACCTGCTGTTCTGGCTCTCGCTGCTGCCCTTCGTCACCGCCTGGATGGGCGAGAACCACCTCGCCCCGGCGCCCACCGCGCTCTACGGGGTGGTGATGGTGATGTCGGCGATCGCCTACTGGGTGCTGCAGCAGGCGATCCTGCGGGAGTGCGGCCCGGCCTCGCTGCTGGCCCGCGCCGTCGGGCGGGACCTCAAGGGCAAGCTCTCGCCGCTGATCTACGTGCTGGCGATCGGCCTGGCGTGGGTGCACCCCGGGCTCGCGGCGGCGCTGTACGTGCTGGTGGCGCTGATCTGGCTGGTGCCGGACCGCCGCATCGAGCGGGTGTACCCGGCGGGAGCGGCGGGGGAATGAGGATCTGGATCGACGCCGACGCCGCGCCGCGGGAGGTGAAGGAGCTGGTCTTCCGGGCCGCGAAGCGGCTGACACTGCCGGCGGTGCTGGTCGCCAATCAGCGGCTGCAGCCGCCTCCGGGCAACCCGCAGGTGAGCGCGGTGTGGGTGGACGGCGGCGCCGACGTCGCCGACCGGCACATCGCCGACCACGCCGAGCCCGGCGACCTGGTGGTCACCCAGGACATTCCCCTCGCGGCGATCCTGGTGCCGCGGGGCATCGCGGTGCTGGACCCGCGGGGCGACGAGCACACCGAGGAGACCATCGGGGAGCGGCTGTCGGTGCGGAACTTCATGGAGCAGGCCCGGACCGCCGGGGTGGTGACCGGCGGGCCCCCGCCGTATGATGACCGGAGCCGGCAGGCGTTTGCCGCGGCCCTCGACCGCACGCTCACGCGGTTGCGGCGGGCGGCCGGGAGCGGCTGAGGCGGGTCAGTCGGCGAAGAGCGAAAGGCTGTCGTCGGGGTGCCATCCCTCGATGGCGAGCAAGCGGCGCTTGAGCACCGCACCCCCGGGGGCGGAGAAGCCGCCCATCCCGCCGGTGGCGGGGAGCACCCGGTGGCAGGGCACCACCAGCGGCCAGGGGTTGGCGCCGAGCGCCTGTCCCACCGCCTGCGCCGAGCCGGGCGCTCCCAGCCGGGTGGCGATGGCGCCGTAGGTGAGGGTGCGGCCGGGCGGGATGGCCCGGGCCGCGGCGTACACCCGCCGGTGGAAGTAGGGGACGCTCGCCTCGTCCAGCGGGATGGTGGTGAGGTCCTGCGGGGCGCCGGCGAGCAGCGCGGTGATCGCCGCGATCGCCTCGCGCACCACCGGGGGCGGGTCCATCGGCTGGGCGCCGGGCGCGCGGCGCCGGAGCCGCGCCACCGTCGCCGCCTCGTCCGCCTCCGGCAGCTGCACGCTCCGCAGGCCGCGGTCGCTCCAGGCGAGCCCCACGCGGCCGATGGCGGTGTCGAAGATGGCGTAGCCGAGCATGCCTGCTACTTAGCACGCCGGACCCGTGAGCTCAATGGTCGCGTTTCCGGCCCGTCGGTGTCCGTTCACCCCTCGCCCCCCCGCCCATGGCCGCCACCCCGAAGAAGACGACCCGCAAGCGCACCAAGGCGCCGCCGGAACCGCGCGGCCTCACCCCGCGCCAGGTGGTGCCCGAGGAGATGCCCGCCGCGCTCCGTCACCTCGCCGAGCAGGTCGAGGGCGACGGCGGTGCCGTCGTCGGCGGCTACCGCGAGCCGCTCGGCGGGCAGTGGCAGCTGGTGGTGGCGTTGCCCGTGGACCGGGTCGCCCCGACCCCGTACCAGCGCGACCTCTCCGACACCCACGTGGCAAAGCTGGCCGACGCCATGCAGCGGCTGGGGCGCTTCATGGACCCGGTGATCGCGGTGCGCAACGACGACGGGACTTACTGGACCCCCAACGGCAACCACCGCCTCGCCGCGCTGCGCAAGCTGGGCGGGCGCACCGTGCTGGCGCTGCTCGCGCCCGAGCCCGAGGTGGCCCACCGCATTCTGGTGCTCAACTGCGAGAAGGCCCACAACGTGCGCGAGCGGGCGCTGGAGGTCATCCGCCTCGCCGACGCCCTCGCCACGCTGGACGACCGGCCGGAGAAGTCCTACGAGACCGAGTTCGAGGAGCCATCGCTGCTGACGCTCGGCTGCTGCTACCAGCGCAACGGCCGGTTCTCCGGCGGCGCCTACCACCCGGTCCTCAAGCGCTGCGACGCCTTCCTGGGCAGCAAGTTGTCCCACGCCCTCGCCACCCGGCGGGAACGGGCGGAGCGGCTGCTCGAACTCGACGCGGCGGTGGTGGAGGCGGTGAACGCGCTCAAGGCGCGAGGCTTCGAGAGCCCCTACCTCAAGGCCTTCGTCCTGGCCCGGATCAATCCCCTGCGCTTCACCCTCAAGCGGGGCCAGAAGGCGGACTTCGACGACACCGTCCAGAAGATGCTCTCGGGCGCGCGGCGCTTCGATCCGGGGAAGATCAAGGCCGATCAGGTGGCCCGCGCCGGCGGGGCCCCCGACTCGGCCGACTGAGCGCGACCCCTTGCGCTTCTACAGGAGCGGCCGTACTCTCTTGTAGAAGCGCAAGGGGAGACGCATGCCGGACGACCGCCTGGAGCTGCCCCAGGGCACCCTGGACCTCCTGATTCTCAAGGCCCTCTCGCTCGGCCCGATGCACGGCTGGGCGATCAGCGAGCGGCTGCACCAGGTCTCGCAGGCCACGCTGCAGGTACCGCAGGGGTCGCTGTACCCCGCGCTGCACCGGCTGGAACGGCGCGGCTGGATCTCCGCCTACTGGGACACCTCCGACAACAACCGCCGGGCCAAGTACTACGAGCTCACCCGGGACGGCCGCCGCCAGCTCAAGGCGGAGGCCGAGGCGTGGCGCCGCCTGACCGTGGCGGTCGACCTCGTGCTGGGGATGGGCTGACCGTGGGCGGGCGGCTGTGGAGCGAGCTGCGCTACCGCTGGCGGGCGCTGTTCCGGCGCGCGGAGCTGGAGCGCGAGCTGGACGACGAGCTGCAGTTCCACCTCGACCGGGAGGCTGACAAGCTCCGGGCCGGGGGGCTCACCACCGGCGAGGCGCGGCGGCAGGCCCGGGTGGCCTTCGGCGGCGTGGAGTCGGTGAAGGACCAGAGCCGCGACGGGCGCGGGGTGCGCGCGCTGGAGCGGCTGGGGCAGGACCTGCGCTACGCGCTCCGGGCGCTGGGGCGCGCGCCGGGGCTCACCCTCGCGGTGGTCCTGACCCTCGGGCTCGGCATCGGGATCAACGCCGCGATGTTCGGCGTGGTGGACCAGCTGCTGTTCCGCAACCCGGCCTACCTGCCGCAGCCCGACCAGGTGCACCGCATCTACCTGCATCGCGAGGGGCGCCAGGGGCTCCGCACCGAGACCACGTTCGAGTACGCCCGCTACCTCGACCTGCGCCGCTGGACCACCAGCTTCTCCCACTTCGCCGCGTTCAGCATGCGGACCCTCCCGGTCGGCACTGGCACCGCCGCGCGCCAGGAGCCGGTGGGCACCGTCTCGGCCGAGCTGTTCGACATCTTCGACGCCCGGCCGCTGCTGGGCCGGTTCTTCACCGCGGCCGAGGACAGCGTCCCCGTCGGCTCCACGGTGGCGGTGCTGTCCTGGGGCTACTGGCAGTCGCACTACGGCGGGGCCCGGGACGCGCTGGGGCAGGTGTTGCGGATCGGCACCACGGACTACACGATCATCGGCGTGGCGCCACGCGGTTTCGAGGGCGTCGCCGACGGGCAGTCCCCGGGCCTCTTCATCCCGGTCACCGCGTACGCCGGGCACGAGGCGTACATCCGGAATCGCGCCACCTACTTCACCCGCTACAACTGGAGCTGGATGGACGTGATCGCCCGGCGGAAGCCGGGGGTCTCGACCGCGACCGCCAGCGCCGACCTGAGCCAGGCCTACCGCAAGAGCTACGACGCCGAGCGGGAGGAAAGTCCGGAGCTGGCCCCGCCCGAGGTCGCGCGGCCGACGGCGCTGGCCGGGGCGCTGCTCCGGGAGCGGGGCCCGCGCGCCTCGCCCGAGACCCGGGTGGCGGCGTGGGTGGGCGGGGTGGCGCTGGTGGTGCTGCTCATCGCCTGTGCCAACGTGGCGAACCTGCTGCTGGCCCGCGCGGTCCGCCGCCGGCGCGAGGTGGCGGTGCGCCTGGCGCTGGGCGTGAGCCGCGGCCGCCTGGCGGCCCAGCTCCTCACCGAGAGCCTGCTGCTGGCGGGTGGCGGGGCGCTCGCCGGGCTGCTGCTCGGCACGTGGGGCGGTCGGGTGCTGCAGGCGCTCTTCCTGCCGGACCGGCCCGACCTCACCGCCCTCGCCGACCGGCGCACCCTGCTGCTCACCTTTGCGCTGGCGGCCCTCGCGGGGGTCCTGACCGGCATGGCGCCGCTGCTGCAGGCGCGCCGCACCGACCTGACCGAGTCGCTCAAGTCGGGCGCGCGGGACGGTGGCTATCGCCGCGGCCGGATGCGCACCGCCCTGCTGCTGGCGCAGGCCGCCCTCTCCGCGGTGCTCCTGGTGGGCGCCGGGCTCTTCGTGCTCAGCCTGCGGCACATCCACGCCGTCCCCCTCGGCTACGACACCCGGCCCGTGGTGTACGTCTACCCCGAGCAGCGGGGCACGCGCCTCGACGACGACGCGGCGGCCGCGTTGCGGCGGCGGCTGCGGGAAGCTGCCGCCGCCCTCCCGGAGGTGCAGCAGGCCGCGCTCGGGCTCACGGTCCCGTTCTGGGATACCTGGGTGGAGGACCTCTCCGTCCCCGGCATCGATTCGGTGCAGCGGCTCGGCAGCTTCACGCTGCAGGGGGCGTCGCCGGAGTACTTCGCCACGGTCGGCACCCGGATCCTCCGGGGCCGAGGCTTCACCGAGGCCGACACCCGCTCCGCACCGCGGGTCGCGGTGGTGAGCCAGGCCATGGCGGCCACCCTCTGGCCCGGGCAGGAGGCGCTGGGGCAGTGCATGAAGGTCGAGGCCGACTCCCTCCCCTGCACCACGGTGGTGGGCATCGCGGAGAACATCCACCAGAACAGCCTGATCGACGACCCCAGTCTCCACTACTACATGCCGGTGGCACAGTACCATCCGGAGGCCGGGGTGCTGTTCGTGCGGGTGCGGGGGGAGGGCGCGGACCAGGTGGAGACGCTGCGGCGCACGCTGCAGGCGCTGATGCCCGGCGACGCCTACGTGCGGGTCACCCCGATGCGCGACATCGTCGAGCCGACGATGCGCTCCTGGCAGCTCGGCGCCACCATGTTCACTGCATTTGGCGGGCTGGCGCTGGTGCTCGCCGCGATCGGGCTCTATGGCGTGATCGCGTATGACGTGGCCCAGCGGGACCACGAGCTCGGGGTGCGGATCGCGCTGGGGGCCCGGGGGCGGGACATCGTGCGGATGGTGGTGGGCGACGGGCTCCGCGTGGCGCTGGCGGGGGTCCTGACCGGCAGCCTGCTGGCGCTCTGGGCGGGTGGCTGGCTGGCGCCGCTCCTCTACGAGCAGTCGCCGCGGGACCCGGAGGTCTTCCTCGGGGTGGCGGCGGCGCTGCTGGTCGTGGCGCTGCTGGCGAGCACGCTCCCGGCGCTCCGCGCCACGCGGGTGGACCCGAACACCGCGCTGCGGAGCGACTAGCCGCTCAGCTCGAGTGGTCGTGGATGATGCGCCACCCCGCCGCCGTCCGCTGCCAGATGAGCGTGAAGCGGCAGCTGTAGTCCGGCTTCCCGCCGCCGGTCAGCAGGCAGCCGCCGGTCAGCATCGCGTAGTCGCGGCCCAGCGGCGTCACCACCAGGTCGCGGAAGGCCAGCTGCTGCGCCGGGCGGCCGCCGGCCCAGAAGCCGCGCTCCAGCGCCCTCCGGATCGTCTCCCGGCCCCGGATCGGGCCGTTCTTCCCCATCATCTCCGCCGAGTCGGTGTAGATCGCCACGTGCCCGGTGATGTCGCCGCCGTTCCACGCGGCGGCCGAGGCGGTCATCTGCTGCAGGATCGCGGACGGCACGCCCGGGTCCGGCGCCGGGGCCGCCTGCGGGCCGCAGGCGGCGAGGGACAACGCAAGCACCGCGGTGGTGGGGCGGAAGCGCATTGGGAGCTCGGGGTCGGAGGAGGGGCGGGTTCGCGCGGACTACGCGCCGCCCGGGCAGGGGGTTTCCCGTGTTGCGGGATGCACCTCACGATGATGCCGCCGGCCTCCCATGGGAAGGCCGGCGGCATCAGGTGCGGCGGGGAACGGCTCAGGGCACGGTGATCGTCCGGGTGGTGCTGGTGCTCAGGCCTCCGTTGTCGGTCACCGTCAGGGTCAGCGCGAAGCTGCGGGCCGACGGGAAGCTCTTGTTGAAGCTGGCGGCGGTCGAGACCGTGGTGCCGCTGGCGAGCTTCCAGGCGTAGCCGGTGATGGTCCCGTCGGGATCGCTGCTGCCGCTCCCGTCAAAGCTGCAGACCCGCTGCGCGGTGCAGCTCCAGGTGAAGCTCGCCACCGGCGGCTGGTTGCCACCCCCCCCACCGGTCACCGTGATCGTCTGGGTGACGCTGTTCGTCGCGCCGTTGTTGTCGGTGACGGTCAGGGTGAGCGTGAAGGTCCGGGCGGAGGGGAACGTCCGGGTGAACGTGGCCGCGGTGCCGACGGAGGTGCCGTTCGACAGCGACCAGCGGTACGAGGCCACCGTGCCGTCGGGATCGCTGGACCCGGTGCCGTCGAAGCTGCAGGTCAGCCCGGTGCAGCTCCAGGTGAAGCTCGCCACCGGCGGCTGGTTGCTGCCGCCGACCGCCGGCACCATGGACTTCACCAGCAGCCCGCGGGTGCGGTCGAGGCTGCGGCCGCCCTGGCTCACCCCCTCCACGAGGAATTCGATCGAGCCCACGCCGCAGGGGCCGGTCACGGTCCAGCTCACCACGCCGGAGGCGTTGGTAGCGCCGGTGACGGCGTTGCTGGTCCAGTAGTCGTCCATGAACCGGCCGCTGACCTGGGCATTCGCGATCGGCGCGCCGTTCTCATCCGTGACGGTGACGGTCGCGGTGGAGCGGTTGAACATCGAGCCGCCCTGGAAGCACTGGCCGGGGTTGCCGGGGTCCTGGATGAACTGGGCGTTGAGCGCCACGGTCGCCACCAGGCAGTTGGCGCCGCAGGGGCTCACCGGCGTCAGGCGCACCAGCCGGGGGCTGGTGCCGAAGAGCACCTGGGCCAGGATCTGGCCACTGGCGTTCATCGGCCCGCCCATGCTCACGAACGTGGTGCCGTACGCCGGCGAGATCAGCCCCGACAGCCCCTGGGCCAGGCCGCCGGGACCGGCCGCCACCACGCCGGTGCTGGTCACGGTGCCGGTCACGTCCAGCGCCCCATTGATGGACCCGACACCGAACCGCGAGAGGTGGCCGCTTGGCGAGCCGGAGAGCTGTTGCCAGGTGCCACCCGCCGGCAGCCGGAAGAAGTACGCCAGGTTTTGCCCGCTGGTGGTGATGAGGAAGCGGGCCTGGTCGCCGTTGTCGTTGATGGCCGCAGGGTACGTCCCGGTGCCGAAGAAGCCCGTTGGCGGGGCCGGGAGCGGCGTGGCGCTGGCGGGATTGCCGAGTCGGTACCAGCCGCCGCTGGTGGCCACGGCGCCACCGGGGCTCATCGCGGTCGGGATGTCAGTGGGGAATCCCTGCGTCACCAGGTTCTGCATGCCGGTGGCGGCGGACCAGACGTAGGGCGCGGCGGCGGTGGGAATCGCGCCGCCGGTGGAGGACCAGCCCACCACCCGGCCCAGGTTGTCGATCCCCGCCGCGGTGGTGACCGACATGCCGGGGAGCGCGCCGAGATCCTGCACGGTGTAGCTCCCGGCACCCGGGGTCCACACCACCGCGTGGGTGGTGGTGCCCGGAACCCCGGCGGTGCCGGTGATCTGGCCCTGGCGGTTCATCGCGACCGGATGAATACCGGAGAAGCCCGTCACCGAGGGCAGCACGATGCGCGCCCCACCCCGCCACGCGACCGTCTGCTGTGGCGGGAGGCAGAAGGACCCGCACCCGGTGTCGAGGTAGGAGGTGCCGACCACGTCGCCACTGTCGTTCATGGCGAAGCCGCTGGCGGCGGTGGACACGAACTCGACCGCGTACATCCCGGCCACGGCGGTGGAGTGGACGGCGGAGGCGGTGCTCGGGGCGCTGGGTGCGAGCTGGTCCTCATGGCAGGCGAGGACCGGCAGCACGGCGACGGCGAGCGCGGCGCGGCGGAGGAGGGCCGCTACGGACATGGAAACTCCTGCTTGGGAGTAGGGGGATGGCGCCGGGGACCTGCCATCCTAGGGGTCCACCCGTGAAGACCGGGTGAAGGACGCACCTGCAGCGCAACGGGACGTGTCTTGCCGCCCGGCCGCGCGCTCCACGGCGCACGGCGCAGTGGAGCCTGCGGCACCCTGAGGCAAGCGATGCGCCAGTGGCTGTGTGCTGCAGTGACAAGCACTTGCGGGTGCGAGGGCCGGCGGCGCGCGGTATCGGGTCGTGACGCCTGTCGCGCGACGCTACAGGTGGGATTGATGTAGATTGTGCGGGTCCCAACCCCAGCCCCAGGACCCCGGATGCGCATTCTGGTCACCGGTGGCGCCGGCTTCATCGGCAGCCACACGACGGTCGAACTCCTCAAGGCGGGCCACGAGGTCGTGGTCCTCGACAACTTCAGCAACTCCAAGCCGGAGGCGCTCAGGCGCACCGAGGAGCTGGCGGGCCGGTCGTTCGCGTTCCACCAGGTGGACCTGCTGGACGAGCCGGCGGTGGAGCGGCTGTTCCGGGCCGAGCAGTTCGAGGCGGTGATCCACTTCGCCGCCTTCAAGGCCGTGGGCGAGTCGGTGGCGCAGCCGCTCAAGTACTATCGCAACAACATCAGCGGGACGATCGTGCTGTGCGAGGCGATGGTGCGGCACCGGGTGAAGACCATGGTCTTCTCCTCGTCGGCGACTGTCTACGGGGATCCGGAGGTGGTCCCGGTCACGGAGGACATGCCGCTCTCGGCGGTGAACCCGTACGGCGCCACCAAGCTGATGATGGAGCAGATCTTCCGCGACCTCCACCGGGCCGACCCCAGCTGGAACATCGCCTTGTTGCGCTACTTCAACCCGGTGGGTGCCCACCCGAGCGGGCGCATCGGCGAGGACCCCAACGGGCTGCCCAACAACCTCTTCCCCTATATCACCCAGGTGGCGGTGGGGAAGCTGCCGGAGCTCAAGGTCTTCGGGGGGGACTACCCGACGCCGGACGGCACCGGGGTGCGGGACTTCATCCACGTGGTGGACCTGGCCCGCGGGCACCTGCAGGCGCTCGAGGCGCTGCAGGGCCGCACCGGCTGCGTGGCCTACAACCTCGGCACCGGGCGGGGGCACAGCGTGCTGGAGGCGGTGGAGGCGTTCAAGCGCGCCAGCGGCAAGCCGATCCCCTACCAGATCGTGGCCCGGCGCCCCGGCGATGCGGCGGTGAGCTACTGCGACCCCTCCAAGGCGGAGCGGGAGCTGGGCTGGAAGACGGAGCTCGACCTCGACGCCATGTGTCGCGATGCCTGGCGCTGGCAGTCCCGCAATCCCGACGGCTTCCCCGACCCGGGCTAGGCCGGCACCTCGGTCCGCGGCCGCCATAGGAAGCGGCGCGGGTCGGCCCGGAAGGCGGCGCGGAGCGCCGCGGCCAGGCGGCCGCGGTCGGCGGGGCTCAGGTCCCGAGCCCGCGCCGCCGTGTTGAGCGCCAGCGCGAACGACACCCCGATGTTGCAGGCCGCGATCAGCAGCACTGCCACGCCGCACCACGCCACATCGCCCCACTGGAACGCCGCCGTGCCGTAGAGGGAGGCCGCCGCGAGCGCGAGTGACGCCGCCTGCAGCGTCACATGCCGCACCTCGAGCGGCAGCCCCACGAACTTGGCCACCACCACCGGCACGAAGCCCAGCAGGAATCCCAGCGCCACGTAGCCCACCACGCCGCTCAGGTGCTGTTCCACCAGACGCCCGATCCGCCGCGCCCCGCCCGGCCCGAAGGCCGTCACCAGCCCATGGTGCCGCGCCAGCGCGGCCGGCAGGCCCCGGTACGCGCTCCAGTTCGCGGCCCACCCCGCCGCCAGGCTCGCCAGCCAGAGGAAGACGCCGGTGAGCATCGCGAATGGGATCGTGAGCGAGCGGAAGGGATGCACGTCGTGGATCGCGCCCAGCGCGGTCTCCGCGCTGAGCGCCGGCGCGCCGCCGATCCACCCCGCCGCCACCGCCACCAGCACCGAGACCGGGATCGTCGCCAGCACGTTGCCGACCGTCGCCGCCACCTGCGAGCGGGTGATGCCCGCCACCAGCTCCACCTGGCCCGCCAGGTCCTCGCGGTCGCCCAGCGAGGCCGCCAGTGCCGCGCCGGTCATCGCCGGCTGCTTGGAGGCCAGCGTGAAGTGGGCGAACTGCATCGCGATGAAGCTGGCGCTGTAGTTGAGCGCGGAGGCGAGGCCGTACACCAGCGGCGCGAAGGGCGCCGCCACGATGGCGTACTTGAACAGCGCGGTGAACGCCGTGACCACCCCGCCGCCCGCGGCCGAGCGCTCGGTGGCATCCCACTCGGCCCGGTCGCGGGCGAGGTAATGCTCCCCGGTCTCCGCCGTGTGCTCGGTGACCTCGAGCGCCAGCCGCTTGAGTGTCTGGTGCGCCAGCGAGCGGACCCCGCGCTGCCGGAAGCTCCCCCGCAGCAGCTCGTGGGCCAGCTCCCGCCCCGCCGCGCGCCCGCCCTGCACCTGCACCAGGTCATCCAGCCGGAGCAGGGTCGCCGCGAGCAGTTCCAGCTGGAACAGCACCTCGGTGGAGACGCCGCGGGTCTCCAGCGCGCGGTGCGCCGCGCGGAGGGTGGCGTCGATCGCGGTGCGCGCGTCGGCCAGGGCCGCGTACCCTTCCGCATGCTGCTCGCGCACCGCCCGGTCCACCGCGGGTCCGAGGGCCAGGAAGGGCGCGGCGGCGGCGATGGGGTCCTCCGCCAGCGCGAGCACGTGGCGGGCGAGGCCCAGGGCCGCCGCGCGATACGCCACCAGCCGTGCCGCCTCGGCGAGGGTGTCGTCCCGGAGCGCGAGCAGCGGCACCCAGGGGGCCAGTGCCTCCGCCGGCAGCGACTCCACCCAGGCGGCATCCTCCTCGGTGAGCTTGAGCCGGGCCAGCAGCACGTGCAGGTCGTCGTCGGGTTCGTCCCGGGGCACGATGCGGTCCACCAGCCGGCGGACCGACTCGCGCAGCAGGGTCCCGTGGGTGGGCAGGCCGGTCTCGGCCAGCAGGCGCACGGCGATGGGACCGGTGCAGGCCTCGCGCAGCTTCACCCGGAGCCGGTCGGCGCGGGGGTGCGCCTTGAGCGTCGCGGCGAGCAGCGCCAGCCGCCGGGTGCGCGGCACCTCGGTGCCGGTGAGCCGCGGCGAGGCGTCGAGCAGCCAGCGGAGCAGCGCCTCGAGCGTGCGGCTGCCGGGGTCGGCGAGGGCGGCGTCGAGCAGCCGCGTGGCGGCCTGGTTCGGGGGAAGGGGCATGCTGGGAAGGTAGCGGGGCCCCGGCGCCCCCGGACCGGGACCCCGCGGACTCAGCGACCGCCCGGCGGCAGGTGGGTCACCAGGTACCGGGTGAGCGAGGTGTAGAGATGCAGCGTGGTACCGGTGCCCTCGAAGATCCCGTGCGAGCGGTTGGGGTAGGAGAGCAGCCGGAACTGGCGATTGGCGCTGACCAGGGCGTTGATCAGCCGCTCGGTGCCCTGGTAATGCACGTTGTCGTCGCCGGTGCCATGCACCACCAGCAGGTCGCCGCGCAGGTGGCCTGCCCAGGTGAGTGGGGACGAGGCCTCGTAGTCGGCCTCGTTGTCCTGTGGGAGCCCCATGTAGCGCTCCTGGTAGATCGTGTCGTACAGGTGCACGTCCGGCACCGGCGCGACCGACATCCCCATGCGGTATACCTCCGGGGCGCGGAACAGCAGGTTGAGCGTCATCGAGCCGCCGCCGCTCCAGCCCCACACCCCCATGCGGGTGGAATCCACCCAGGGCCACCGACCGATGGTCCGCGCCGCGCCCGCCTGGTCCTCCGAGGCGACCACGCCGATCTTGCGGTACACCGCCTTGCGCCAGGCGCGGCCGCGGAGCGAGGGCGTGCCCCGGTTGTCCATGGTGATCACCGCGTAGCCCATCTGGGTCAGCATCCGGTGCCAGGCGCTGACCGCGCCCCAGCTGTCCACGGCGGTCTGCGCCGCCGGCTCGCCATAGACGTTGAACAGCACCGGGTAGCGCCTGGTGGAATCGAAGTCCGCCGGGTACATCACCAGTGCATCGAGCCAGGTGCCGTTGCCCGCGTCCACCCGCGTGAAGCTGACCGGCCCCTGCCGCAGCCGGGACACCCGCTCCGCCAGCTGGGCATTGTCCGCCAGGGTGCGGATCACCGAGTGCCCCGGCAGGCGCACCAGCTCGGTGCGACTGGGCGTGGTGATGCTCGAGAAGCTGTGCACCGCGTAGCGCGCCCCGGGCGAGAGGCTGTAGCGGTGGGTGCCGAACTGCCCCATCGGCGACAGCCGCTCCACCGCACCGCTGCCGTCGAGCGGGGAGCGGTAGAGGTAGCGCTGGGTCGGGTTCTCGGGGCTCGCCATGTAGTAGATCCAGCCGCCGGCGGCATCCACCTGCACCACCCCCGCCAGGTCGAAATCGCCCGGCGTCAGCAGCGTCATCTCGCCGCCGTCGCGGCTCACGGTCCAGGCGTGGCGCCAGCCGTCGCGCTCGCTGACCCACACGAAGCGCTTGCCGCCGTCGAGCCAGTCCCAGTCATCCACCACATCCACCCAGGCGCTGTCGCGGTCGGTGAACACCGGGCGGCTGCGCCCGGTGACCGGGTCGGCCAGGAACACGGTCAGCGTGTTCTGCTGCCGGTTGAGGTGCTGGAAGGCGATCGCGTCGGAGCCGCCCGCCCATTCCATGCGCGCCAGGTAGATGTTGCGCGGGTCGCCCGGGGCCTGCAGCCAGCGGGTGGGCCCGCCGGCGGCGGAGACCACCCCGAGCCGCACCGCGCTGTTGGTGGTGCCGGCCTTGGGATACTGCACCGGGGTGGTGAAGGAATAGAGGCTGTCGGTGGTGTCGAGCAGGAGGAACTCGCCCACGCCGGTCGCGTCGAGCTGCCAGTAGGCGATCTTCGCCCCGTCGGGGCTCCAGCGGAACCCGTCCCGGTCGTCGAACTCCTCCTCGTACACCCAATCAAAGGTACCGTTGATCGTGGTGGTGCTGCCGTCGCGGGTGAGCGGGGTGATGTGGCCGTCCGCCACCCGCTCCACATAAAGGTTGTGCTCCCGCACGTACGCCACCCGGTCGCCCTGCGGGGCGAACTTGGCGAACATCAGCGTCTGCGGCTTCGCCGCCGGCCCGCCCAGCTGCCGCAACGTCCCGCGGTCCAGGTCGAGCACCCAGTAGTCACCCCGGGTGTTCTGCCGCCAGACCCGCGCGGTGTTGGTGTAGAGCAGGAGCTTGCGGCCGTCCTGGGAGAACTCGAAGCTCGCCGCCCGGAGGGGCACCGTGTCGCCGGCGGGCACCAGCTGCTCGGCCCGCACCAGCACCGTCTGCTCCCCCGTCTCGGGATCCACCCGGACCAGGTCCGCGCCGTGCGCCTCGCGCCGGAAGCTGGTGGAGTAGTACGCCCCGCCATCGGGGGTCCAGCGGAAGGGCGGAGTGAACTGCCCCGCGAAGTAGCCCGACTGGAAGATCTTGTCGAGCGTGATGGTGACGGTGTCGGCGCCCTGCGCCGCGAGCCCGGCGGGCAGCACGGCAAGCAGCAGGGCGGCGAGGCGGAACATCGGGGCGGTGCGCATGGCGGGCCGGGGAAGCGGGGGACGGAAGCCGCGGGAGACGTCACAACAAAACCGCCCGACCGGACGCCTGTCCAGTCGGGCGGGTTTCGCCTCCCGCGACCGAGCGGCCTTCACGAGCCGTCGCGCGGCGACTCGGCCGCGAGGGAGTCCTTCAAGGCCTTACCGCCTCACCGCCCTACCGCCTAGTAGCGGTAGTGCTCCGCCTTGTATGGCCCCGCCACCGGCACGCCGATGTAGTCGGCCTGCTCCTGGCTCAGCGTGGTCAGCTCCACGCCCAGCTTGCCGAGGTGCAGCCGGGCGACCTTCTCGTCCAGCTTCTTGGGCAGGGTGTAGACCTTCTTCTCGGCATAGCGGGTGCCGGAGACCGTCGGCTTGCCCTGGGCCGAGAGGTGCAGGTCGACCTGCGCCACCACCTGGTTGGTGAAGGAGCAGCTCATCACGAAGCTCGGGTGCCCGGTGGCGCAGCCCAGGTTGAGCAGCCGGCCCTCGGCCAGGATCAGCACCGAGTGCCCATCGGGGAAGACGTACTCGTCGTACTGCGGCTTGATCGTCACCCGGGTGAGCCCCTTCACCTTCTTGAGCCCGGCCATGTCGATCTCGTTGTCGAAGTGGCCGATGTTGCCGACGATCGCCTTGTCCTTCATCCGCGCCATGTGCTGCGCGGTGATGATCTGCTTGTTGCCGGTGGCGGTGATGAAGATGTCCGCCGTGCCCACCACCGCCTCGAGGGTGGTGACCTGGTAGCCTTCCATCGCCGCCTGCAGGGCGCAGATCGGGTCGATCTCGGTGATCACCACCCGCGCCCCCTGGCCCTTGAGCGCCTGGGCGCAGCCCTTGCCCACGTCGCCGTAGCCGCAGACCACCGCCACCTTGCCCGCCAGCATCACGTCGCTGGCCCGCAGGATGCCGTCGGTGAGCGAGTGCCGGCAGCCGTACAGGTTGTCGAACTTCGACTTGGTCACCGAGTCGTTGACGTTGATCGCCGGGAACAGCAGCTTGCCTTCCTTGGCCATCT
>CAZYIV010000071.1:3564-20429 GCA_964647615.1 uncultured Gemmatimonadaceae bacterium | reverse complement strand
CAAGGTGCCGACGGCGGCGCCCTCGGCCTCCTGCGCATGGCCGGGCGGCTCCGCGCGCTCGGCGCACCCACCGCGTGGCTGCCCCACCGGTCCATGCGCTCGGCGCTGCTCGCGCGGCTGGCCGGGATCCCGGAACGCATCGGGTTCGAGGGGAGCCCCGGCCGCTGGTGGTACACGCGGCAGGTGCCGCTGCCCGCGGCCGGGCACCAGGTGGCCCGGCTCGTGGCGCTGGCCGCGGCGGAGGCGGTCGCCGCCCCGTGGTACCGGGTGCCGCCGGAGGCGGCGACGCGGGCCGCATCCTGGCGCACGCACCAGCGCCTCGGCCCGGCGTATATCGTGCTCGCGCCGGGATCCCGTTGGGGCACCAAGCGCTGGCCGTACTTCGCGGACCTCGCCGCGGCGCTGCCGCTGCCGGTGGTGGTGATCGGCGGGCCCGAGGAAGTCGCACTGGCGGCGGAAGTGGCGGCGCAGGGCCCCGCGGGCTCCGTCAGCGGGGCGGGGGCGCTGGACCTGCCGGCGGTGGCGGCCGTGATTGCCGAGGCGGCGCTGGTGGTGAGCAACGACTCGGTCGCGCTGCACCTGGCCGGCGCGCTGGCCCGGCCGGCGGTGGCGCTCTTCGGGCCCACGGTGCCGGCGTTCGGCTTCGGTCCGCTCGGGGCCGACGACCCGGTGGTGCAGCTCGACGGCCTCCCCTGCCGACCCTGCTCCGCCCACGGCCCGATGACCTGCCCGCTCGGGCATCATCGCTGCCTGCGCGACCTCCCCGTCGCGACAGTGCTCGCGGCGGTCCGCGCACGACTCGCGGCCGCGGGAGCCCCGGGCCGGCAGTAGAGAGAACCGCCCCGGGGCCCTATCATTCCCCTGTTCTCCGGTCCGCCCGATCCCCCTGCCCCAGCTCCCATGCGCTACATCGTCGGCATCGACCTTGGCGGCACCAACATCGTCTCCGGCTGCGTCGCGGAGGACGGCAGTGCCATTCATGGCGTGCACCACTGCTCCACCGGCTCGGAGGAAGGGGCCGACCGGGTCGTGGACCGGATCATCCACGCGGCGAAGCACAGCATCGCCGAGACCCGGGCGGCGCTGCCGGCGGTGGAGATCATCGGTGCCGGGATCGGCTCGCCGGGCCCGCTCGACACCCGGACCGGCGTGGTGCTGCTCACGCCCAATCTGGGCTGGGTCAACATGCCGCTGCGGGAGCGGGTGCAGGCGGGGCTCGGGCTCCGCACCGCGCTCGACAACGACGCCAACTGCGCGGTGCTGGGCGAATGGTGGATGGGCGCGGCGCGGGGCACGAAGCAGGCGGTGGGGCTCACCATCGGGACCGGCATCGGCGGCGGGATCATCATCGACGGGCGGCTGTACCACGGCGCCTCGGACATCGCCGGCGAGATCGGCCACATGACGATCGATGCCGACGGCCGCCGCTGCAAGTGCGGCAACTACGGCTGCGTCGAGGCCTACGCCTCGGGGCCGAACATCGCGCTGCGGGCGGTGGAGGCCATCGAGAGCGGCGCCCCGTCGGCGCTGCCCGCGATGGTGGGCGGCGACCTGGCCAGGGTCACCGCGCAGACCGTGTACAACGCGGCGCAGGCCGGGGACGCCCTGGCCCTCGAGGTGGTGCGCGACACCGCCCGTTTCCTCGGCGCGGCGGTCGGCAGCCTGATCAACATCTTCAACCCCGAGGCGGTCGTCATCATGGGCGGCGTCACCCTCGCGGGCGACAGCCTGTTCGAGCCGCTCCGGCGCGAGGTCTCGCGCCGCGCCTTCAAGCCCGCGGTGCAGGTCTGCCGCATCGTCGCCGGTACGCTGGTCGGGGTGGCCGGGGTCTACGGCGCGGCACGGGCGTTCCAGGAGCAGGTCGAGGCGGGCATCATCTGACCGTGCGGCGCATCGGGGTGCTGGGGTCCCTGGTCTGGGACGAGATTCACGGCCGCGATCCGGCCGCGCCGGTGGTGGAGGAGTGGGGCGGGATCGCCTACGCCCTCGGCGGCTTCGAGGCCGCGCTGCCCCCCGGCTGGGAGCTGGTGCCGCTCATCAAGGTGGGCAGTGACCTCCGCGACCGCGCCGCCAGCCTCTTCCGCTCGCTGGGCCGGCTGGTGCCCGGCGGCCGCGCGGTGGAGGTCCCGGTCCCCAACAACCGGGTCACCCTGCGCTACCAGTCCAGCGAGCGCCGCTGCGAGCGGATGGCCGGCGGGGTGCCGGGCTGGACCTGGGCCGAGCTGGGGCCGATGGTCCGCGACCTCGATGCGCTCTACCTCAACTTCATCTCCGGCTTCGAGCTGGAGCTGGGCACGGTGCAGGCGCTGCGGCAGGCCTTCCGCGGCCCGATCTACGCCGACCTCCACAGCCTGCTCTTCGGCCTCCCCCAGGACGGGGTGCGGGCGCTCCGTCCCCTGGCCGACCCCGCCGCGTGGCTCCAGTGCTTCGACGTGGCCCAGATGAATGAGGACGAGATGGCGATGTTCGGTCCCGACCCGCTGTCGGTCGCGGCGATGGCGCTGGCCGCCGGGGTGCAATTGCTGGTGGTGACGCTGGGCCCGCGCGGCGCGGTGTACGTGGCGGCCCCGGGCTTCGACGGCTTCGGCCGCCCGCCGCTCGCGGGCGGCGCGGTGCGGACCGCGCGGGTGGCCACCCCCGACGTCACCCCGGTGGACCCGACCGGCTGCGGTGACGTCTTCGGTGCCGGCCTCGCGGCGGCGCTGGTGGGGGGCCAGCCGGTGGAGGAGGCGATCGCCGGGGCCAACCGGCTGGCGGCACGCAATGCCACCCTGCGCGGCGCCGGCGACCTCGGCCGGCTGCTCCGGGGGGAACTGGTCGGCGCCGGCGGGCCGGCGTGACCCGCGTGGTAGAGGTGCCCACGTTCTTCGACGAGCGTGGGTTCGAGCCCTTCGCCCAGGCGCTGGCGGCGGGGCCGCTCACCGACCGGCTGCTGTTCGATGCCCGCGGGGCCCAATGGGCCTCGCCGTTCGGCTTCGTGGCGATGCTCACCGCCGCGCAGGCGGTGCACGAGGCCGGCGGCCCCAAGCCCCAGTTCACCGTCCCCGCCGCGGACGAGGTGCGCCGCTACTGGGCCCGCGCGGGGCTGTTCCGCCACCTGGCCGAGCTGGTGGAGGTGGCGGGCAAGGTGCCGCGGGTGAAGGTGGACGAGGAGTCCGACGTGCTGCTGGGGGTCACCCCGGTGCGGGCCTCGGAGGACGTGCACGGCGTGGTGGGCCGGATCCAGGCCGCCGCGTCGCGGATCCTGCACGGGGAGCTGGGGCTCGAGGCGAAGGCCACGATGGGATTCGCCATGGCACTTTCGGAGGCGTGCCAGAATATTGTGGAACACGCCGGCACCGGCGGGTGGGTGGCGGTCCACGCGTATACCTTCCGGAAGCGGCTGCGCCGCCGGGTGGTGGTGATCGCGGTCTCCGACGCCGGGGTGGGCTTCCGCCGCTCCCTGGAACCGACCCAGGCGCGCCGCTTCGGCGACCGCTGGGGCGACGGGGCGGCGCTGGAGGCGGCGGTGATCCAGAATGTCAGCCGGTTCCGCGACCCGGGCCGGGGCCAGGGGATCGCCGGCATCAAGCGCTACCTGGCCCGGTGGCAGGGCAAGCTGAGCATCCGCAGCGGCACGGCGCGGATCGCCATCGTGCCGCCGTGGGACGACGACAGCCCGATGCTCGAGCACCTGGCCCCCTTCCCCGGGGCCCAGGTGCAGATCGTGATCCCGGCCCAGCAAGACGAGCCCCAGGACGACGCATGAGGCAGACCATCCGGGTGGAACGGTTGCTCCGCGAGTCGGTCGCGACGCCGTACTGCAACCTCGTCACCCGCACCACCGGCCGGCTGGTGCGCAGCAGCATCGCGCGGGCGCTGGCGGCCGACGACGCGCCGCTTGCCCTGCTCGACTTCACCGACGTGGGGCTGGTGGACTTCAGCTGCGCCGACGAGATCATCGCCAAGCTGCTGCTGGACCCGCCCAGCGGCGCGCTGCTGGTGCTGCAGGGGCTGCGCGAGGAGCAGCTGGAGGCGATCGAGCACGTGCTGGAGCACCATGCGCTCGCGGCCCTGGTGGACGATCCCGCCCACGGCGGCGCCCGCCCGGTGGGGCGGGTCACCCCGGACCTGCGCACCGCGTTCTTCCACCTGCGCGAGGGCGGGCCGGCCACCGCGGCGGCGCTGGGCGCCCGCATCGGGTGGTCGCCCGCGCACGCCGAGGACGTGCTGGGCACCCTGGTCCGGCTGCGGCTCGCCACCGAGGCCGAGGGCCTCTACGCCATCCCCCTGGTCTCATGAAGCGGAAGCCCGGCCTCTCCACGCTGGCGGTGCACGGCGCGCCCTCCCGGCGCGGCGACTGGCTGCCGGTGAGCACCCCCATCTACCAGAGCAGCACCTTCACCAACCCCGTCGGCAGCGACGAGGAGGTGATGTACACCCGGTACGGGAACAACCCGAACCAGGTGAGCCTGGCGGGGCGCTACGCCGAGCTGGAGGGGGCGGAGGCGGCGCTGTTCGTGTCCAGCGGCATGGCGGCGACGGCGCTGGCGCACCTGGCGGTGCTCCGCCCCGGCGACCACCTCCTCTCCAGCGCCTGGATCTACGGCGGCACCCGCCGGCTGTTCGAGGAGGAGTTCGGACGGCTGGGCATCGACGTGACCTACGTGCAGCCGGACCAGCCGCGGATGTGGCGCCGCTCGGTGCGGAAGAGCACCCGGGCGGTGTTCGTGGAGAGCCCCACCAACCCGCTGATGCGGGTGGTGGACCTCACGCCGATGGCGCAGATCGCGCGGGATTCCGGGCTGGCGCTGCTGGTGGACGCGACCTTCGCCAGCCCGATCAACTACCGCCCGCTGGAGCACGGCGCGGACATCGTCATCACCAGCGCTACCAAGTACCTCAACGGGCACAGCGACGTGATCGCCGGCGCCGTCGCCGCCTCCGCCTCGATCGTGGAAGAGGTGACCCGGCTGATGACGCTGTGGGGGCAATCGCTGGACCCCCACGCCGCGTGGCTGGTGGAGCGCGGGCTCCGCACCCTGGAACTGCGGATGGCCCGGCACAACGAGAACGGCCACGCCGTCGCGACCTGGGCCGAGACCCACCCCGGGATCACCCGGGTCTGGTACCCGGGGCTGGCGAGCCACCCGGACCACGCCTTCGCCACCGAGGTGCTGGACGGCTTCGGCGGGATGGTGGGGCTCGAGCTCAAGGGCGGGACCCGGGCGGCGGAGCGGGTGCTCCGGAAGCTCAAGCTGATCACCCACGCCCCGAGCCTCGCGGGGGTGGAGAGCCTGGTCTCCGAGCCGCGCCTCACGAGCCACAGCCGGATGAGCGATGCCGAGCGGGCCCGGCAGGGGATCCCGGACGGCTTCCTCCGGCTGAGCTGCGGCATCGAGAACGCGGCCGACATCATCGCCGACCTGGCGCAGGCGCTCGGGCAGGGCTGAGGGGCCCGCCGGAGCCACCGCCGGGCGCTTGTCCCTCCTCGCCCGCCCCTCCTATCTTCCGGCGTGATCCGCTTCTCGCACGTCTTCAAGGACTACCCCAAGGGCGCGGCCCTGAAGAACGTCTCCCTCCATATCGCGAAGGGCGAGTTCGTCTTCCTCACCGGTCACTCCGGCGCCGGCAAGTCCACCATGCTCAAGCTGATCTACGGGGAGCTGCGGCCCTCGAGCGGCGACGTGCGGGTGTCGGGCTTCAACATCGCGGAGCTGGCCCCCGCCGACCTGCCCCGCCTCCGGCGGCGGCTCGGCATCGTGTTCCAGGACTTCCGCCTGCTGGAGGACCGGACCGCGGAGGAGAACGTGGCGTTCGCGCTGGAGGTCACCGGGGCCCGGCCCGACACCATCCCGGCCCGGGTGATGCGGGTGCTCACCCAGGTGGGCCTCGCGGCGAAGGCTTCCGCCTATCCCCAGGAGCTCTCCGGCGGGGAGCAGCAGCGGGTGGCGATCGCGCGGGCCCTGGTGAACGACCCGACGATCCTCGTCGCCGATGAGCCGACCGGCAACCTCGACGAGCGGGCCACGCGCGGCGTGTTCCAGCTGATCCGCGAGATCAGCGCCGCCGGCACCGCGGTGGTCATGGCGACCCACGACCTCGACCTGGTCAAGCAGACCACCTACCGCACCGTGGAGATGCGGGAGGGCGGTATCGTGTTCGACTCCGGCGTGGACGAGGGCGAGGAGCAGGAGGAGCCGGCATGAGGCTGCTGGTCCGCGAGGCGCTGCTCGCCTTCCGCCGCGCGCCGCTGCTGTCGGCGCTCTCGATCACCACGATCGGCTTCTCGCTCTACGCCGTGGGGCTGTTCGCGCTGGTGGCGGTGAACCTGCGGGAGGCGCTGCGCGGGGTGGAGGAGCGGGTCGAGGTGGTGGCCTACCTGCTGCGCGGCACCCCGCCGGAGACCATTGCGCAGGCCTCGCAGGACATCAGCGCCTTCCCCGAGGTGGCGCGGGTGACGTTCGTGAGCGAGGACGAGGCGCTCAAGCGCGCCCGGGCGGAGCTGGTGGAGTTCCGCGACGCCTACAGGGACCTCTCGGTGAACCCGCTGCCCGCCAGCCTCGAGATCCAGCTCAAGGACGGCTACCGCACCGGCGAGGCCACCGCCGCCGTCGCCGACCGGCTGCGGGGCTACACCTTCATCGACGACGTACGCTACGGCCGGGAGTGGGTGGGCCAGCTGGACCGGCTGCGCAACATCGCCGGCATCGTCGGGCTCACGATCGGGCTCGCCTTCGCGGCGGTGGCGGTGGTGATCATCGGCGTCACCATCCGGATCACGGTGCTGCAGCGATCCCGGGAGATCGCCATCATGCGGCTGGTGGGCGCGACCCACGGCTTCATCCGCGGTCCCTTCCTCCTCGAGGGCGCGCTCAAGGGACTGCTCGGCGGGCTGGTCGCGATCGCGCTCTCCTGGACCACCTTCCTGCTCTTCCGCGGGCAGATCGAGCTGGCCACCTCGGGGATCGTCTTCCTCGAGCCCCCGCAGCTCGCCCTGGGCGTGCTCTTCGGCGTGGCGATCGGCCTCGGCGGGAGCCTGGTGAGCGTGGGCCGGCACCTCCGCAATGTCTGACCGGCGCGGGCGGGGGCACCTGCTGCGCGCCGTGCTGGCGACGCTGGCCCTGCTCGTCGCCACCGTCCCGCTCGCCGCCCAGGCCGACCTCGACACCTCCCGCCGCCGGCTGGAAGAGATCCGCCAGGAGCGGGAACGGCTGGAACGGGAGCGCTCCCGGCTCCGGGGCGAGGTGCACGACCTGGGCGAGGAGCTCGACAACCTCGAGCGCCAGCGGCAGACCACCAACCGCATCGTCAACGAGCTGGAGAACCAGATCGGCGGGCTCAACGCCCACGTCGACGAGGCCAGCATCTCGCTGGCGCTGGCGCAGGACAACCTCGCCGAGAAGCGCGCCGTCCTCGCCCGCCGGCTGGCCGAGATCTACAAGCGCGGCAAGCTGTACACCTTCCAGGTGCTGGTCGCGGCGCAGTCCTTCGGCGACCTGCTCTCCCGGTACAAGTACCTCTACCTGCAGTCGCGCCAGGACAAGACCCTGCTGGCCGACGTGGAGAAGCTCACCAGCCAGGTGGAGCGCCGCCGGCGCGAGATCCTGCAGGTGCGCTCCCAGCTGGACCAGAGCCGCGAGGAGCGCGAGGCGGAGCTGCGGCGTTACTCCAACCTGGTGGACGAGCGGGCCAGCCGGCTGAACGAGGCCAAGCGCACCGCCCGCACCACCGAGCAGCGGCTCTCCGCCCTGCAGCGGGACGAGGCCCAGCTCAACGACCTGCTGGCCGAGCTGGAGCGGGCCCGGCGCACCGCCGAGGCGCGGGCCCGGCGGCCCAACGAGGCGGAGGCCCCCGGCACCCTCACCACCGCCGACATCGGCAAGCTCGACTGGCCGGTCGAGGGCGCGATCCTCAGCCGCTTCGGCTCGCAGGAGCTGGCCTCCGGCGTGCGGATCGCGAACAACGGCATCCGCATCGGGGCGCCCGCCGGCACCCTGGTCAAGGCGGTCGAGGCCGGCCTGGTGGAGCGGGTGCAGCCGCTCGGCACCTACGGGCTCACGGTGTTCCTGGCCCACGGCAACGGCTACCGCTCGCTCTACATGCAGCTGGGCGAGGCGCGGGTGGCGGCGGGGGAACGGGTGACCAAGGGGCAGGTGATCGGGACGGTGGGCGGGGAGAACACCGACGAAGGGCCACACCTCTACTTCGAGATCCGGGGCAAGGACGGCATCGCCCTGGACCCCACCGACTGGCTCAAGCGGCGGCGGTGAGCCGCCCCTCAGGCGGCGACGGTGTCGGCGGTGCCGATGCGACCGTCGGTCTGGGCCTTGCCGCGGAGCAGCGCCGCCTCCACCAGCGCGAAGAGGTCCTGGGTCTCGCTCGCGGCGGGATGGGGGAAGGTGACGATGCCGGCGGAGAGCGCCGGCTTGTCGTCGCGGCCCAGGTCGGGAAAGTCGTGAGCCTCGATCCGGGCGCGCACCCGGCCGATGGACGCCCGCGCCCCGGTGAGGTCGGTCTCCGGCAGCAGCAGGGCGAACTCGTCCCCGCCGTAGCGGCTCACGAAGTCCGGCGCCCGCACCTCCTTGAGGAGCAGCCCGCCCAGCTCGGCCATCACCCGGTCGCCGACGACGTTTCCGAAGCGCTCGTTGTAATGCCGCAGGTGGTCCACGTCGAGCAGCACCAGCGAGAAGGTCAGGGCGTAGCGCCGGGCCCGCTGGAACTCCTCCTGGATCCGGCGATCGAGCGCGTCGAGGTTGCCGCAGCCGGTGAGCATGTCGGTCGCGAGCGCGCTGGCCTGCCGCCGGGCGATGCCGGCGCGGCGCTCCTCGTTCTCCAGCATCCGGGCCGCCGCCCGGAGCAGCCGCTCCGCGAAGCCGAGCTGCTCGGCGCTGAGCGGCGCATCCTCCCGCCCGGTGCGCAGCAGGAACACCCCGGCCGGCTTGCCGTGGAGGTTCACCGGGATCACCGCCACGCTGCGGACGTCGGCGGAGACGCCGAGATCCTGCCACACCGGGCGGATCTCCTCGAAGAAGGGATGGGCCTGGAGGTCGGGGATGTAGACGGTGCGCTCGGTGCGCAGCGCCTCGCGGATCTCGGGGTACCGGTAGAGGTCCACCCGGAGGTCGCGGGTGGCGGGCCGCTCGCAGACCGCGACCACCCGGCCGTAGCGTTCCCAGGGGGAGGCCAGCAGGAAGGAACAGCGGGGCAACTCCAGCGCGAGGCCGACACGCCGCACCAGCGTCTCGACAATGGCGTCGGAGCGGAGCGCCGAGGACAGCTCCTCGAGGATGTCGAACATCAGCTCCTGCCGCCAGACCACCACCCGGTCGCTGCCGGTCACCACCAGGCGGCGGAGCCGGGCCGCGACGCGGGCCAGCAGCTCGGCGAGGTGCACCGGCGCGCCCATGGCATCGTCGGCGCCCATGAGCAGGGCCTTCGCGGGGCCCTCCGGGTCCTCTTCACCCAGGACCACGATGCGCGGAATCTGCTGCCACGCCTCGCCCGCGAGCGTGGTCAGTGCCTGCTCGAGGTGGGCGTCGGCCCGGCGGGTGGTCAGGAGGATGAGGTCCGGGGGCGCGGCGGGAGGGTGCTCGACCGCCGTGCCTGGCGCCTCCAGCAGGTGGTACCCGCCGCGCGCCAGCGCCCGCTCCAGCCCGTCAGGGCGCGAGGCGGCGTCGCCGAGGAGCAGGATCCGGCGCGGATTGGCGGGGTCAGTCACGTCGTCAGGGGTCCCAGCGTGGCGGCGGAGAATCGTAGCCCGACCCGAAGTCCTGTCAAGGAAGCACGGCCATGACCAAGCCCCCCACCCGTCCCGGCGAGCTGCTCGGGGCCCACGTCTCGACACAGGGTGGCGTGCACACAGCACCCGCCCGGGCGGAGGCGATCGGCGCCACCGCCTTCCAGCTGTTCACGAAGACCCCCAACCAGTGGCGCGATCCGGAGGTGACCGACGAGGTCCGGGCGGCCTTCCAGGCCGAGGTTGAGCGGACGGGAATCCGGTCTTTCGTATCGCATGATTCATACCTGATCAACCTCGCAACCCCTGATGCCACGCTAAGTAAGCGCTCCGTCGCGTCTTTCGTCGCGGAGCTCAGGCGTTGCGAACTGCTGGGAATCCCCCAGGTGGTGTCGCATCCGGGCAACTACATGGATGACCCGAGCAGCGGTCTGCGCCGCAATGCGGAGAACTACACCCGCTGCCTCGACCAGGTCCCGGGCCGGGTGATGGTGCTGCTGGAGACCACCGCCGGCACCGGCACCGCCCTCGGATCCCGGTTCGAGGAACTCGCCGCCCTGCGCGACGCGATCCCCGCCCCCCACCGGGCCCGGATCGGCTTCTGCGCCGACACCTGCCACCTGTACTCGGCGGGATACGACCTGGTGCATGATTATGACGGGGTGTGGAAGCAGTGGGACGCGACCATCGGGCTGGCCCACCTGCGCTGCCTGCACCTGAACGACTCCAAGACCCCCTTCGGGTCTCACCGGGATCGTCATGAATTGATCGCCGAGGGTTCCCTGGGGGGCGACCCGTTCCGGCGGATCATGACCGACCCCCGCTTCGCGGGGATCCCCAAGATCCTCGAGACCCCGAAGGGCGACGACATGGTCACCCTCGATCGCAAGATGCTCCGCCGGCTGCGTGCGTATGCCCGCGCCGCCGGACGTCCCCCTCGTTGACCCGCTTCTTCCCGGACGGCATCTTACCCGCCATGCGCATCTTCCGTTGGACCCTCGCCGCCGCGCTCCTCCTTCCCGCGGCGGCCGCCGGCCAGGCCCGCTACAGCCTCACCCTCGGCGCCACCGGCGGCACCAAGCTCGCGTCGGACCGCATCTTCCAGGACATCGAGGTGGGGCAGGCGATCGCCCCCACCGTAACCGTCGGCGCGTCGCTGCCGGTCTCGGCCCGGGAGCGGGCGGGGTTCGAACTGGCGATGGGCTTCGGCAAGTCGCGGATCAAGGAATCCGGGCTCCCCACCGCGGACGGGCCCAAGTACCGCACCCTCTCGGGTACCGTCGGGGTGCAGGGGCCGGTGCTCGGCCCGCTGGGCTACCGCTTCGGGGCCGGGCTGCTCAAGTACCTGCCGGACAAGGAAGGCTTCTTCCGGCAGGGCGGACCGCTGCTGCTGATCCTCTCCGGCGGCCTCGACTACCGGCTGCCCATCCGGGGCCCGGTGGGCGTCGTCGCCCGGGTCCGCTACGACTATCAGCGCTTCAACACCGACGAACTGCTGGCGGCCGGCTTCTCGCGCACCCAGGATGTGCACCGGATCGGCGTCGGCCTTGGCATCGAGTACCAGCGCCCATGATCCGACCCCGCCTCCTCGCCGGCGCCCTCGCGGCCACGGTCGCCGCCCTCGCCTGCTCCGACATGGTCTCCCCCGTCCGGAGCAGCCGCTACGACTGGCGCCTCGTCGTGGACCTCGACTCGACCGGGACCGCGACCGACACCCTGAGCTTCCACTGGCCCCGCAACCGGCTCCCGGTGCGGGTCTGGGTCGAGGACACGCTC
This sequence comes from uncultured Gemmatimonadaceae bacterium, assembly GCA_964647615.1. Lineage (GTDB taxonomy): Bacteria > Gemmatimonadota > Gemmatimonadetes > Gemmatimonadales > GWC2-71-9 > JADJOM01. The sequence continues at coordinate 8,935 of CAZYIV010000071.1, read as the reverse complement.
AACCTGCCCGCGCACATCCGCCACGGCATCGCCGAGTGGAGGGGCGCGCTGCTCTACGGTGAATGGGATGCCACCGTGGTGCAGGACTCCACCCGGGCCGACGTGATCGTCCGGGCCATCCAGCCGCCGCCACAGAGCCTCCCGGCGCCGCCCATCCGGCTGGAGGGCGGGTTCCTCTCCTGCCAGGGCGCCACCGACGTGGACACCGTCGGCACCCGGTTCCAGCTGGCGGTGCCGCTGCGGGTGTACATCTTCGCCGCGCTGCCCAACGCCGCCGACCTGCAGACCTGCCTGGGCGTCGTCGCGGCCCACGAACTGGGACATTCGCTGGGGCTGTTCCAGCACTCCACGGATTCGCTGGACCTCATGTTCGGGGCCCCCAGCGCGGAGGCGCTGACCGACCGCGACATCGGCACCATCACCAACGCCTATCATTTCCCGCCGGACATGGTGCCCGTCGGCCCCTGAGCGGCCGCGCGCTGCATAATTTCCCAAGGATTGCACCGACGGCCACCCGCTACCGACATTTATGGTCCTGCGGGTGGCCGGGGTATTTCCACCCCTCGCCGCCGCCCCTCATCCCAGCGAGGAGCATGGCATGACCGTGTCGGCCGAGCCGCGAAGTACGGAGTTTCCCTGCCCTGCGTGGGTGACCAGCGACCGGGTGCGCGCGTGGGTCGCGGAGGTTGCCCAGTTGACCGAGCCCGACCAGGTGCACTGGTGTGACGGCTCCGAGGCCGAGAACCAGGCCCTGCTCGACCAGATGGTCGAGGCGGGCACCCTCCGCCGGCTCAACCCCGCGAAGCGCCCCAACAGCTACCTGGCGCTATCCGACCCCTCCGACGTGGCCCGGGTCGAGGACCGCACCTTCATCTGCAGCCGCCGGCGGCAGGATGCCGGCCCCACCAACAACTGGGTGGACCCGCGCGAGATGCGCACCACGCTGCGGCGGCTGTTCGCCGGCAGCATGCGCGGGCGCACCATGTACGTGGTGCCGTTCAGCATGGGCCCGCTGGGCTCGCCGCTGGCGCACGTGGGCATCGAGATCACCGACTCGCCCTACGTCGTGGTGAGCATGCGGATCATGACCCGCATGGGCCGCGCGGCGCTGGAGAGCCTCCGGGCCGACGGCGAGTTCGTGCCCTGCGTGCACAGCGTGGGGCGGCCGCTGCGGCCCGGTGAGAAGGACGTGCCGTGGCCCTGCAACAAGGACGACAAGTACATCGTGCACTTCCCCGAGGACCGCAGCATCTGGTCCTACGGCAGCGGCTACGGCGGCAACGCCCTGCTGGGGAAGAAGTGCTTCGCCCTGCGGATCGCCTCGGTCATGGGCCGGGACGAGGGCTGGATGGCGGAGCACATGCTGATCCTCGGCCTGGAGAGCCCGGAGGGCGACAAGCGCTACCTCGCCGCCGGCTTCCCCAGTGCCTGCGGCAAGACCAACCTGGCCATGCTGCTGCCGCCGAAGGGCTGCGAGGGCTGGAAGGTCACCACCCTGGGTGACGACATCGCCTGGATCCGCCCCGGCCCCGACGGGCGGCTCTACGCCATCAACCCCGAGGCCGGCTTCTTCGGCGTGGCGCCGGGCACCGGCCAGGCGTCCAACCCGATCGCGATGGCCACCATCGCCAGGAACACCATCTTCACCAACGTGGCCCTCACCCCCGACGGTGACGTCTGGTGGGAGGGGATGACCGAGCAGCCGCCGGCCGAGCTCACCGACTGGCAGGGCCAGCACTGGACCCCCGCCTCGGGGCGCAAGGCGGCGCACCCCAATGCCCGCTTCACCGCCCCCGCGGCCCAGTGCCCCTCGATGGACGAGGCGTGGGAAGACCCGGCAGGCGTGCCGATCAGCGCCTTCCTGTTCGGCGGACGGCGGGCCTCGCTGGTGCCGCTGGTGGTGCAGTCGGTGAACTGGAACTTCGGCGTGTACACCGCCGCGACGATCGGCTCCGAGACCACCGCCGCCGCCACCGGCCAGGTGGGCCAGGTGCGGCGCGACCCGATGTCCATGCTGCCGTTCTGCGGCTACCACATGGGCGACTACTTCAATCACTGGCTGCAGCTGGGCCGGCACATCGTGGACCCGCCGCGCATCTTCTGCGTGAACTGGTTCCGCAAGGACGCCGACGGGAAGTTCATCTGGCCCGGGTACAGCCAGAACCTCCGGGTGCTCAAGTGGATCTTCAACCGGGTCCGCGGCAAGGGCGCCGCGACCGAGAGCCCGCTCGGCTGGATGCCCCGCTATGAGGACATGGACTGGACCGGGCTGGATGACTTCGGTCCCGAGTCGTTCCGCGACCTCATGTCGGTCCCGCGCGAAGCCTGGAAGCTCGAGGTGCTGGGCCACCAGGAGCTGTTCGAGCGGCTGTACGACCGGATCCCCAAGGAGTTCATCCTCATGCGCGAGCTGCTGCTGTCCCAGCTGTGGCGCTCGCCGGAGGAGTGGAAGCTGGCGCACGAGCGGTATGGGGACTGAGGACGGTCAGACCCTGAAGGACTCCCTCGCCGCCGAGTCGCGCTGACGCGCTCCTGAAGGCGGCTCGGTCGCGGTAGGACGGTAGGACGGTTGGTCTGGCGGTGGGGTGGGCGGCCTGCGGTGGCTGCCCACCCCGCCGCGTTTCATGGCCCTCGTCCCCGGGGCCGCGGGACGCTACCTTCCCGCCCCATGGGCGACTTCGACGTCATCCGCGATCCGCTGTGGGACAACATCCGGCTGGATCCCCTCACCATCACCGTGCTCGACACCGCGCCCATGCAGCGGCTGCGCTACGTGCGGCAGCTGGGGCACGCCTTCCTGGTCTATCCCGGCGCCACCCACACCCGGTTCGAGCATGCCCTCGGGGCCTTCCACCTCACCCGCCGGGCGCTCGGCGCCCTGGAGGAACGGGGTGAGCTGGCCGCGGTCCCCGAGACCGCCCGGGTCGCCGCGCGGCTGGCGGCCCTGCTGCACGACATCGGGCACTATCCCTTCTCCCACGCGCTGGAGGAGGCCGGCTTTCCCCACCATGAGCAGCTCGGGGTGCAGCGGCTGGCCCGCGAACCGCTGGCCGGCGTGCTCACCGCCGCCGGCCTGCCGGACCTCGCGGCCCGGATCGGCGAGTTCATCACCGGTACCAGCGCCAGCCCGCTCAAGGGGCTGATCTCCGGCTCCCTGGATCTCGACAAGATCGACTACCTGAGCCGCGACGCGCGCATGTGCGGCGTGCCGTACGGCGCGGTGGACGTGGACCGGCTGCTGGCCTCCCTCACGCTCATCGAGACCAGCCCCGGCAAGCTGGAGCTGGGGGTGCAGGAGAAGGGCATCAGCGCCCTGGAGTCGCTCCTCTTTGCCAAGTACCAGATGTACCGGAACGTGTACTGGCACCACGCGGTGCGCAGCGCCACCTGCATGTTCAAGCGGGCAGTCCGGGCGGCGGTGGCGGCCGGCACCCTCTCCTACGCCGAGGTGGCCGACGCCACCGATGACGGCCTCACCGAGCGGCTCAGCGCCGTGGACCGGACCGGCCTGGCGCGGGCGGTGCCGGCCAGGCGGCTCTACAAGCGGGCGCTGGACCTCCCCGCCAGCGAGGTCCCCGAGGAGACGGTGCCCTGGACCCGGAGCCGGCCCGACCTGCTGGAGCGGGTCGAGGACCGGCTGGCACAGGAGCTCCGCCTCGCCCCGGGCGAGGTCCTGCTCGACTTCCCCACCAACCCCTCGATGCTCGCGGTGGATCTGCCGCTCCGGACCCGCACGGGCAGCCTCGAGCGGCTCACCGGCGAGGGGGTGGCGGGGCAGTTCGGCCTGCCCCGCGTCGCGGACGAGCTCTACCGCAGTGCCCGCCGGCTGCGGGTCTTCACCGCCGCGCCGGTGGCCACGGACCTCACCGCGGTGCGGGAGCTGGTGGCCCTGGCCCCGGCCGAGCTGGAGCAACGCCTGGGCGGCGGCGCCTCGCTCCTCGCCGCATGAGCCCGGCGGCGGCGGGGGACGAGCGCGCCCGGGTGCTGGCCCGCTTCCCCGCTGCGCTGCGCGCCTTCGTCGAGCAGGAACTCACGCTCGGGAACGGCATCCAGTACGCCGGCGGCGGCTACCCCGCCCCTCCCATCGGCGGCCAGGTGATGCTGACGGGCGACCTCCGCCAGCCGCCCGAGGCGCTCACCCCCTTCCGGGTGCGGGTGCGGGGCAGCTCGATCAACCACCTCGAGCTCACCGACGGCGAGGGGATCTTCTGGGTCCTCACCCCGCCCCATCCGCCCCCGGAACCGCCCGACATGGACCGGATCCGCGAGGCCAGTAACACCCCCTCCGAGGCGACCCTGGCCGCGCGGCGCACGCCACCGGACCCGCTGGCCGAGCGGCTGGAGGTGGACATCCGGGGCGAGGAGCTGGTCTACCACCGGGACGGGCGGCGGGCCCATGTCACCTGGACCTACACCCGGGGGCACCAGATCTACCGCGACAGCCTGAAGGAATGGGTGGGCCCTGCGCGGGGAGAATTCACCCCGATCGGCCCGGAGGAGGCGGAGGAGGTCCTGCGCCGCATCGTGGAGCTGGCGGCGGGTCACGGCATCGGCCGGATCACCATCGAGGCCTGAGCGGCCGGGGGACATCCCGCTCCCCCCGGCGGCCCGGGACCGGCGTTGGCGGCTACTCGTGCCGGATGGCGTCGATGGGAGACAACCTTGAGGCGCGGAGCGCCGGGTAGAGGCCGAACACCAGCCCCACGGTGAGCGCCGCCACGGCACAGACGAGGACGGTCGGCCAGGTGAAGGCGGCGTAGATGTCGGCGCGGGTCTGGTGCCGCATGAACGCCGTCACGCCGAAGGCCCCGGCCAGCCCCAGCGCGGCACCGAGCGCGCTGCCCATGCCGGAGATCGTCACCGACTCCGCCAGGAACTGCACCAGGATGTCGCCCCGGCTCGCGCCCACCGCCTTGCGCACGCCGATCTCGCGGGTCCGCTCGGTGACCGACGCCAGCAGCACGTTCATGATCCCGATCCCGCCCACCAGCAGCGAGATGCCGGTGATCGCGCCCATGAACAGCCGGGCCAGCAGCATCCCCTGCGCCACCTGGTCCAGCCGCGCCCGGTTGGACTCCACCCGGGCCACCTTCTTCCAGTCGCCGTAGCGCTGGGCCAGCCAGCGCTCGGTCCCCTCCTGCACCGGGGTGACCTCCTCGAGCGAACGCGCCCGCAGGATGAGCACCGGCGCCCGCGGAGTCGGCGTGGGATACAGCGCATCGCCCTGGCCCTGCAGCGGCACGTAGGCTGTCCCCACCTGTTCGCCAGCCCCCGCCGCGAGCACGCCGATGACCACGCGCTCGCGGTCGCGGATCGTCACCCGCTGGCCCAGCGCCGCCTCTGCCCGGCCGCCGGTGAGCTTCTCCGCCAG
>CAZYIV010000071.1:0-3464 GCA_964647615.1 uncultured Gemmatimonadaceae bacterium | reverse complement strand
ACGTCGGTGGAGCGGGCAATCTGCTCCCGGACGAAACCCTCCATGCCGTCGCCGAGGGCCAGCACCGCCACGAGGGAGGCCGCCCCGATCACGACGCCGAGGGTCGAGAGCGCGGTCCGCAGCGGATTGGCCCGCAGGGTCGAGAACCCGACGAGGACGGAGGCCTGATTGAGGGAAGCCATGCCGGAAGAACGGGCGTGGGCCGGTGCGGGTTTCAGCGGGGGACAGCGAGGCCGCGGCGGGCCGGCGGGATCAGGCGGCCGGGTCCGCCTCGATGCGGATGATGATCGCGGTGATGTTGTCGAGGCCGCCGCGGCGGTTGGCCTCGTTGATCATCCGGTCCACCCACTGCTGCGGCCCGCCCTCTTCCTGGAGCAGCTGCGCAAGGTACTCGTCCTCGAGCATCCCCGTGAGGCCGTCGGAGGCGAGCAGCAGGACGTCGCCCGGGCGCAGGTGGCCGAAGTAGAGGTCGGGGACGACCTCCGCGTTGGCCCCGATGCAGCGGGTGATGACGTTGCTGTAGGGGTGCACCCGGGCCTGTTCGGGGGTGAGCAGGCCGAGATCCACCTGCTCCTGCACGTAGGAGTGGTCCTTGGTGACCTGGAGGAACTGCCCGTCGCGCAGCATGTAGGCCCGGCTGTCGCCCACCTGGCCCAGGAGGAAGCGCTGGGGAAGCAGGATCAGCGCGGTGGTGGTGGTCCCCATCCCCCGCTTGTCGTGCTCGGTGAGGGTCCGGTCGAAGATCGCGCCGTTGGCCTCGATGATCGCCTGCCGCATCCGGTCGCCGGCCTGCTCGTCGGTGAGCCCGCGCAGGCTGCCCAGCTCGCGGGAGATGATGCGGACCGCCATCTCGCTCGCGACCTCGCCGGCGGCGTGGCCGCCCATGCCGTCGGCCACGATGAACACCCCGCGGTCGGCGAGCATGAGGTAGTTGTCTTCGTTGCCGGAGCGAACGACACCGGTATCGGTCCGGGCAGCACAGGAGAAGCGCACGGCGGCTCGCTTACCGGGACAGCAGGATGGCGGCCACGATGCCCAGGATGATCACCAGGACCAGCGGGACCACCCACTTGGGCATGCCGGAACTCGGCGGGGAGGAACTGACGATCACCGGGGGCCGGCGCGGGCTCGACTGCCGCACGTTCGGCTCCTGGATCGGCGCCGCCGCGGGGATCGGCCCCGAGGGTCGCACCGGGGGGGCCGGGGCGGGCGGCGGCGGTGCGGCGGCGGCGGGCGCGCTGGGCGCCGGGGCCGGCGGCCGCATCGCCCCCATCACCTTGGTGCCGGAGCCGCCTTCCATCCCCATGTGATCGTCCGTGGGCTCGAACAGCACCGAGACCTCGCCGAAGCGGACCACCGAGCCGGGCCCGAGCACCGCCTCCCCGGAGACTCGCTCACCGTCCACCCAGGTGCCGTTGGTGGATCCGTTGTCCACCATGATCCAGATCCCCTCGCGCCGCTGCAGCTTGGCGTGGGAGCCGCTCACGCTGTCGTCGGGGATGACCACATCGTTGTACTCGGCCCGGCCGATGTTCACCACCGGCACCCGGACCGACAGCCGATGGCCCTTGAGGCTGCCGCTCCGCACCACGAAGGACGCCATCGAACCGCCCCCGCCGCCGGACGGTCGCGGGGCGGGCTTGGGCGGAGGGACAGGCGCCGGAGCCGGCGTGGGGGTCGGGGTCGGGGGCGCGGCAGCGGCTGCGGCCACCGCCGCGGGCGGGGCGATCGGCAGGCCGTGCATGGTGTGGGAGAGCCGCTCCGCCGCGCCCTCGGGCGTGGCCGCGGGGGCCGGGGCGGGCGGCGCCGGGGCCACGGCGGCCGGGGCCGTCTCGGGGGCGCGGTCGGCGTAGAACCGGAACTCATGGTCGCCGATGCGGAGCACGTCGGCGCGGGCCAGCACCCGCTGCGCGTCCACCCGCTCGCCGTTCACGAAGCTGCCGTTGGTGCTGGAATCCACCAGCACGTAGCCCTGGGGCGACTGGAAGATCTCGGCGTGGCGCCGCGACACGTCCTTGTTGGGAACCACGATGTCGCAGCCCGCCTCGCGCCCGATGACCAGGGGCGTCGAGCCGATGGTGTACTCGCGGCCGTCGGTGAGGCAGACGAGGCGGCCGCCGGTGGCCGCCGTCGGGGTGCGCGGGGCGCCCGCCTTGGCGGTCGCGGCCACCATCCGGGCCACGTCGCTGGCGCTCACGAACTGGGTGCTGCCGCTCCGCCGGGGATCGTGGACCAGCAGTTCGTGCAGGCCCACCTGCACCTTGTCCCCGTGGAGCACCGGGGCCGGCTCGGCCCCGAGCTTCACGCCATTGAGCAGCACGTCGTGCTCGCCCACCCGGCGCACCGAGACGGAGCCATCCGCCGCGCCGATCACCACCGCGTGGGCGGCAGCCACGCCGGTGAGCTTGAGCCCGCAGGAGGGGTCAGCCCCGATCACAAGTTCACCCACCGGAATCGGAGTGCGCTGCCCCGCGACTTCCAGTTCCATCATCAGCCCCGCCTCGTCTGAACCGGAGATGTGCAAACGTACCCGGCGGCCCACAACCCCGCAAGCGATACGGGCTTACGTGCTTACCGGGGGCCCGGATTCCTGCCCCTGAAGCTGCAACCGGTACAGCCGTTCGTACAGTCCACCCTGCGCCAGGAGGGCACGGTGCGTGCCACGCTCCCGGACCACGCCGTGGTGCAGCACCAGGATTTCGTCGGCGTGCAGGATGGTGCTCAACCGGTGTGCCACCGCAATGCTGGTGCGGCCCGCCATCACTTCCGCCACCGCCCGCTGGATCTGCCCTTCGGCCTCGGCGTCCACGCTGCTGGTGGCCTCGTCGAGGACCAGGATCCGCGGATCCATGGCCAGCGCCCGCGCCAGGGAGAGCAGCTGCCGCTCCCCCACGCTCAGGCTCCGCCCCCGCTCCCCCAGCACATGCTGATACCCCGAGGGAAGACGTTCGATGAACCGCGATGCTCCCACCCGCTCGGCCGCGGCCCGGGCGGCCGCCGGCCCCCGCCCCGAGTCGAGCAGCAGGTTGCGCTCGATGTCCCCCCCGAAGAGGAACAGGTCCTGCTGCACGAACCCGATCAGCCCACGGAGCTCGTCCAGGTCCAGGTCGCGGAGGTCCACCCCGTCCACGGTGATGCGGCCCCGCTGGGGATCGTAGTAACGGAGCAACAGGCTGAGGATGGTGGTCTTCCCCGCCCCGGTGTGACCCACCAGCGCCAGGGTCTGGCCGGGCCGGGCGGTGAACGAGACATCCCGCAGCACCCAGCCCGGATCGGTCACCGCCGCCCGGCCCGCCGGGTCCCCGTAGCGGAACCACACTCCCTCGAAGGCCACCTCGCCCCGCACCGGCTGCGGCAGCGCCCGCGGAGCGGGCGGCGGCACCACCTCGGGGGCGGTGTCGAGCAGCTGGAAGATCCGCTCCGACGAGGCCATGGCGCTCTGCAGCAGGTTGTACTTCTCCGAC
>CAZYIV010000070.1:0-20939 GCA_964647615.1 uncultured Gemmatimonadaceae bacterium | reverse complement strand
CCACCAGCCGCTGGTTGCGGGTCGCGAGGTCGCCGCAGATCACGCAGATCGCCTGCAGCTTGTCCACCGACTCCGCGATCGCGAGCAGGTTGCCCATCGCGCCGAAGGGCTCGCCCCGGAAGTCGGTGTCGGTGCCGGCCAGGATCACCCGCACCCCGCGCGAGGCCAGCGCGCTCGCCACGGTGACGATCTCCGGGTCGAGGAACTGCGCCTCGTCGATGCCCACCAGCTCCGTGTCAGGCCGCACCAGGCGGAAGATCTCGGCCGCGGCGTCCACCGGCGTCGCCTCGATCTCGCGGCCGTCGTGGCTCGCCACGGTGTAGAGCCCCGCGTAGCGGGCGTCGAGGTGGGACTTGAACACCTGCACCCGCCGGCGGGCGATGATCGCGCGGCGCACGCGGCGGATGAGCTCCTCGCTCTTGCCGCTGAACATCACGCCGGTGATGACCTCGATCCAGCCGGGACGGGTGCCGTGGTACACTGCGGGGACCTCGGGGGGCAGGTGGGGAGCGCTGAGGATACGACCCGCAGCGAGCGGGGTCAAGCGAGCGTGCGCGTGCGGCGCGTGACCGCCGCGGCTGTGACGGCGCCGCTTGCGGCCGGTCGGAACGACGCGCTATTATGCCCGCCCTTCGACGACCCCCGCCCGACACCGCCGGAGCTCGACGTGACCAAGCAGCAGCTGGTGCAGGCCCTGGCCACGACCCTCGGCCGCTCCAAGGCGGACGCGGCGCGGATCGTGGAGGCGATGTTCGGCCCCGAGGGACTCATCGCCGCCGAGCTGCGCCGGGGCCGGAAGGTGCAGATTACCGGCTTCGGCAACTTCGAGACCCGCAAGCGCGCCGCGCGCACCGCCCGCAACCCGCGGACCGGGCGCACGATGACGATCAAGGCTTCCGTCGCGCCGGTGTTCCGCGCCGGGGCGGCTTTGAAGGACCGCGTGAATCGCCGCTAACGGCCGGCCGCCCCTGGTCCACCTTCGCCACCACCTGGCGCCGGCGGATCGTCTTCCCCGAGATCGCCCGCGCAATCGCCTCCGCCTCCGCGGCGGGCACTTCCACCAGGCAGAACAACTCCCGCACCTCGATCCGGCCCAGCTTCTCGGGCGGGATCCCGGCGTCCCGCGCCAGCGCGGCGACCACGTCGCCGGGGCCGGCGCCATCCTTCTTGCCGACGCCGATCCACACCTGCGCCTTGCCGCCCGCCGCCGCGGCGGGCGGCTCGGCCACCGGCGCAGGCTGCTGCCGGAGCAGCCGCGCCAGCGCCGCCGCCACCAGGGCCGGGTCGTGGCGCTCGAACAGCGGCGCCAGGGCCAGCAGCTCGCCCTCGAGGGTACCAGCCGCGATCTCGGCCTCCACCTGCTCCCGCCGGCGCGCCGCCGCCTCCCGCGCTGCGTCGGCCGCCGAACCGAGCCGGAGGCGGGTCACCTTCTCCGCCAATCGGCCGGCGTAGGGCATGGCATGCGGCGGGACCAGGAGGATCAGCTCGCCTGCGGACTGCAGTTCGGCCAGGCGGGCCGGCGTCGGAAGGTCCCAGCAGATCACCAGGCCGCCGGGCGCCGGGGTGCCGGTACCGACCGTCAGCGCGGGATCGGCCACGGGCAGCGCAGCCGCCGCGGCCGCGACGCTGGCCTCGTCGGCGCACCAGATGGTGGCCCGGGCCGGGTCCTCGGTCTCCAGCAGGTCGGCCAGGGCGGCGGCGCGACGGCTCCAGGCCACGACGGCCAGCCGGACGCCGGGAAGGGGGGCAGGGAGGGACTCGGTGCCACCCAGCGGGCCCTGCAGCAGGGCCCGGCGGGCATAGCGCTCCAGCATCGGGTGCTGGGCCCGCGGCGCCGCGAGGATCACCAGCCGCTGGGCCTCCGCAGGGACGTCCTGCATCAGCGCGGCGAGCGGCTCGTCGCCGGGGTAGAGCTCGGGCCACGCGAGCACCACCGCCCCCAGGCGGTCGGCCTTGAGGGCACTCCGGGCCATGAGGGCCAGGGCGGTGTCGGGAGTGGTGAGGAGGAGGCGGAGCCCGCCTTCCCGGAGCCGGCGGGTGGCGCGGGCGGGGTGTTCGGCGACCGCCGCGGGGAGCCCGGCGGCGCCGGCCAGCGGATGGAGGACGGCGGCCCACTCCGCGAGGGCATGGGGCGGGACGAGGACCAGCGCCTGCCGGGTGTCGCCGGAGAGCGCACTGACCAGCCCGGCCAGCGCCGGGGCGGCGTAGCGCGCCGCGGGGGGCCACGCGAGGGCCAGGTTGGTCCCGCGCGCCGCCGGCGGCACCTGGTCTCGCACCAGGGCATCCGAAGTGGTGTACCCGAACCCGCCCAGCGCCTCCGCTACCGCGGGGGTGAGCGACAAATCCGTCAATCCCGACATCGCCGTCCTCAGTTGTCAAAAAGCCCGGTGGAAACGCGCGCGGAAGCTAACCGGCGGGGGCGCGAATCACCAGTTGACACCGCCTTCCCGCCCACGGACTTTTCGCCGTTCCCAGCCGCAGTTGATGGCCGTCTCCGCATCCCTCGGCGCCGCCCCCACCTCCGAGCAGGACCGCCGCATGTCCGAGAGCCTGTCGCCCAACCTCGCCTACCTCAAGCCGTCCGAGACCGTCGCCATCAGCAACGAGACCAAGCGCCGCCGCGCGGCGGGCGAGGACATCGTGGACATGAGCGTGGGCGAGCCCGACTTCGACACCCCCAGGGTGGTGGCGGAGGCGGGGATCAAGGCGATCGAGCAGGGGTACACCCGCTACCCCGCCAACGTCGGCATCGTGGAGCTGCGGACGGCGGTGGCGCGGAACCTGTCGCTGCTCTCCGGCGGCCGGGCGATCAACCCGGACCAGATCATCATCAGCAACGGCTCCAAGCAGTCCATCTTCAACACCTGCTTCGCGCTGTTCGGGCCCAAGGACAAGGTCCTGATCCCCTCGCCGGCCTGGGTGTCGTATCCCCAGATCGTCCACCTCTGCCGGGCCGAGCCGATCGCCGTCCCGGGCGACCCGGAGTGGGGCCTCAAGGTCAGCGTGAAGGAGCTCGAGGCCAGGTACGACAAGCTGGTGAAGGGGCTGATCCTCTGCTCGCCCTGCAACCCGACCGGCGCCACCTACTCCGCCACCGAGATCAAGGCGATCGCGGAGTGGGCGCACCAGCGCGGCGTGTGGGTGATCGCCGACGAGATCTACCGCCGGATCTACTACGGCAACGGGCCGGCGCCGTCGTTCCTGGACCTGCCCGAGGAGCTGATGGAGCGGGTGGTGCTGATCTACGGCGCGGCGAAGGCCTACGCCATGACCGGCTGGCGCATCGGCGCGGCCTACGCCCCGATGCCGCTGGTCCGCGCCATGGCGGCGCTGCAGTCGCAGACCACCACCGGCGCCAACCACCCCGCCCAGTGGGCCGCGGCCACCGCCTTCGGCGACGACCGGGTGGAGCCCGAGGTGGCGAAGATGGTCGCCGCCTTCCGCCGCCGGCGGGACCGGGTGGTGGAGCGCTTCCGGGCCGAGGCGCCGGGGGTGGAGTTCGTGGAGCCGACGGGCGCGTTCTACTTCTTCTTCCGGGTGGACGGCGTCACCCGGCTGCACGACTACACCGGCACCGCCTTCTGCGAGCGGGCGATGGCGGCCGGCGTGGCGCTGGTGCCGGGCGCCGCCTTCGGCGACGACCGCTGGGTGCGGATGAGCTACGCGGTGTCCGACAAGGACATCGACCTCGCGCTCGAGCGGCTCTTCAACCTGATCCGGACCCTCGGCGAGACGTGAGCACACGGGCCTGGACCCGGCTCCGCCGCGCGGTCGCGGCCCGCGGATTCACCCCCGCCACGTGGATCCCCGCCGCCAGCGAGGGCCGCGCCGAGGAGGCGACCATCCGCCCCGCGCGGCTGGTGGAGGACCTCAGGGTCGGCGGCCATCCGGTGGGCACGCCCGAGCCGTGGCCCGGTACGGTCGCCTTTCTCGACGGCACCCAGCGCTATGAAGTGATGGCCTATGCCGGCGCCAGCCCGGTGGTCGTCGCGGAGATCGGGGCGGCGGTGCTGGTGCGGCGCGACCGTCAGCTGCATGTGGCGGAGGTGGCCCGGCGCCGGCTGGTGATCGCCCGGCCCGAGGTGCTCCGCGAGCTGGGTGACGCGATCGAGGGCCACGGCGCCGTCGAGATCCCCGAGGACGAGCCGCCCCACCCGGTGAAGGACTTCCAGCTCGCCCGGCGCGAGGTGGACGCCGCGCGGGGCCGGCTGGAAGTGGAACTGGGCCACCGCTACCGCAGCGCCTCCAAGGCCTGGCTGATCGTGGATGGGGCCCTCTCCGAGAGCCCCCAGTGGGCCGCCGACCCGCGGATGCTGGGCGTCGCCAAGAGCCACGCCACGCTCCCCTTCGGCGGTGGCGACCTGGAGCACTACCTGCGCCTCCCCGCCGGCACCCGCTCGCCGGTGTTCCAGCCGGCGGGGCACCAGTTTGCCCCGGTATATTCCTGGGCGCTCCGGCTCTGGCCCTGGCAGGGGAAGAACCTGCTGCATGGCCTGATCCGGATCGAGGCCGCCCCGGTCCCCGCCACCCTGGCCCAGGTGGACCAGCTCTCCCGCTGGCTGCTGGCGGAGCGCGCCCCGGTCAGCACGCCCGACCCGCGCTGGGACCGGCTGCTCTACGGCATCCGCGCCGTGGAGGAGTACCTGCGGGCGAGCGGCGAGTGACCGCGCCGATCGGCCGCGTGGTCGCCACCGAGCTCAAGCCGGCGACCCCCCACCAGTTCCACTTCTGGACCGCGCGCGAGTCGCCGATCGGCATCGGCGCGATCGTGCGGGTGGACGCGCCCGGGCGCACCGTGCTGGGCATCGTCACCGACGGCTTCGCCTATTCCGACCTCGTCGCCCCGATCCACGACGTGATCGGCGCCGACGGCGACCCGGCCCTCGCCGGCGAGGCCCCCACCGAGCGCGCCGAGATCCGGCTGTACACCGCCGCGGTCCTGCGGCAGCTCCCCGAGGAGCCGCTACAGCCGGTGCCGCTCGGCGCGGTGCACCTGGCCAACGACGCCGACGTGGTCACCGCGCTCCGGATGGATGCCTTCCTCGAGGGGGAACGCCCCACCGGGATCCCCATCGGGGTGTACGCCGCCGGCGGCCTCGAGGCGCCGATCCAGCTCGACGCCGACTTCCTGCTCGGGCCGGAGGCGGCGCACCTCAATATCACCGGCGTCTCCGGCCTGGCCACCAAGACCAGCGCGGTGGAGTTCCTGCTCGCCAGCATCTTCCAGACCTTCCCCGCCCACAAGGGCAGCGTGGCGGCGGTCTGCTTCAACGTGAAGGGCCCCGACCTCTGCTTCCTCGACCAGCCGGTGGAGCTGCCCGCCGAGGACCGCCGCCTGTACCAGCGGCTGGGGCTCCGGGCCGAGCCGTTCACGGACGTCACCTACTACGCGCCGTACAAGGCGGACGGGGTGAACCTCAACACCCTGCGCACCCACGAGGCGCTGGCGGGCAACACGGTGCCGCTGGTGTGGGGCCTGCGCGAGGTGCTCGACTACGCCGACGTGCTGCTCAACAAGGACGACGTGGACGCCAAGGCGGGCGGGTTCATCGACTTCCTGGGCGAGCGGGTGGTGGGGCGGGAGTTCCGGGACATCACCCTGTCGGACGAGCCGCTCACGGTGCGGAGCTTCGCCGACCTGGAGGACTTCTTCCGCCGGATCTTCGACTTCATGGAGGTCCAGTCGAAGGGCAGCGAGGTCTGGCGCAACCACCACCTCGCCACCATCCGCAAGGTCCGGAACCGGCTGGGCAACATCAGCGTGCGGGCCAAGGGCCTGGTCACCGACGACGGCCAGGCCAGCGACCTCCCCTGGGGCACGCTCGCGGACCGGAGCGTGCACGTGGTGGACGTCGCGGGCCTTGACCCGCTGGCGCAGGACCTGGTCTTCGCCCGGGTGGTCTCCAAGCTCAAGGAGCACCTCGAGCGCCGGGACCTCGGGGTGGACCATGTCGTCGTGTTCGTGGACGAGCTCAACAAGTACGCGCCCGCCGACGGCCACGAGACCTACGTCCGCAAGATGCTGCTCGAGCTGAGCGAGCGGGGCCGGTACCTCGGCCTGGTGCTGTTCTCGGCGCAGCAGTTCCGCAGCCAGGTGCTGCGCCGGGTGGTGGGCAACGCGGGGACGGCACTCTTCGGCCGGATGGACATGGACGAGATCGCCACCCCGGGCTACGGCACCCTCTCGCCGGCCACCAAGGCCAAGCTGGCGGCACTCCCGAAGGGGGAGCTGCTGGTGCGGCACCCGCACTTCACCCAGCCGCTGTTCGTGCGCTTTCCGCGGCCGGCGGTCCTCCCCGGCCGCACCGGGGTGGAGCGCTTCCCTCCGGTGCCGGAGCTGCCCTTCCCGCAGGCGGTGGCCCGCCAGCTGCGCGCGCTGGATCCGGCGGTGAGCCCCGGCAAGGTGGAGGCCCTGCTTGACGGCCGCCGGGAGGAGGACGTGCGCCGGGCCCTGCACGCCACCCGCCGCACCCGGCCCGACAACGTCCTCGCCTACTTCACCGCCCAGCTCGGCACCCGGGTGGAGCGGCAGGAGGCGACGGTGAAGGGCGTGACCGGGCTCAAGCGGACGGGAGATCCGTACGGCTGAGGTCCCACCCCCGGCGACGACACGGGCCCCGGCACGCCTGGCGCGCCGGGGCCCGTCTGTGTCACCGGCTACTTCAGGGCGACGATCAGGCCCGTCGTGATCGCGCGGTCGGAACGGCTGGTCACGCCCGGCGCGGGCGAGGAATCGTAGTTGTACTGGTAGCTGGTCTGCAGCGCCAGGCTCCCCGTCAGCAGCACGCGGAGCGAGGTCTGGGTGGTGAACAGGTAATCGCCCAGGTGCCCGGCCACCGGCTCGAACTGGGTCCGGTGCTCCGCCGTCAGCCCCTTCCGCAGCACCGGCCTGGCCACGACGCGCAGGTTGAACCGGGTGAGCGACACGGTCTCCGGCTCGGTGCTGCCCTCCGGCAGCAGGCGCCGCTCGTAGTCCTGCAGCACCGCCACCCCCAGCGACACGCCCTGGGCCGTGGGCTGGAGCAGGTTCACCTCCGCCCCCGCCGCCGCCGCCACCCGGATGTGCAGGTTCCGGATCCGGTCCCGGCTGGCCTTGGTATAGAAGAAGGGGGAGACCCACGCCGCCGGCCGCAGCTTGGTGTTGAGCTCTGCGTCGTAGTTCTCTGCCGCCACGTCCCCGTTGCTCTTGCCGTAGCGCATCCCCATCTGGAAGGCCAGCTCCAGCACCCGGCCGCCCTGTCGCTTGAAGCCGAGCCCGGTGCTGAACAGCGACAGGGTCTTGTTGCCGCTGACGTCGCTGTAGGAGAGTTCGGCGGTGGCGGACCAGTGCGCCGTGGAGTCGTCGGTCTCGGCGTGCAGGGGGCGGACCAGCAGCAGGCATCCGGTGGCGAGGGCGAGGGGGACGAGGCGCATGGCTCCAGGGGCTGAGTGTCCGGGGGAGCGCACAAGATAACCACGGGGCCCCGCTCGCGTTGCGCCGCACTTACCTTCGGGAGCCTGCGCCTTAGAATTGTGTCCGTGAAGATCGCGCACCTCGCCGACCTGCACCTCGGCTTCCGCCAGTTCCACCGCCAGACCCCGGCCGGCCTCAACCAGCGTGAGGCCGACGTGGCCAACGCCTTCCGCCGGGCGGTGGACGGCGTCATCGCCGCGCGCCCCGCCGCGATCCTGGTGGCGGGCGACCTGTTCCACTCGGTGCGCCCCACCAACCACTCGATTCTCTTCGCCTTCCGCGAGTTCCACCGGCTGCGCGAGGCGCTGCCCGACGCCCCGCTGGTGCTCATCGCCGGCAACCACGACACCCCGCGCTCCACCGAGACCGGCTCGATCCTCGGCCTGTTCGCCAGCCTCGGCGCCGAGGTCGTGGCCGACGAGCCGCGACGGCTGGCGTGGCCCGCGCTGGGGCTCTCGGTGCTCGCCGTGCCGCACATGGCGCTGGTGACCGGGGAGCGGCCCGTGCTGCGCCCCGAGGGGACGGAACCGCACCAGGTCCTCATGCTTCACGGCGAGGTCGAGGGGATCTTCCCCTCGGACCGCTCCTCCGCCGAGTACGGCGGCGCCCTGCTGGAGCGGGATGCGCTCGCGAAGGGCGGGTGGAGCTACGTGGCGCTGGGTCACTACCACGTGCAGCGCGAGGTGGCCCCACGGGTCTGGTACAGCGGCGCGCTGGAGTACGTGAGTCCCAACCCCTGGGGCGAGCTGGCCGACGAACGGCAGCACAAGGTGCCGGGCAAGGGCTGGCTGCTGGTGGACGTGGCTACCGGCGCGGTGGAGCGCCGCCCCGTGGAGCTCGCGCGGCGGGTGATCGACCTCCCCACCCTCGACGCCGCCGGCCTCACCGCCGCCGAGGTGGATGCGAAGCTCGCCGCCGCGCTGGACGGGGTGCCCGGCGGCTACACGGACCAGGTGCTGCGGCAGGTGGTGCGGAACATCCCGCGGCACACCGGCCGGGAGCTCAACCATGTCGCGATCCGGGCGGCCAAGACCGCGGCGCTGCACTACCAGCTGGACCTGCGCCGGCCCGAGTCGCACCGCGAGGTGGGCGTCGGGGCGCCGGGCCGGCGCCAGACCCTCCCCGAGCTGGTGTCCGACTACCTCGGCCGCCGGCTGCTGCCGGGCGACATGGACCGGGAGACGTTTGTCCGCACCGGCGTCGAGATGATGGCGCTGGTCGAGCGGGAGTGGGCGGAGGGCTGATGCAGATCGAACGCCTCCGGCTCCTCAACTTCCGCCAGCACGAGGACACCGAGCTGGTGCTCGGCGCGGGCCTCACCGGCATCATCGGCCCCAACGGGGCGGGGAAGACCACGCTCCTCGAGGCCATCGCCTGGGCGCTCTACGGCTCCGACGCCGCCCGAGGCACCCGGGACACCCTCCGCCGGCGCGGCGCCGGCGCGCGGGCGCCGGTGCGGGTGGAGCTCGACTTCATCCTCGGCCCGCACCGCTACCGCGTGGTGCGCACCCTGAACGGCGCCGAGCTGTTCCAGGACGGCGACCCCGCCGCGGTCGCCAACAGCCTCCAGGCCGTCACCGAGAAGGTCGGCCGGCTGCTCGGCATGACCCGCGAGGAGTTCTTCAACACCTACTTCACCGGGCAGAAGCAGCTGGCCGTGATGGCCGCCATGAAGCCGGTGGAGCGGGCGCAGTTCCTGGCCCGGGTGCTGGGCTACGACCGCCTGCAGCAGGCGCAGGAGCGGCTGCGGGAGGAACGCACCCGGGTCCGGGCCACGCTCGCCGCGCTCGAGGCACAGCTCCCCGACCCGGCGGAGCTGGAGCGTGAGGCGGCGACCGCCACCGAGCGGCGTGACGGGGCGGTACGCCTCGTTGCCGAAGCCGGCACCGCCATCGAAACGGCGGAGCGGCAGCGGGCCGAGCTGGAGCCGCGCTGGCAGGAGATGCAGGCGCGCCGGGAGGAGGTCGCCACCATCCAGGGTGACCTCAAGCTCGCCGAACACCGGGTGCAGACGGCGCGGGAGCGGTTCCAGCAGCTGGACCGGGAGCTGGTGAGCGCCAACGAGGCCCGGGGCCGGCTCGAGGCGCTGGGCGCGGAGCTCGCGCCGCTGGAGCAGCTCCGGGCCGAGCGGCAGCGGCTCGACGAGCTGGCCGGCCAGTACGCCAAGCGCCAGGTGGCGCAGGCCCAGCTGGAGGAGACCCGGGCGCTGCTGCAGCAGGTCCGCGGCCGGGCCGCGCGGCTCCCCACCCCGGAGCGCGTGGCCGAGGCGCGCACACGTGCCGAGGAGCGGCGCCGGACGCACGAGGGCCTGGACGAATCGGCGCGGGAGCGGCGCTCCGCCTGGGACCGCGACCTGCAGGATGCGCGAACCAAGCGCGAGGCGTTGCGCGACCAGTACCGGGACCTCAAGGAGCAACTGGAGAAGATCACCGCCGCCGGCCCGGAGGGCGCCTGCCCCACCTGCGAGCGGCCGCTCGGCAAGGAGTACGACAACGTCACCGGTATCCTGGAGCGGCAGCTGCAGGACGTGCTGTTCAACGGCAACTACTTCAAGGCCCGGATCGAGCAGCTGGCGGCGGAGCCACCCGAGCTGAAGGACCTGGAGAAACAGCGGGCCGACGCGGAGCGGCTGCTGGCGGAGGCCTCCACCGAACTGGCGCGGCTGGAGACCCAGGCCCAGGAGGGGCCGGCGCTTTCCGCCGAGGTGTTGCGGCTGGATGCCCGCGCCGCGGAGCTGGCCCAGGCGGCGCAGCAGGGACCCGCCAACTACGATCCCAATCGCCACGCCGAGGTGCGGCGGCTGCTCGCGGCGCTGGACCCGGTGGCGCTGCAGGCGGAGCGGCTCCGGGTGGCGGCGGAGCGCGCCGGCGCCCTGGTGGCGGAGGCGGAGGCTGCCGAGCGCGACCTCACCCAGCGGGAATCCGAGGCCCGGGCGCTCCGCGAGCGGCTGGCGGCACTGGGCTACAGCGACGAGGCGTTTGCCGAGGCGCGCACCGCGGTGGAGCGCGCGGAGCAGGCCCGGCGCCAGGGCGAGATGGCCGCAGTGCGGGCCCGGGCCGAGCTGGCCGCCGCCGGCGAGGCGCTGCAGGCGCTGGAGCGGCGCCGCGAGGAGCGCCGCCAGCGGGAGGACCAGGCCCGCACCGCCGCGCGCGACCTCGCGATGTACAACGAGCTGGACCGGGCCTTCACCGACCTGCGCACCGACCTCAACCAGCAGCTCCGGCCCGACCTGGCCGACGTGGCCAGCGGCTTCCTCCGCGACCTGAGCAACGGCCGCTACGGCGAGGTGGAGCTGGATGAGGACTACGTGGCGACGATCATCGAGGCGGGCGAGCCGAAGCCGGTGATCTCCGGGGGTGAGGAGGACATCGCCAACCTGGCGCTGCGGCTGGCGATCAGCCAGATGATCGCCGACCGGGCCGGCCAGCCGCTCTCGCTGCTGGTGCTGGATGAGATCTTCGGCTCGCTAGACGAGGAACGGCGCGGTGCGGTCGTGGACCTGCTGCGGAGCCTGGCCGATCGCTTCCCGCAGGTCATCCTCATCACCCACATCGAGGGCGTGCGGGAGGGGATGGACCGGGTGCTCCGGGTCGAGTTCGACACCGAGCGCGGGTCGGCGCGGGTACGGGACGAGGTGGGGGGAGAGGCCGATGGCCTGGCTGCCTGAGCGCGACATCTACGGCCCCGAGCGGCCCACCATGCGCGACGTCGAACCGCTCAACCGGGTCTTCGCCGACGCCTTCACCGACCGCTACCGGCGGGACGGGATGAGCGGGGTGCGGGTGCCGCACCTCAACCCCGCCGTCTGGCGCTACGCCCTGGAGGACGCCGGCGAGGGCGCCATGGTCTGGCGCGACGCCGACGGCGAGCTGTGCGCCTTCAACATGGCTCACCTCTCCGGCCGGGAAGGCTGGATGGGGCCCCTCGCGGTGCGGCCCGACCGCCAGGGCGGCGGGCTGGGCAAGACGATGCTCCTGGCCGGCATCAACTGGCTCAAGGAGCGCGGTGCCCGGACCATCGGGCTCGAGACCATGCCGCGCACCATCGAGAACATCGGGTTCTACAGCCGGCTGGGCTTCGTGCCCCGGCACCTCACCGTGACGCTGGTGCGCGATCTCGGCCGCCGCCCGGCGCTGCATCCGGAGGTGCTCTCCACCGCCGGCCCGGCCCGCGCCGAGCGCCTGGCGGAGTGCCGCGAGCTGGCCCAGCGGCTCCAGCCGGGGACCGACTTCACCCGGGAGCTGGCCATCTCCGCCGACCTCCGCATCGGCGACACCCTGCTGCTCCGCGATGCGGGCGGCGCGCTCACCGGCTTCGCGCTCTTCCATACTGTGGCGCTTGCCGCGGGGCGGCCGCAGGACGAGCTGCGGGTGCTCAAGCTGGTCGCGACGGATGGCGATGCCTTCGAGCGGCTGGTGGCGGGGCTGGAGGCGGCGACGCTGGCCGCCGACATCCGGCGGCTCACCTTCCGCTGCCAGACGGCCTACGGCCCCGCCTACCTGCGCATGGTGCACCTGGGGTACCGCGCCCACTGGACCGACCTGCGGATGACGCTGGCGCAGCACGACGAGTTGCCGGTGCCCCCCGGCGCCGTGGTCTGGTCCAACTGGGAGATCTGAGCCGCTACGCCTCGGCGTAGACCGCGCTGGCCCGGTAGCGCGCCAGCAGCCGGGCCGCCACCATCTTGCCCAGCACCGCCAGCGGCACCGCCAGCAGCAGCCCCGCGAAGCCCAGCATCGCCCCGCCGAAGGCCAGCGCCAGCATCGTGATCACCGGGTGCAGCCCCACCGAGCCGCCCACGATCCGCGGCCCGGTGACCGACCCGTCGATGAACTGCACCACGGCGAACACCCCGCCGACCTTCAGCAGCCCGGTGAGCGGCTCGGGCATGGTGAGCGCCACCACCAGCGCCGGGATCGCGGAGACGGCGAGCCCGATGTAGGGCACCAGGTTGCAGACCCCCGCGATCACCCCGATGAGCAGCGCGCTGGGCACGCCCAGCACCGCGAGGCCGAGCCCGGTGAGCGCGCCAACCAGGCTCGCTTCGATCAGCTGCCCCCGGAAGAAGCGCCCCAGGGCACCGTCGTACTCCTCGATGAAGCCCAGCACCGCCGGGCGCCGCGCCGGGGGGATCAACTCCTCCAGGAAGCCGAGCAGCGGGTGCCAGTCCCGGAGCAGGTAGAACGCCACCACCGGTGTCACCACCAGGTAGCCCAGGAATCCGAGCAGCGTGCCCAGCCGGCGGCCGAAGGCGAGGCCCCACTCCGCCAGTGCGCCGAGCAGCCCGTCGGCGTTCTGCTGCAGCAGCGCCGCGAGCTGCTGCGCGTCGAGTTCCCGGAGCCAGTCCCGCTGGTCGGCGGTGAGGAACGGCAGCCCCTCGAGCCGGGTGCGGAGGCCGGCCAGGAATTCATATAGCGTGGTGGCGAACCGGGGCAGGGCGGAGACCAGCGCCACCGCCTGGCTCCACACCTGGGGGCCCGCCAGGATGGCGAGCAGCACCGCCAGGATCAGCGGCGGCAGCGACACCAGCACGATGGCAGTGCCCCGCGATACCCGGCGCCGCTCCAGCCGCGCCACCAGGGGCGCGAGCAGGTACGCCACCGCCAGCGCGAGCAGGAAGGGCCCGAGCAGCCCGCCGTAGCGCGCGAGGCCCCACACCAGGGTGAGGGCCACGGCGATTGCCATGGCGGGACGGACCCCGGCCCGGCCGCGGAGCGGCCAGAGCGCCACCAGCACCAGCGGCAGCACCAGCGCCGGTGAGAGGATCTCCCGCAGCGTCACCAGCAGCAGCACGTATAGCAGCCCCGCGAGCACCGCGGGGAGCGCGTCGCGGGCGGGCGCCGGGGCGGGAGCGGTCACGGGCGCGGGCTGCGAAGCGCCCACCAGCGTACGAACAGCGCGCCGGAGAGGCCGAGCAGCAGGTGCAGCGCGGTGGCCGCGGGGCCGAGCGGATACAGGAACGTGACCACGATCCAGGCCAGCAGCGCGGCGATCGCGCCGACGAGCGTGAGCGTCATGGAATGCGCCTCGGGTTTGTTGACGCTGCGGCGACCGCGGCCTATCTTCGAGATCGAAAAGCGGTGCCGAGGAACTCCGTTATTGAGCCAACAGGTCCGGTGAAGGGCCCAGATACTGCATCCGATGCCATGCCCCCCGGGGGAAGACAGACGATTCGGTGAGGGTGCCACACTTCTTCGTCGGGCTTCAATAAACCTCTTCGGCGCCGCCCTGTCTTCCCGGGGGCACCGGCCCAGCGGCCGGTGCCCCCGTTGTTCAACCCTGCGTGCGTGGCGGCTTGACCCGGCCCGGGGGTCCGCCATCTTCCAGCGTGAGCCACCACCAGGACGGGTCCCCTCGCATGCCCACCGTCAGTGTCACGCGCCGGGTGCACTTCAATGCCGCACACCGGCTGTACAATCCGGCGTACCCTGAGGAGTGGAATGTGCGGACCTTCGGGGTCTGCGCCAACCCCAATGCGCACGGCCACAACTACGAGCTCGACATCACCGTGACCGGCCGGGTGGACCCGGAGACCGGCTACGTGCTGGACATCAACGTACTGAAGCGGCTGGCCGAGGAGAAGCTGCTGGCCCACCTCGACCACCGGCACCTGAACCTCGACGTCCCCCACTTCCGGGACGTGAATCCGACGGCCGAGAACATCGCCATCTACTGCTGGGACGTGCTGCGGGCGCACCTGCCGGCGGCGCTGGCGCTCCGGCTGCGTCTCTGGGAGACCCCGCGCAACTATGTCGACTACGAAGGCCGCTAAGGCCGCCCGCCGCGCCCCGTTCCGGGCCGAGGTCCGCACCATCCTGGCCGCGCTGGGCGAGGACCCGGACCGCGAAGGCCTGGCCAAGACCCCGGAGCGGGTGGAGAACGCGTTCCGCTGGCTCACCCGTGGCTACGGCCTCTCGGTCATGGACGCGGTGGGCGATGCGCTGTTCGAGGAGCAGCACAACAGCATGATCCTGGTGCGCGACATCGAGCTCTACTCGCTGTGCGAGCACCACATGCTGCCGTTCTTCGGCCGGGCCCACGTGGCCTACATCCCCAACGGCCGCATCGTCGGGCTCTCCAAGCTGCCGCGCATCGTGGAGGTCTTCGCCCGGCGGCTGCAGGTGCAGGAGCGGCTCACCGACCAGATCGCCGATGCGATCATGGAGGTGCTCGAGCCACACGGGGTCGGGGTGCTGATCGAGGCTACCCACCTCTGCATGGCCATGCGCGGGGTGGAGAAGCAGAACTCGCGCACCGTCACCAGCGCCGTGCGCGGCATCTTCCGGAGCGATATCCGCAGCCGGGAGGAGTTCCTCCGGCTGGTCCACGGACGGAGCGGGGAATGATGCCGCTCGAGGGGCGCCTGGCGGTGGTCACCGGCGCGAGCCGGGGCATCGGCGCCGCCTGTGCCGCCGGGCTCGCCGCTGCCGGCGCGACGGTGGTGCGCCTGGCCCGGTCGCTCGACGAGGGCACCCACGGCGCCTTTCGCGACCTGCGCTGCGACCTGAGCCGGGTGGACCAGGTGGTGGCCGCCACCACCCGGATCCTCTCCGAGTGGGGCACCCCGGCGGTGGTGGTGCAGAATGCCGGGGTCTTCCTGCTCAAGCCCTTCGAGGCCACCGAGCCGGCGGAGCTCGATGCCCAGCTGGCCCTCAACATCCGGGCGCCCTTCGTGCTCGCCCAGGGGCTGCTGCCGGCCATGCGCGGGGCCGGCGGCGGAGTGCACATCACCATTGGCAGCACCTGCGACCACGTCGGCTTCCCGGACAACGCCGCCTACACGGCCAGCAAGTTCGGGGTGCGCGGGCTGCACGAGGCGCTCGCGGCCGAATACCGGGGCACCGGAGTGCGCTGCAGCCTGGTCTCCCCCGGGTCCACCGACACTCCGATCTGGGATCCGTTCGATCCCGACGCCAGCCCCGGGCTGCTGCGCCGGGCCCTGATGCTCCGCCCCGAGGACGTGGCCGACGCGGTCGTCTTCGTCGCCACCCGCCCCCCGCATGCCACCGTGGAATGGTTGCGGCTGGCGCCCGCCCCGGTCGAGGGCGGCTGACCCCCGAGGACCGATCCGTGTTCGCACGCTGCCGCCGGGCCGCCCGGCGCTTGCTCCCGCTGCTCCTCCTCCTCGCCCTCCCCACGCTGCTCCCGGCGCAGGCCCCGTTCCCCGCGCTGCCGGACCCGGGCGGGTTCGGGCTGCCGGTCCTCGCGGTGGACCGCGACCGCGCCGGCGGACTCTGGGTCGGCACCTATGGCGAGGGCATCTACCGGCTGCGCGCCGGCGCCACCAGCTGGGAGCATATCGCCCACGATACCAGCGGCACCAGCATCTCGTGGGACTTCGTGCACGCCTTTGCCTTCGGGCCGCGGGGCGAGACCTGGTACGGCACCGTGGGCAACGGCTGGGGCCTCTCCCGCGACGGCGGCCGGACCTGGACCAACTGGACCTTCACCCAGCTGGGCCCCGAGTGGCAGTACGTGGCGCCGGACGGCATCGTCATCCGGGGCGATACGGTCTGGGTGGCGACCGCCGACGGGGTCCAGATGACGACCGATGACGGCGGGCACTGGACCGCGTTCGTGGACCGGACCGGTCCCGCCGCGCGCGGCCCCGCCGATACCGCCATCGCGGTGCTGGACAACGAGTACATCCGGCGCATCGGGCTGGACCGGCGGCGGGGTGTGTTCCTCAGCACCCTCAAGGGGAACCTGCGCCTCAGCCTGGGCCTGAGCGGCTGGGACGCCGCCAGCGTCCCCTCGGCGGTGTTCACCCCGCGCAACCGGTTCCTGCTCAACGGGGTGCCGTGGCGCGGCTCGCCCTGCGGGCTCCGCCCGGTGGCCGACACGCTGCCCTGCCTGCGGCGCGCCCCCCGCGCCGGCGAGGCGCCCCGGGCGTTCAAGACCACCTGGTTCGCCCGCCCGATCGACCGGACCGACAACGCCTACATCGACCAGACCTATCGCTACGGCTCGACGATGGGCGGCAACTTCCAGCAGCACCAGGGGGTCGAGTTCAACAACCCGGATGGGACCCCGGTGCATGCCATCGGCGACGGCCGGGTGATGTACGCCGGCCCGGCGGAGCAGGGGGCGCTTACCATTGCCATCCGGCACGACAGCATCCTCACCACGCCCGACGGCCCGCGCCGCATCTTCAGCGTCTACTACCACAACAGCGCGCTCAAGGTGAAGGTGGGCGACCGGGTCCGCGCCGGCGAGGTGATCTCCCTGGTGGGGAATACCGGCCGGGCCACCAACGACCACCTGCACCTCGAGGTGCACGTGGTGCCGCTCCCCGGCGAGGACGTCTCGCAGGTGGTGGATTCGCTGGAGCGCTTCCCCGCGTTCACCACCAATCCCGAGCTCTGGATCGAGCCGCTGCCCGGCACCGGGATCGTCGCGGGGCAGGTGTTCGACTCCGCGGGGCGGGCGGTGCCCCAGGCGCGGGTCTACGGGCTGGTGAAGCCGGAGCCCGCCGAGACGCCGTTCGTGTACGCCGAGACCTACGGGGACAAGGCGCATCCGCACCCGCTGTACGGCGAGCACTTCGCGGTGAGTGACGTGCCGCCCGGCACCTACGTGCTGGGGGTGATGATCGGGGGGAAGAAGGTCTACCGCCGCGTCACGGTGGAGGAGGGGAAGTACACCTGGGTCGTCTTCCGGCCCTGACCGCCGTGTTCATCGAGCTCACCGATCACCTGCGCTGCCCGGCGACGCATCCCGAGTCCTACCTGGTGCTGATCCCCGACCGCATGGCCGGCCGCCACGTGGCGACCGGCCTGCTCGGCTGCCCCATCTGCCAGGCGGAGTATCCGATCGTGGACGGTGTCGCCCGCATGGGTGAGCCGCCGGCCGCCGGCCCGGCCGGCGGCGCGGTGCCGGAACCGGAGGCGCTGCTGGCGTTCCTGGGTCTCGAGGGCCCGGGGGGCTATGTGGCGCTGGTGGGCGAGGCGGCCCGCGCGGCGCCGGGGCTCTCGGCGCTGCTGCCGGGGGTGCACCTGGCGCTGGTGAACCCGCGGGGCGAGGTGCCCGCCGGCGAGGGGTGGAGCGCGCTCGAGGCCGGGCGACTGCCGCTCAAGGCGCGCTCGATGCGGGGCGTGGTGCTGGGGGCGCCGGCGGGGGACGATCCGGCCTGGGTCGCCGCCGGGATCGGGGCGGTGCTGCCGGGGCTGCGCGCGGCGGGCCACGGGGCGCCGCCGGCGGTGGAGGGGTTCGAGCTGCTGGCTGCCGCGGGCGGCTGGTGGGTGGGCCGCGGCGGCGCCGGGCGCTAGTCGCCGGTGGTGATGCTCCGGTCGGCGTAGGCCGCCTCGATGATCGCGGAATAGTTCTTCTCCACCACCCGGCGCTTCACCTTGAGCGTCGGGGTCAGCTCCCCGGACTCGATCGAGAAGTCGCGCGCCAGCAGCACCACCTTCTTCGGCATCTCGAAGTGAGCCAGGTCGCGCAGCGTCTTCTTCACCTCCCGCTCGATCTTCTCCGTCGCCTCGCGGCTCGCCAGCAGCGCCTCGTCACTGGTGACGGCCTGCCCCTCCGACGCCGCCCACTCCCGCAGCGCGTCAATGTTCGGCACCACGAGCAGGATGGGGAACTTGCGCTTGTCGCCCAGCATGACCGCGTTCAGCACGAACTTGTTGGTCTTCACCCGGCCCTCGATGGGCTGGGGCGCGATGTTCTTGCCGCCGGCGGTGACGATGATGTCCTTCTTGCGGTCGGTGATGCGCAGGAAGCCGTCCGGGTCCAGCTCGCCGATGTCGCCGGTGTGGAACCAGCCGCCGCTGTCGATCGCTTCCGCGGTGGCCTGCGGCTTGTTGTAGTAGCCCTTCATGACGTGGGGGCCGCGGGTGAGGATCTCGCCGTCGGGCGCGATGGTCACCTCCACCCCGGGCACCGGCCGGCCCACCGTGCCGAGCCGGACACCCTTCTGGCAGTTCACCGAGATCACTGGCGAAGTCTCGGTCAGGCCGTAGCCCTCGTAGATCGGCAGGCCGGCGGCGTGGAAGAACCGGGCGATGTCGGCCGAGAGCGGGGCGCCGCCGGACACGAAGAAGCGCAGGTGCCCGCCGGTGCGGGCCACCAGCTTGGAGAAGACCAGCCGGTCGGCGAGCGCCTTCTTGACCCCGAGCCCGAACGGCACCGGCTTCCCGGCGAGGGTCAGGTCCACCCAGGCCTCGCCGGCCGCGCGGCACCAGTCGAAGATCCGCTTCTTGACCGGCGAGGCGGCCGCGCCCTCCACCACCTTGGCGAAGATCTTCTCGTACAGCCGCGGCACCGAGAGCACCACCGTCGGCTGGCGGTCGATCAGGTCGGCGGGGACGGTGTCGATGCTCTGGGCGTAGTTGATCGTCGCCCCCATCTGCCACATGCAATAGTGGCCCGCCATCCGCTCGAACACGTGCGACAGCGGCAGGAACGAGAGGCACTCGTCCTCGGTGCGCAGGTCGAGGTACTGGAGGCCGGCCACCACGTTGCTGGTCAGGTTCCCGTGGGTCAGCATCACGCCCTTCGGGTCGCCGGTGGTGCCGGAGGTGTAGATCAGCGTGGCGAGGTCGTCCGGCTGTGCCGCGAGCGCCTCGTTGCGCCAGCCGGGGTACTTCGCCAGCGCCGCCTTGCCGCGGGCCACCAGGTCGCTGAACGGCATCACGCCCGGGCCGGTGGCATCGTCGTCGAAGGCGATGATGTGCCGCAGGGCGGGAGTGACGTCAGGCTCGCGGATGGAAAGGATCTTCTCCAGCTGCGCCTTCGAGGAGACGAACACCGCCACCGCGCCCGAGTCCCGCAGGATGTAGCTGATCTGGCCGGCAGGCAGGGTGGGGTAGATCGGCACGTCGGCGCAGCGGGCGGTGAGGCAGCCGAAGTCCACGAAGGCCCACTCGGGCCGGTTCTCGCTCAGGATCGCGACGTTGCTGCCGGCCGCGACCGACAGCTCGCGCAGCCCCGCCGCCACCGCCTGCACCGTCGCCTGGACCTCGGCGAAGCCGATGTCCCGCCAGGCCCCGTCGCGCTTGACCCGCAGGGCCACGGGGCGCGTGCCGAACCGGTCGAGGCTTCCGAAGAAGAGCTCGTTGAGCGTGCGGGGCGTGGCCATCGGGGTGGCCTCCGTAGGGTTTACTGGATCGTGAGCGTGAACACCTGCCCCGAGCCGGGGACCGGTGTGCCGCTCGGGCGGGTCGCGCTGACCCGGACCTGCACGGTGGCCGGGGGCGTTGCCCCGGTCGTCTTGCGGAGGGTGACCGCTGGCGACGGCGCGCCCCCCGTGGAAGTCGTGGCGCGGAGGGCCAGGAGCCCCCCGGCGAAGTGCACGGTGCCCTGGGCCGCGACGGTGTCCACCACCTCGTACAGCAGGCTGGCCCCGCTGATGCCCACGGCAGAGTCGGTCTCCAGGGCGGCGTCGAGCGGGCCCGAGGCGCTGTCGGCCGCGAGCACCGTCAGCGTGTCGGGGACCAGCAGCCGGAGGGTATCCGCCCGGGGCCGGATGGTGAACGCCGTCGAGAGGTCCGAGTAGAGTGATCCCACATGGGCCTGCACCCGGCCGGTGCCGGACGCCAGGGCGGTGGTCATCCGCCCGGTGCTGTCGAAGATATTGAGCGTCGAATCGGGGGTGCGCCAGTAGATCGGCACGTCCACGCTGTCGCCGTCGAGGTTGAGGGCGCGGGCGTGCAGGGTGACCGTGTCGTCGGTCTCCACCGCCGGCTGGGCCGGCAGCCGCAGTTCCAGCGACACCACGCCCTTGCTGCCGGTCAGGTCGCTGCACCCCGCCAGCAGCACCGCGCCGGCCCAGACCCACCGCCGGGTCATCTCCCCTCCGGGTCCGGCGCGTCCAGCTCCCGCAGCGTCTCCTCGGCATGGCGCACCCAGCGCTCGGCGTCGGGCCCCTTGGGCGGCCGGGCGAGGAACTTCCGCAGGTGCGAGGCCGCTTCCTGGTGCTCCCCCCGATCCTTCAGCCGGAAGGCCAGGCCGTAGTGGGCGCCCACCAGGGTGTCGTCCAGCGCGATCGCCCGGCGATAGTGCCGGATCGCCTCCTCCTGCTGCCCCGTCTTGGTGAAGGCGATCGCCATGTTCTGCAGGATCCGCGGGTCGTTGGGATTGTCGCGGAGGGCCAGCCGGTAGGACGTGAGCGCCGCCTCGAAGTCGCCCTGGCGCTCGAGGGCCAGCGCTTCGTTGAGGTAATCGAGCCGCTGCGGCTTGAGCCCCTGGGCCCGGCCACCGCCGAACAACCGCCGCCAGAAACTCATGGATGGGAGAACGTCCTCGCGGGTCGGAAGAGGAAGAATGGTGCCAATTTAGCCCGCCCCCGGAGGGGCCGCAACGTGGTTTACGCCGCCGCCGCCACCGGGTAGCTTTGGTGCGAGTCCGAACGTCCGATCGCCCTCCGCCAAGTGACCCCGATGAAACGACAACCCCCCGTGCCCCAGCCGCGCGGCGTCCTCGAGGTGGACTGGCCGTTCTTCGGCGAGATCTGCCGGGCGCTGGCCCTCAAGGTGGCCCGCGA
>CAZYIV010000069.1:0-21016 GCA_964647615.1 uncultured Gemmatimonadaceae bacterium | reverse complement strand
TCGGAGGCTTCAGTGGGCCTGGGTAGAGTTGAACTACCGACCTCACGCTTATCAGGCGTGCGCTCTAACCACCTGAGCTACAGGCCCCAACCAGCTGGACTATAACGACTTGCGGCCCCCTTCTCAAGCACCGGGCCGGGCCGTCAGCCCTCCCGCCGAGCCACCGGCGGGGCAGGAAAGAACCCATCCGGGGCGTCGCTGTCAACTACCGTGCGCGAGTGGAGGCGATCGGCGCGTCGCCGGCCCCCCTGCCGCGGCTACGGCTGGCCCGTCAGCAGCCAGTCGGCCCGGAACCGCCGTACCTCGTCGGTCACCGGCCTGCCCGCCTCCTCGAAGGTCACCACCTCCAGCCGGGGATCCACGCCCAGGGTGATGTTGGCGGTGCGGCTGGCGCCGCGCGACAGGTACTCCACCGGGACCTGATCGCCGGGGTGGTGCGCGGCGAGGATTGCCTGAACCACACTATCGGCACCGAGGGGCTGGCCGTCCAGCCGGGTGATCACGTCGCCCGCGTCGAGCCCGGCGTCATAGACCGGCGATCCGATCTGGGTGTTGCTGGTGATCCGTGCGCCGTCGGTGGCGTAGTCCAGCCGGAGCGGTCCGAGCGTCGCCGCCTCCTGATGTGCGGGCCGGAGCAGCAACCCGGCCTGGGGGAGCAGGCTGGCGAAGTCCGGCACCTCCCGCCCGCGGACGTAGTGATCGAAGAACCGGCGCGCAAAGCCGGGGTCATGGGTCAGGTCCGCCAGCGCCCGCTCGATGTCCGCGACGCGGTAGGGGATCTCGGTCTTGCCGTACCGCACCCACATCAGCCGCATCAGCTCGTCGAGGGTGTGGCCCCGGGTCCGGAGGGTCAGGTCCAGCCCGGCCGCCACCACGCTGCCCCAGGTGTAGTACGAGATGTAGGTATTGCCGCGGTTGTTGGGGTCGATCGCGGTCGCGGCGTCGACGAACGGCGCCTGCATGCTCATCTCCGCCGGGCTGAAGAAGGCCCGCGCCGGCGAGTTGATCACGAAGTCGATCGGCCGCCCCAGCGCGTGGGCAAAGTCCTCCAGCGGGGTGATCCCCGCGCGCGCCACCGCCAGCGGCCCGAAGTAGTTGGTGAACCCCTCGGCGAACCAGAGCCCGTCGGTCATGTTGGCCCGGGTGAAGTCGAACGGCTCCAGCCCGACCGGGCGGATCCGTTCCACGTTCCACGAGTGGAAGAACTCGTGGGCCAGGGTCTGCAGCAGTCCGCCCATGTTCCGCGCCAGCGAGCCGGTCGACGAGATGATCGTGGAGTTGCGGTGCTCCATGCCGTCGCCGGAGGCCCACGGCAGGTAGTCGGCGATGAAGGTGTAGGAGCCCACGTCGTAGCGCGGGGGCTCCCCGAACACCCGCATGTGGGCCTCCACCACCCTGCGGGCCAGCACCGCGAAGCTGTCCGCCTCCGCCTCGGTGCCGGTGTGGTGCAGCGCCAGCCGGATGGGGAAGCTCTTGCCGCCCGCGGTCACCGTCCACTGCCGCAGGGTGTAGTCCGACAGCTCGGTGGGGCTGTCCATGAAGTACTGCAGTCCCGGCGCGGTGAAGGTGGTCGCATCGGTCGTTGGAAACAGCTGCGTCGCCACCTTCCACCCCGAGCCCTCGGGCGGATGGAACGTCACCCGGATGGGCCGGGCGTCGAGGCCCCGGACCCACATGAAGGTGGCGGGCATGTTCAGGTGGGCGTGCGTGAGGTCCACCTGGGCATAGGTCCCGTCGCCCCGGTCGCCGAAGAGGGTGTAGCGCACCCGGACGGTGCCGTCGTGCCCCGCCACCTGCCACCGGTAGGGATCCGGCCGGGTGACCGTGAGCGGCGCGCCGCGGCCATCGGTCGCGCTGACCGCGTACACGTTCTTGGCGAACTCGTGCAGGGCGTAGCGTCCCGGCGAGGAGCGACTCATCCACAGCTCGACCAGCCGCCCCCGGGGGAGCCCCCGCGCCTCGAGGGTGATCACGGCCTCGTGGTGGACCGCGTTGGGAAACGTGACGTCATAGGTGACCGGCGCCTGCTGGGCGGCGGCGGCACGCGGCGCCAGGACGGTCAGGGCGAGCGCGAGCGCGGCAAGTCGGCGAGTCGGCACGAGGGGTGGCTTCCCGGAAGGAGGGGTGGTGCGGCGGAACGGGCCGGGCCGCCCCGGCGGGGAACGCCCTGGGCGCGGCCGGCCGGCTGGCAAGGATGCCCGGCGAGGGACCGGGCATCCGGGTGGAGCGGACTGCTGTCGGGGGGAGGGAGGACCGGCTCAGCGCCGCCGCGGGCTGTCGTCCTCTTCGTCCGATTCCTCGAACGAGACGTCGTCCAGGTCCTCGTCATCGAGGTCCTCGTCGTCGAGGTCCTCCTCCTCGAGGTCCTCGTCGCCGTCCTCGTCGTCCTCGTCCTCTTCGTCGAACGAGAACGACTCCTCGTCGTCATCGAAGTCGTCGTCATCCCGGCGGCGACGAGCGTTCAGCGCCTCGACCGACGCTTCCCACGGCAGCATGACTCCTCCGAGAGGCTTCAGGGTTATGACGCGTCCGCCCGCGCGGCTGCCCGGGCGATCTTCTTGCGTTCGGTGGCGGCCAGCGCCCGCTTGCGCAGGCGGATCGCCTTGGGCGTCACCTCGATCAGCTCGTCCTCCTCGATGTACTCGAGGGCGTACTCCAGCGTGATCTGCCGCGGCGTCTCGAGCTGGATGTTCTCGTCCGACGCGGTGGTGCGCATGTTGGTCAGCTTCTTCTCCTTGGCGACATTCACGTCCATGTCGCCCGGGCGCGAGTTCTCGCCGCAGATCATCCCCTCGTACACCTCGTCCCCGGGGGAGATGAACATCTGCGCCCGCTCCTGCAGGTTGAACAGCGCGAAGCCCACCGCCACGCCCACCCGGTCGGCCACCAGCACGCCGTTCTTCCGCCCCGCCAGCGGGCCCGCCCACGGGCCGTACTCCAGGAACCGGTGGTGGAGCGTGCCGGTGCCGCGGGTGTCGGTCAGGAACTCCGACCGGTAGCCGAACAGGCCCCGCGCCGGGATCTTGAAGTTCATCCGGACCATCCCCTGGCCCGGGTTCTTCATCTCGATCAGTTCCGCGCGCCGCGGGCCCAGCTTCTCGATGACGGTGCCGATGTAGCTCTCCGGCACGTCCGCCATCAGCTCCTCGTACGGCTCCAGCCGCTCGCCGCTCTGGCCCACCTTGGTGATCACCCGGGGCCGCGAGACCTGGAACTCGAACCCCTCCCGCCGCATCGTCTCCATCAGGATGCCCAGGTGCAGCTCGCCGCGGCCGGAGACCGCCCAGGTGTCGGGGCTGTCGGTGTCCTCGACCTTGAGCGCCACGTTGCGCTCCAGCTCCTTGTAGAGCCGGTCCCGCACCTGGCGGCTGGTGACGAACTTGCCCTCCCGGCCGGCGAAGGGGCTGTTGTTCACGATGAAGTCCACCGACATCGTCGGCTCCTCCACCGCGATCCCCTCCAGCCGCTCCGGCACCTCCACCGCCGTGACCGTCCGCCCGATCTCGATCCCCTCGAGCCCCGCGATCACCACGATGTCGCCGGCGCCCGCCTCCTCGGTCTCGACCTTGGTGAGCCCGTCGAAGGTCATGAGCTTGGTGATCCGGCCGCGCTGGATCCCCTCGGTGACCATCCCCGGCTCGCCGATCGGCAGCAGCGCCACCTCCTGCCCCAGCCGCACCCGGCCCCGCTCGATCCGCCCGATGCCCATGCGCCCCACGAAGGTGGAGAAGTCGAGCGTCGAGATCAGCATCTGGAACGGGCCCTCGGCGTTGCCGGTGGGCGGCGGCACCCGCTTGAGGATCGCCTCGAACAGCGGCGTGAGGTCGGTCCCCGGCTGCTCCAGCTCGGTGGTCGCCGTCCCCGCCCGGCTCGAGGTGTACAGGAACGGGGCGTCCAGCTGCTCGTGGCTCGCCTCGAGATCGATGAACAGCCCCAGCACTTCGTCGTGCACCCGGAGCGGCTCGGCGTCCTGCCGGTCGATCTTGTTGATCGCGACGATCGGCTGGTGGCCCAGCGCCAGCGCCTTGCGGGTCACGAAGCGGGTCTGGGGCATCGGCCCCTCTGCCGCGTCCACCAGGATGAGCACCCCGTCCACCATCCGGAGGATCCGCTCCACCTCACCGCCGAAATCGGCGTGGCCCGGCGTGTCCACGATGTTGATCTTGGTGTCGCCCCACCGCACGGCGGTGTTCTTGGCCAGGATGGTGATGCCCCGCTCCCGCTCCAGCGGGTTCGAGTCCATCACGCGCTCCTCGACCTGCTGGTTGGCCCGGAAGGCCCCCGCCTGGCGCAGCATCTGGTCCACGAGCGTCGTCTTGCCGTGGTCCACGTGCGCGATAATGGCGATGTTGCGGATCTGCTGGTTCTGGGCCATCCCCGACCTGTCCCACCGACGGTCCTGCGTTGCGCGCCGACCGCCGGCGCGCGTGTCCGGACGCCCATGGGGACGCCCCGGTTTCCGCGCGGCATATATAGACAGGGGTAGGTCGGGGGGGCAAGTAGGGGTGCGCCATCCCGCCGCCCCTCCTCGCCCCCCCGAAATTGCCCCCGGCCGGGGGCCCCGCCATCCCGCTAGTGCCGGTGCCCGGCGTGCGCCCCGACCGCCACTGCCCCGACCCCCTCCAGGCAGCCGTCGCAGGTCTCCAGCTGGATCGTGGCATGGCCGATCCCGAACCCCGCCAGGACCTCCCGAAGTCGTTCCAGCACTTCGGGATGGCGCGACAGGTCGGGGACGATCGCATGCCCGCTCATCGCCACCATCCCGCTGGTGACCGTCCAGACATGGAGGTCGTGCACGGCGGTCACCCCGGCCACCTCCAGCATGCCACGTTCCACCTCCGGCAACGCGATGTGCCCCGGCACCGCCTCCAGCAGGACGTCGGTGCTCTCCCGCACCAGCCGCCACGCCCCCACCAGGATCAGCAGCGAGAGGACGATCGACATGATCGGATCGGCCAGGGTCCAGCCGGTCAGCAGCACGATCCCCGCCGCCGCCACCGCCCCCACCGACCCCAGCAGGTCGCCCAGGATATGAAGGTAGGCCCCGCGGGTGTTGAGGTGGTGCTCATGATGCCCGTGCAGCAGCCACAGCGCCACGCCGTTCACCGCCAGCCCCACCAGCGCCACCGCCAGGAACAGCCCGCCCTTGATCGGCTCGGGCTGCTGCACCCGCTGGATTGCCTCGTGCACCACCAGCGCCGCCAGCCCGAAGAGCACGGCGCCGTTCACCAGCGCGGCGAGGATTTCCCACCGCAGGTAGCCGAAGGTCTTGGTGGCGTTGGCGGGCCGCCGCGCAATCCACGCGGTCAGCAGCGTGAGGCCGATCGCGCCCACGTCGGTGAGCATGTGCCCCGCGTCCGCCAGCAGCGCCAGCGACCCGGAGAACCAGCCACCCACCGCCTCCACCACCATGAAGAAGGCGGTCAGCCCGAAGACCCAGGCCAGCCGGGCGATCGGCGGGCCGTCACGGCGGCGGTCGAGGTGGGCGCAGGGAGGCGCGGTCATATCCGGGAGTATAGGTCGGAACGGGGCCGGGGCGCACTCCCCCGGAGGGGAGCCACCCCCGGGCCCCCTATTCCACCCGCAGCCGGACCGCCTCGGCGTGGCCGAAGAGGCCTTCGCTCTCCGCCAGCGCAATGATCCGCGCGGCGTCGGCGTACAGCCGGTCGTGGGTGTAGTGGATCAGGCTCTGCCGCCGCACGAAGTCGTACACCCCGAGCGGGGAGGCATGGCGGGCGGTGCCGGCGGTGGGCAGGACGTGGCTCGGTCCGGCGATGTAGTCGCCCACCGGCTCCGGAGTCTCCTCGCCGAGGAAGATGGCCCCGGCGTGGCGGATGCCGGCGGCCACCGCCTCCGGGTCCCGGGTGACGATCTGGAGGTGCTCCGGCGCGCGCAGGTTGGCCACCGTCACCGCGTCGGCCAGGGTGGGCACCCAGACCACGAGCCCGTTCCGCTCCAGCGAGGCGCGGGCCACTTTCGCGCGCGGGTTCTTCGCCAGCTGGGCCTCCAGCGCCGCCGGCAGCCGGTCGGCCAGCTGCAGGTCGGTGGTGACGCACCAGGCGGCGGCGTCCTCGTCGTGCTCCGCCTGGGCGATCAGGTCGGCCGCCACCCAGTCGGGCCGAGCGGTGCTGTCCGCGATGACCACCACCTCCGTGGGCCCGGCGATCATGTCGATCCCCACCGGCCCCGAGACCTGCCGCTTGGCCTCCGCCACCCACTTGTTCCCCGGTCCAACGATCTTGTCCACCCGCGGCACCGTGGCGGTGCCGTAGGCCAGCGCGCCCACCGCCTGCGCCCCGCCCAGGGTGAACATCCGGCTCACCCCCGCCAGCAGGCAGGCGGCCAGCACGGTGTCGGTCACCCCCTGGGGCGGGGTGACGGCGATGATCTCCTCCACCCCGGCCACCACCGCCGGCACCGAGTTCATGATCACGCTGGAGGGGTAGGCCGCCTTCCCGCCCGGGACATACAGCCCCACCCGGTCGAGCGGCACCACCCGCATGCCGAGGATCGAGCCATCCTCCTCCAGCAGGGTGAAGCCCTTGTCCCGCTGCCGCCGGTGGTAGTCCCGCACCCGCTGGACCGCCATCTCCAGCGCCTCACGCAGCTCGGCGTCGAGCCGGTCGTAGGCCTCCTCCCAGCGGCTGCGGGGAAGCTCCCACGCCTCTGGCGCGAGGTCCACGCCATCGAGGTTCCGGGTCCATTCCCGCACCGCCTCGTCCCCCCGGGCGGCCACGTCGGCGAGGATGGCGGCCACCCCGTCGCGGGTGGGGACATCCACCGCCGCGGGCTTGGGCAGGAACGGCTCGAGCAGCTCGAACGGCGGGACGGCGATTTGACGGATCATGCGCTGCCCTCGCGGGCCTGAAGAGTCTGGAGTAGTGTTAGCGGCATCATGGAGCCTCCCGCAGAACCCTCGGTCCTCGCCGGCCTGGCCTCGGTCCTGGTCCTGGTCGCGCTGAACGCCTTCTTCGTGGCGGCCGAGTTCGCCCTGGTCGGATCCCGCCGCACCCGCCTGGAGGAGATGGCCCAGCGGGGGGACCGGCGGGCCGCCGCCACCCTCCGGGTGCTGCAGCAGCTCCCCCGGTACATCTCCGCCACCCAGCTGGGCATCACCCTGTGCAGCCTGGCCCTGGGCTGGATCGGCGAGCCCACCCTGGCGCACAATATCCGGTCCCTGTTCTCCGGGCTGCCGGACACCCTGGGCCCGGTCCGGACCGATACCGTGGCCTCGGTCCTGGCCTTCACGGTGATCACCTACGGTCTGATCATCCTGGGCGAGCTCCTGCCCAAGACCGTGGCGCTGTTCCTGCCCGAGAAGGTCGGCGGCTGGGTCGCCCTGCCGTTGACCGCCTTCGCCTGGACGATGGCCCTCCCGATCGCCCTGCTCAACGGCAGCGCCAACATCTTCCTCCGCCGCCTCGGCTTCGGTTCCACCACCGAGCGGGAGCGGGTGCATTCGTCGGAGGAAATTCGCATGCTGGTGGAGCAAAGCCAAGAAGGCGGCACCCTCGGGAAGGAGGATGCCCGACTGCTCGAGGGGGTGTTCGAGTTCTCCGAGAAGACGGCGCAGGAGGTGATGACCCCCCGCACCCAGATGGTGGCGATGGAGCGGGAGCTCACCGTGGAGGATGCCGCCGACATCGTCGCCTCGGCCCGGCGCTCCCGCTACCCGGTCTACGGCGAGTCGCTGGACGACATCGTCGGCGTGGTCCACGCCAAGGACATCCTTACCGCCGTCCGGCAGCAGCCCGGCAGCCAGCTCGGCAAGGTGATGCGCCCGCCGCTGTTCGTGCCGGGCACCCGGGAGGTCGAGGATGTCCTGGCCGACATGAAGCGGCTGAAGGTCCACCTGGCGGTGGTGCTGGACGAGTACGGCGGCACCGCCGGCCTGGTCACGATGGAGGACCTGCTCGAGGAGATCGTGGGCGACATCTTCGACGAGTACGACCGCCAGGACCGGCCCAAGGCGGCGCCGGAGGGGGCGCCGCTGCTCGATGGCGGGCTGGCCATCTCCGACTTCAACGCCGAGCACGACCTCCAGCTCGACGACACCGACTACACCACCCTCGGGGGGTACCTCTTCGGCCAGCTGGGACGGCTGCCCCGCGCCGGCGACCGGATCATGGTCGGCAAGGACGCCTTCGAGATCGCCGAGATGGACGGGCGCCGGGTGAAGAGCGTCCGCTACTTTGTGGGCGGCGGCCACGCCCAGCCTGCCAGCGAGACCTCTGTCGCCGCACCCCGCCCGGACGCGGACTAGGCGCGCGGCATTGGCGCCGCCGCCCGCCCGCGCTTACACTCCCCGCCCATGACCCGCTCCATCGCGCCGATCCCCCCCGGCGCCCTCGACCTGTCCGGCCCGGCGGCGCTTTCCCGCCGTCGCCTGCAGCGGACCGCGCTCGACCGGCTGGAGCGTGCCGGCTACCACGAGCTGCTCCCGCCGACCTTCGAGTACGAGGAGGTCTTCCTCCGGGCCGGCGGGCCGGATGTCGCCGACCGGCTGCTCCGCTTCACCGACCGCGACGGCCGGATCCTCGCCCTTCGCTACGACTTCACCGCCAGCCTGGCGCGAGTGGCCGCGACCACCCTGCGGGACGCCCCGCGGCCCCTCCGGCTGGCGTACAGCGGCAAGGTCTTCCGCCAGGAGCCCGACCGCGGCGGCCGCCCGCGCGAGACCCTGCAGGCCGGCGCCGAGCTGCTCGGCCAGGGCGACCTCGACGCGGACATCGAGATCGTCCGCCTGACGCTGGACCTCGCCCGCCAGCTCGGGCTGCGGGACTTCCAGCTCAACCTGGGTCACGTCGGGGTGCTGGCGCCGGGGCTCTCCGCGCTCACGCCGGACGACCGGGCCGATGTGCGCCGCTGGATTGACCGGAAGGATCGCGGCAGCCTGACACGGGGGCTGGCGGGGCGGCCGGCGGAGGCGGCCCGGCTGGCGGAGCTGGCGTTCGTCATCGGGCGGCGGGCGGCGCTCGAGGCCACCCGCGGCACTGCGACCGATGCGGTGCGTCCCGGCCTCGACCACCTCTGCCGCCTGGACGATGCCCTCACCCCCGAAGAGCGCGCCCACGTGGTCTACGACCTGGGCGAGGTGCGCGGGCTCGAGTATTACACCGGGATCCAGTTCGAGCTGTTCACCGCCGGCGCGGGCCGGGCCGCCGGGGCGGGCGGACGCTACGACGGGCTGATGGGGCGGTTCGGTGCCCCGATGCCGGCAGTGGGGGTCTCGCTGGACCTGGACACCATCGCGGAGGCGTCGGCGTGAGCGGGCCGCTCCGCGTGGCACTGGCCAAGGGGCGGCTGTTCGAGCCGGCGGTGGCGCGCTTCGCCCGCGCCGGCGTGGTCATCGACCCGGAGCCGGGGCGCCGCCTGCTCATCCCCTCCTCGGACCCGGGGGTCGAGTTCCTGGTGGTGAAGCCTGCCGACGTGGCGGTCTATGTGGAGAGTGGCGCGTCCGACCTCGGCGTGACCGGCACCGACGTCCTGCGCGAGTCGGATGCCGACGTGCTGGAGCCGCTGGAACTCGGCTTCGGCGCCTGCCGGCTGGTGGTGGCCTCGCCCGCGGCACAGCCATTTCCTGACCTGCCCGGCGGCAAGACCGCCCGGGTCGCCACCAAGTACCCCAACCTCGCCTGGCGCCACTTCGCCCAGGCGGGCCGGCCGGTGGAGATCATCACGGTCAATGGGTCGGTGGAGGTGGCGCCGCTGCTCGGCCTGTCGCACTGGATCGTGGACCTGGTGGACACCGGGAACACGCTCAAGGCCAACGGCCTCGCCGAGCGGGAGACCATCCTGCAGGTGGGGGCGGTGCTGGTGGCCAACCGCGCCAGCCAGAAGCTCAAGCTGGAGCAGCACCTGGCGCTGATGGCGCGGCTGGAGCGGTAACCGGCCAGCGCCAGCGCATCAGCACGGCCCCGGGCCTGTCCTCCCGCAGGTCCTTCACCGCACCGGTCCGCTCCAGCGCCGCCTGCAGCAGGTCCGGCACTCCCGCCGAGAAGCTCGACACCAGCACCCAGGCCTCGGGGCCGCCGGCCTCATGCAGCCGGCGGGCCTCGTTGTCCGCCCAGCCGCTGTCCGGCTGCGGCCGGGGAACACCCAGCGCGTCCGGGCCGGTGCCGGTGGGCACCCCGACCAGCTCCCGCCAGCTCTGCCCGGCGAACACCAGCGAGTCGCCCTCCATTGTCACCGCATGCCCGCGGGTCGGGGCGTTGCGGAACGCCGCGCCGTTGGAGGAGACCAGTTCGAGCAGGTGGTGGAGTCGTGCCTGATCGGGGGATGACCAGTCGGTGGTATAGAACAGCCACGCGGGCATCGCGCGGGCGTACACGTACACCGCGGCGCCCGGCTGGTGCTCCCGGAGTAGCCGCTCGACCAGCGGACGGGTCTCCTCCCGCTGCCGCGGCTCGAGCAGCTGCCGCGCGGCGTCGAGGCCCGGCAGGAACGCCAGCGCCACCGCCGCCGCGGCGAGCCACGCCACCGGCCACCGCCGGCCCAGCCAGCCCGTGATCACCGCGGTGCCTTCCGCCAGCAGCAGCGCGATCCCCGGCGACGCGAAAAGCAGCAGCCGCGGCGCGGCGGGGTAGGCCCGCACCACCGAGGCGAGCACCGCCGCCCCCGGTGGGACCAGCAGCAGCGCCAGCACCCAGGGGCGCCGCCGCACCGCCCACGCCCCGCAGAGGACCGGCAGCGCCAGCCCGAGCGCCGCCACGCGCCGCCAGCCGCCGCCCGGCGCGAAGAACCACTCCTGCAGCGCCTCCCCGGTCACGTCCACCAGCTTGGCCCCGAGGCCCGGCAGCGCCGGGCTCAGGAAGTACGGGGTCCAGAACCGCTGCATGTACGCGCTGTCGGACGCCGCCCGGTACACCAGCAGGTATTCCGCGCCGAAGGCGCCGCCCCACACCGCCCCCATGGCGAGCAGCCAGGGCCACCCGCCACGGGCCGCGCGGACCTCCGGCACCAGCACCAGCGCCAGCCCCGCCCCGGCCAGGATGAACGGCGCCGTCGAGGAGGCCAGCGCCACCACCAGCCCGGTGAGCAGCAGCGCGGCCCGGCGCCGCGGATCGCCCGGCGCCTCGACCAGCCGGGCGACCATCACCCCGGTGACCGCCAGCCAGCAGGCGTCCACGCCGTAGGGCTTCACTTCATTGGCGTAGTAGATGAGCATCGGCGAGAGGGCAACCAGCAGCACCGCGAGCGCCGCCGTCCACGGCCCCAGCAGCCGCCGGGCCAGGTACAGCAGCGCCACCAGCAGCCCCACCGAGCCCAGGAAGGCGACCGCCCGCAGCACCCGCTCGTCGGTGCCGCCGAGGAGTGCCGCCAGCTTCACCGCCCCCATGAACGGCACCGGCGCCGTCTGGTCGCTCTCCAGCGGCCGGAGCAGTCCCGCGAACGAGCGTCCGAGGACGTTGTTGAGCAGCATCGCCTCGTCGAGCCAGATGGCCCGGGCAAAGAGATACTGCCGCAGCCGGAGCAGCACGCCCAGGCCCACGAGTGCCCACTGCACCCCGGCCGCCTGGCGCTGGTCGGTGGGGCTCACGTCGCGACGCCGCGGCGGATGGTGGCGAGGTGCCGGGCCAGTTCCAGCGCCTGGCGCATGCTGCCGGGATCGGCGCGGCCGGTCCCCGCGATGTCCAGCGCGGTGCCGTGGTCCGGCGAGGTGCGCGGGAACGGCAGGCCCAGGGTGACGTTCACCCCGCGGCCGAAGGCGGCCACCTTGATCGCAGTCATGCCCACATCGTGGTACGGGGCCAGGACGGCGTCGAACTCCCCCCGCATCGCCCGGACGAAGACGGTGTCGGCCGGCAGCGGCCCCGCCGCGCCCAGCGCCCGCACCGCCGGCTCCAGCACCCGCGCTTCCTCGTCGCCGAACAACCCGCCCTCGCCGGCGTGCGGGTTGAGCGCGCACACCGCGAGGCGCGGCTGCTCGATGCCCCACCAGGCCCGCAGCGCCTCCGCGGTGACCCGGCCGGCGCGCACCACCTTGTCCGTGGTGACCAGCGTCGGCACGGCGCGGAGCGGCACGTGGGTGGTCACCAGCACCACGCGGAGGGTGTCGGCGGCGAGCATCATCGCCACGTCCACGTCGCCCGCCAGGTGGGCCAGCCACTCGGTGTGCCCCGGCCAGGGGTAGCCCGCGAGGTTGATTGCATGCTTGTGGATGGGCGCGGTGACAATGCCATCGACCTCGCCGGCCAGCGCCATCCGCACCGCCACCTCGATGCTCCGTCCCGCGATCCGCCCCGCCCGCGTCGCGCGCGACGGGCCGGCCCGCGCCGTGCCCGCGGGATCGCCCAGCCCCTCGGTCCAGGTTCCGACGCTCACGCGGGCGGCCGCCGGGATCGGGGCGACCTGTTCCTCCGCGCCGACCAGCACCAGGTCGGCGTCGAGCGGTTCGGCGAGAGCCTTCGCGGTGATCTCGGGCCCGATGCCGCGGGGATCACCCAGGGTGACGGCGAGGCGGGGGCGGGGGGACATGAGCGGGAAGAGGGCGCGGCCCGGCGGCCGCGCCGGGGTCAGAGGCGGAGGTCCACGTAGGTCGAGCGCCGCAGGTGGTCCAGGTAGCGGCGCATGGCGAGGTTGTCGCCCAGCTGCTTGCGGATCTGGTCCTTCACGTCCTCGTAGCGGATGGCGCCCTCACCCCGCCGACCGGTGACCTCCAGCACAACGAACTTCCGCCGTACCCCGCTCTCCTTCCGGATCGTGAACACCGGCACCACCGCGCCGCTGTCGGCCGACCCGATGCCGTCCTTGTACTCCGCCGGCAGCTGGTTGACCGGCACGTCCTCGGCGGTCTTCTCCTCCCCCGGGTCGTGGTACAGCCGGATCAGCGAGTCGAACGAAGCGCCCTCCCGCAGCGCCACCGCCACCCGGCCCGCCAGCGCCTCGGCGCTGTCGGCGTCGGCGGGCGTGACATCGGGCATGATCAGGATGTGGCGCGCCTGCACCTCGGCGGGTTGGATCCGTTCCACCTGGATCAGGTGGAACCCGAACGGGGTCTCGATAGGGTCGGAGACTACGCCCGGCTTGAGCGAGAACGCCGCCCGGTCGAACGCTGCCACCATCTGGCCCCGGCGGAACCACCCGAGTTCACCGCCCTGCTCCTTGCTGGCAGGATCCTGGCTGAAGCGCTTGGCCGCGGTGGCGAAGTCGGCGCCCTTCCGCAGTTCCGCGTCAATGGAGTCCGCCAGCGCGAGCGCCCGCTCCCGCGCCTCGGCCGAGGGCTGCGGTGCCAGGACGATGTTCCGGAAGGATACCGTCGCCGGCCGCTGCGGCAGCTGGTCGTGGTACTGGTCGAAGTAGGCCTGCATCTCCGCTTCGGTCGGCTGTACCGGCTTGAGTTTGTCGTCCGACTTGAGCTTTTCCATCAGCCGCTGGCGGAACGCCTGGCGCCGCTGGTTATCCGCGAGGTAGCGGCGGAATTCCTCGGGCGTCTGGAAGCCCGACTGGCCCAGCTCGCGGCGGAAGTCCACCTCGCTCTGGAACCGCTGCCGCACGTTGCGGAACTGCTGCTGTACGCCGTCGGCGATTTCCTGGTCGGTCACCTTGATCGTGGTGTCGCGCTGGGCCACCTGCAGCAGCAGCTCGGCATCGATCAGGTCCGACATCACCTGGCGGCACAGCGCCTGGAACTCGGGGAGGGTCTTGGGGAGCGGGCCCTGCTGCGCCCGCTGCGTGAACATCTCCTCTTCCACCTGTGACGCGAGGATCGGCGCGTCCCCCGCCACCGCCACCACGCGGTCCACGGCGCCGGTGGCGGTGTCGCAGCGGAACTGGGGCTGGTCGGGCGGCGCCGCCTGGGCCGCCAGCCGGGCCGGCGCCAGCAGCAGCGCCAGCAGCAGGGCGCGTCGGACCGTCATCGTACCTTCCCGCCCCCGGTGGTGTCGGTCCCGGCGAAGAGCGTCTGGGCCCGCGCCACCGCGGCGTCCACCCCCCGCTTGTTCACGTGATAGTCGGCATCCTCGCGCAGTACGTAGGCGACCGGGCCGGGCATCGGCCGGGGCCGCACCTGGCGCGAGGCCACCCGGTCCCAGAAGGCCTGGACCTTGAGCACGGCCACCCGGGCCCGCTGCTCCGCCGGCACCGTCGAGTCGGTCAGGTCCGGCGAGGCAAGATCGAGGCTGCTCCGCAGGTCGCGGAGCAGGTCGTGGTAGCGCGCGTTCAGTGCCTGCCACTCCTCGGGGCCGACCGTGATGCCGGCAGAGTCGGCCTGCTCGATCAGGATCTGGTTCTGGGCCAGCCGGAGCACGAAGCGGGTCAGCGCGGTGTCGGCCTGCCCGCCGAGGTCGGCGGACCACTCCGGGCCAAGCCCGGTCACCCAGCGGATCAGCGAGGCGACGGTGAACTTGCCGCCGTCGTAGGTGGCCAGGTCCCTGGTGGAGCGGATCGCCTCACCCTTGTTGTCCAGCGCCTCCCGCACGATCCCGGTGGCACCGGAGACCAGCTTGAGGTGCTTCTTGATGCCCAGGCTGTCGAGATAGGTCGCGTCGAGCTGCTGTCCCAGCTGCTCCCGGGCATAGCCGACCAGTCGGCCCCGCACCTCGTCCACCGGCGGCCGGCGGATGATGTGGTAGCCGAATGGCGTCTCCACCAGCCCGGTCATCTGCCCCGGGGCCAGGGTCCAGCCGGCGCTGTCGAAGGCGGTGACCCAGCGGCCCCGCGGCGCCGGGGTCAGGTAGCCGCTGTCGCGCCGGCTCGCCGGGTCCTCGCTCAGCTCCGCCGCCAGGCGGCCGAATTCGGCACCGGAGACACCCTGCGCCCGGGCCAGGGTCCGCTGGGCGCGCTGCTTCGCCGTGGCGCGGGCGGGCGGCTCGGCATTGGGTTCCACCCGCACCAGGATGTGCTGCAGCAGCCGCACCTGGTCCGCGCCGTAGATGCTGTCCACCACGCCCTCGGTCAGCGGCACCATCCGCGCCAGGAGGGTGTCGTGCCAGCGGGTGCCGCGGGCCTCGACCAGCTCGGGCCAGAGGATCTTCGCCGCGGTGGCGGAGTCGGTGAAGTTCACGCCGCGCGCCAGCGCCTGCGCCAGCAGCGTATGGTCCACCCAGATGTTGGCCAGGAAGTCGGCGGCCGCGGGCGCCATGGGGACGCCCTTCATCGCCACCATCACCTTGGCCAGCTGGTCCACGGTCAGCTCCTGCCCCGCCGCCGTCGCCACGACCGTCGGCGGC
Source organism: uncultured Gemmatimonadaceae bacterium (assembly GCA_964647615.1). Classification (GTDB taxonomy): domain Bacteria; phylum Gemmatimonadota; class Gemmatimonadetes; order Gemmatimonadales; family GWC2-71-9; genus JADJOM01. Next base: position 5,846 of record CAZYIV010000069.1, on the reverse strand, counting down.
GGCCCGCTGTCCTTGCAGCCACCCGCCACCAGCACCACGCCCAGCACCAGCACGGCCACCCGTCGCATGCCCGCTCCGTGAAGTAATCGGAAGACTCGTCCGTCCTATGCCGCCTGCTGCCGCTCGAGCACCAGGCCCAGCGCCCGCACCAGGGCCGGCACCATCGCCTCGCCGCCGAGCCGCGTGAGGCGCAGGGCCAGGGGCACCGTCCGCCGCACGTCCACCGCCAGTTGCACGTGGTCCAGGGCCGCGCTCAGCCCGGCGAACCGCGGCGCCGTGCCCTCGCGGAAGGTGAGCCGGGCCTCGTCGCCCCGGATCAGGAGGTGTTGCAGCCCGAGCTCGGCGCCCACCGTCCGGAGCTGGGCCAGTTGCAGCAGGGTCTCCGCCGGCTCCGGCAGCGGCCCGAACCGCTCCCGAAGCTCCGCACGCAGCTGTTGAATGTCGCCAGAGGTCAGGGCCCGCGCCAGTCGGCGGTAGAAGTCCAGCTTGACGTCGTCCGCCGCCACGAAGTCATCGGGCAGGTGGGCCGGCCGGTCCAGCACCACCTCCGGCGGGGCGGGACGCTCGACCCGCCCCGCCTGCCCGCGCAGCGCCCGGACCGTCTCCTCCAGCCACCGCAGGTAGAGGTCGAACCCGACCGCCTGCGCGTGCCCCGACTGCTCCTGCCCCAGCAGGTTGCCTGCCCCCCGCAGCTCCATGTCCTTGAGCGCGATCCGGTAGCCGGCCCCCAGCTCGGTATGATGCTCCAGCACCTTCAGCCGTTCCTCGGCCTCGGCGTCGATCAGATCCGGCACCACCAGGTAGCAGTAGGCCCGCCGGTGGCTCCGGCCCACCCGGCCCCGGAGCTGGTACAGCTGGGCCAGTCCCAGCCGGTGGGCGTCGTGCACCACCATGGTGTTCGCGTTGGCGACGTCCAGCCCCGATTCCACGATCAGCGTGGAGACGAGGATGTCCACGTCTCCCAGCACGAACTGGCGCATCACCGCCTCGAGCGCCTCCGCGTTCATCTGCCCGTGCCCCACCCCCACCCGGCCCCGTGGCGCGAGCGCCCGCACCCGCGCGGCGATGGTCTCGATGGTCTCGATCCGGTTGTGCACGAAGAACACCTGCCCGCCCCGGTCCAGCTCCCGGGCCAGCGCCTCCTCCAGCAGGGCGTCGTCCCACGGCTCGACAAAGGTGAGGATCGGCGAGCGGTCCCGCGGCGGGGTCTCGATCAGGACCAGGTCGCGGAGCCCCGCGAGCGAGAGGTGCAGCGTCCGCGGGATCGGCGTGGCGGTGAGAGTCAGCACGTCCACCGTGAGCCGCAGCGCCTTGAGCCGTTCCTTGTGCCGCACCCCGAACCGGTGCTCCTCGTCCACCACCAGCAGGCCCAGGTCCTTGAAGGTGACGTCGGGCGAGAGCAGCCGGTGGGTGCCGATGACGATGTCGATCTCCCCGGCCGCCAGCTGGGCCAGCGCCGCCTTCTGCTCCTTGGCGGTGCGGAATCGTGACAGCACCTCGACCTTCACGGGGAAATCGGCCAGCCGCTCGGAGAAGGTTCGCGCATGCTGGTCGGCCAGGATGGTGGTCGGCACCAGCACCGCTACCTGCTTGCCGCCCTGCACCGCCTTGAACGCGGCGCGGACCGCCACCTCCGTCTTGCCGTAGCCCACGTCGCCCACCAGCAGCAGGTCCATCGGGATCGGCTGCTCCATCGCCCGCTTCACCGCCTCGGTCGCCTTGCGCTGGTCGGGCGTGTCCTCGTAGAGGAACGCCGACTCCAGCTCCCGCTGCCACCGGGTGTCCGGCGGGAAGGCGTACCCGGCGCTCACTTGCCGACGGGCGTAGAGGTCGAGCAGCTCGGCCGCCATCTGCTGGATCGCCTGCCGGGTCTTGTCCCGCACCCGCTGCCACGAGGTGCCGCCCAGCTTGTGGATCCGGGGTGGTGGCTGGTCGCCGTCCTCGCCGGCGGCGCGGTAGCGCTCCAGCTGGTCCAGCCGGTAGAGCGGCACGTTGAGCCGGTCGCCGCCCTCGTACTCGACGATCGCGACCTCCATCGTGGACTCGCCCACCTGGATGGTCTGGATCCCGCGGTACACGCCGATGCCGTGGTCGAGGTGCACCACGTAGTCGCCCGCGGCGAGCTGCCCCGTCGCCGCCGTGGGCGCCGCCTGGCGGTAGCGGCGGCTGCGCCTGAGCCGCCGGGCCCGGCGGAAGATCTCGTGGTCGGTGAGCACCCGGAGGCTCCGCATCACGAAGCCGCCGTCCAGCGCCCCGATGGCGAGCGTGGCGTGCTGCCGCCGGCCGCCCTCGTGCAGCAGCTCGTCGAGCCGCTCCAGCTGGCCTTCGTTGTCGCACAGGATGAGGGTCGGCGGCTCCCCGCCCAGCAGCCCGCGCAGGCGGCGGATGTCCCGATCGATCACCTCGGGCGGGAAGAACCCCGCGTTGAGCGCCCCCGCCTGCCCCTCCCCCCGCACCACCACCCGGGCGAACGGCGCCAGCCGCGCGGCCCACGCCTCCGGCGCTTCATACAGCGCCTCCCGGCTGGAGAGCTCCTCCCCCAGGCGCCGCGCCACCTCCAGGTGGTGGGCCACCTCGCGCCAGCCGCGCGCCACCTCCTCGGCGTTCGCGGTCTCCGAGTCCTCCAGCAGCAGCGTCTCGGACGGCAGGAGTTCCAGCAGGCTGCGCCGTTCCGCGGAGGTCGCGGCCTCGCCTGCGTGGTGGGCCGAGCCGCCCAACGGCAGGATGGTGATCTCGTCCAGCGCCTCGCCGCTGCGCTGGGTGGTCAGGTCGAAGCCGCGCAGCGAGTCCAGCGCGTCGCCCCACCACTCGAGCCGGGCCGGCTGCGCCATTCCGAAGCCGTACACATCCACTATGCCGCCGCGGACGCTGAACTGCGCCACCTCGGTGACCGTCGGCACCTTCTCGTAGCCCATCGCCTCGAGCTGCCGGGCCACCTCCGCCAGCCGGTGCGCACCACCGGTCGCCAGGCGAAGGGTGCTGGCGCGGAGCGAGGCCACCACGCCGGTGCGCTCCTGCGTGGCGCGCGCGGTCGTCACCAGGATGCGGAGCCGACCCGCGAGCAGCGCTGCCAGAGTCTCGGCCCGCTCGCCCGCGATCTCGTAATGCGGCTCCTCCTCGCCCAGCGACTCGCGCTGCGGGTACAGCGCGACGGAGGCGTCGGTGAGGTGCTGCAGGTCGGTGACCCAGCGTTCGGCATCCGCCGGCGTCGTGGTCACCACGGTGAACAGCCGCTCCGGCAGCGCTCGGGCGAGCCAGGCCAGCATCACCGCCGGGCTGGAGCCCGCCAGCCCCGCGAGCGGCAGGGTGTCCCCCCTGGCCGGCAGCCGTTCCCGCAGCCCGACGGCGAACCCGGTGCGTCCGAAGGCGTCGAGCAGGAGCGCGAGCGTCATGACCGGCGCCGGAGCCCGCTCGCCAGCAACAGCTCGGCCGCCGCGAACAGCAGCGCCAGCCACAGGAGGGGACCGGCCAGGCCGGCGCGCCCCAGCCCCGCGAACGCCGCGCCGGGCACCGCGCGCAGCCCCACCACCCGGGCGCCGGGCCAGAGCGCCCGCACCTGTGCGTCCGGTGCCGGCTGCAGCGCCGATTCACGGGGATCGAGGTTCACCGCCACGCCGCCGAGGGTGTCGCCTCCGGCGAGCAGGTAGTAGATGCCCGGCGCCGGCGGGTGGAATGCGCTCCCGCCTTCCACCGTCCAGCGCCGGGGACCGGAGGCCACGGTCGTGGTCAGGTCCGGCACCAGCACCGGGTCGCCCGGCGCGGCGGAGAGGATCGCCAGTTCCCCCCGGGCGATGCGGTTCACCAGCGCATCCACCAGCGGCACGAAGCCGGCGCGGAGCGGCAGGGTGGTCCAGGCAGGATCGAACCGGCTGCCCACCAGCACGACCGTCCCCGAGCGCACGATCCATGGCGCGCCCCCCACGGTGGCCACCACGCCCGCTACCGCCCCGGCGCGGCGTGGCTCCAGGGTGTACCGCCGGAACACCTGCTCTCGCCCCAGGAGAGCGCCGCTGTCGGTCACGCCCGCGGCGAGCACCGGGGCGCCGAACCCCCAGGCCACGCCCCTGCGCTCAAGCTCGCGGTTCAGCGCGCCGACGGCCGCCGGGTCCGCCGGCGGCACCACCACCGACGGACCGGCGCCCAGGGCACCGAGCGTGAGTCCGCCGCCGCGCTGGATCCGGCCGCTGGCCGCGAGCGCCTCCGCGACGGCATCCACGTACCGGTCGCCCGCATCCCAGGCGACCCGCGCGACCGGGGCCACCCGGATCAGCGCCACCCGCTCGTCGTCGGGGCGGAACTCGTCCGAGACCTGCGTGGCGCGGAGAGTCCACCACCCGGGCAGCGCCGGTCCGGGCGTGAAGCTGGCGGCCCCGCCTGCCGGCACCAGTGCCTGGCGGCCCGGCCGGTCGCCCAGCTGGACCGTGACGGCGGCGCTGCCCGAGTCCCCCGCCACCGTCACCGTGACGCGCCCGCCCTCCGGGGTCCACGGCTGCGGACCCGGGTCCAGCCCCACGACGCCGGTGTTGCCCGGTGGCGGTTCCTCCGGCCGGCCCACCACCACCGGCGACCGCACCGCCGCGGCGCCGAGTGCCGTGGCCTGCAGGTCGGAGAGCACCACGATGCCGCCGGGCCGCGCATCGGTGCCGAGCACCTGGCCCGAGAGGGTGAGCGCGGCGCCCAGGTCCAGCCGCCGGGCGGAGGGTGTCAGGCTGTCCACCACGGCCGCGAGCTCGGTGGCCCCGCCGCGCCGCACGACGCCGTCGCTGGTGAGCAGCCACAGCGCATCGGCGGAGGTGGCGCGCTCCAGGACTCGGCGGGCCGCGGCGCGCAGGGTGGCCAGCCGCGGCGTCCCTTCCACCACCGCCGCACTCGAGGGCGAGTCGTCGAGGATCAGCACCAGGGCGCTGGGGGCATGGTCGCCGGCCCGCGCCAGGGGCGCGGTCGGCCCGGCGGCGGCCAGCACCACGGCCAGCACCAGCAGGGTGCGGATCAGGAGCAGAAGCCAGTGACGCAGCCGCAGCCGGCGCTGGTGGGCCTCCGTCACCTGGACCAGGTAGCGGACGGCCGGGAAGGAGACGGTGGGGGGATCGCGACGCTGGATGAGGTGGAGCAGCAGGGGCAGGGCCACCAGCGGGAGGCCCAGCAGGGCCCAGGGCTGCAGGAAGCTGATCACGCGAGGCCGGCGGGACGCGCCACGACCTGGCGCAGTGCCAGGCCGAACGGGGTGTCGGTGGTGACCTGGTGATACTGGATCCCGCCCGTCCGGCAGGCCCGGCGCCAGGCGCTGACCACGCCCTGCACCGTCTCACGGTAGGCACCGGCCCAGTCCCGCGGCCGGAGCGTCACGCCCTGACCCGTCTCCGGATCCTCGAACCGGGCCTCCGCCGGGCCGCCCAGCTCGAGTTCCGCCGGGTCCATCACGTGCAGCACCATCACCTGGTGCCCGCGGTGACGCAGGAACTTGAGCGCCCGCAAGGCCAGCTCGCGGTCCAGCAGCAGGTCGGAGACGAACACCACCAGCCCGCGGCGCCGCAGCAGCCCCACCACCCGGCGGAGCGCCGGCTCCGCGGCGGTGCCCGCCCCGGGCCTGAGCCCGTGCAATGCCGCCAGCAGCTGCTGTCCGTGGGAGAGCCGGGCCCGGGCCGGTACCACCGCCCGCACCACTTCATCAAAGGCGATGAGGCCGGTCGCGTCCCGCTGCCGGAGCAGCAGCAGCGCCAGGGCCGCCGAGAGACGGCGCACATACTCGAGCTTGGAAAGGGTGCGCTCCGGATCCCCGGTCCAGGCCATCGAGCGGCTCACGTCCACCACCAGCATGGCCCGGAGGTTGGTCTCTTCCTCATACT
>CAZYIV010000068.1:0-21131 GCA_964647615.1 uncultured Gemmatimonadaceae bacterium | reverse complement strand
ATGTCGTCCGGATGGTGCGACACACTGGGTGCGCGGCGGTGATGGTGGGCCGGGGCTCCTTCGGCAACCCGTGGCTCTTCCGCGATGCCCGGGCGCTGCTCGACGGCCAGCCCCGGCCGGCCGCCCCGACGCCGCAAGAGCGCTTCTCGCTGGCGCTGCAGCATGCGCGGCTGGCGCTCACGCTCCAGGGCGACACCCGGAAGACCGTGATCGAGTTCCGCAAGCACTTCGGGTGGTACACCCGGGGCCTGTATGGCGCCGGCGAGCTCCGCGGGCGGCTGTTCCAGGTGGAGTCCATGGCGGACGCCGAGGCCATTTTCCAGGAGTACCTGGCGCCCCGGACCGCCGGGGTGGCATGACGCCGGCGGAGCTGGAGCGGCTGCTGGCCGAGGTGGCCCGGGGCGACCTGGCGCCGGCGGCGGCGCTGGACCGGCTGCGGCACTTCCCGACCGAATCGCTGGAGTTCGCCCGGCTGGACCATCACCGCCCGCTGCGCCAGGGCCAGCCGGAAGTGATCTTCGCCGCCGGCAAGACGGTGGAGCAGGTGGTGGCGATCGCCGACCGGCTCGCCGCGGCCTCCGGCGGTTTCCTGGCCACGCGGGTGACGCCGGAGCAGGGCGAGGCACTGGCCGCGCGCTTTCCCCGCGCGGAATGGAACCGGCTCGGCCGCACCGTACTGGCCCGGGCGCCGGGGCCTCCGGCCACGGGACGTGTCCTGGTCGTCTGTGCCGGCACCAGCGACCTGCCGGTGGCCGAGGAGGCCGCCGTGACCGCGCAGGCGATGGGCCACGAGGTGGAGCGGCTCGCGGACGTGGGCGTGGCCGGCATTCACCGGCTGCTCTCCGCCGGGCCGCAGCTCCGCGAGGCCGAGGTGCTCATCGTGGTGGCCGGGATGGAGGGCGCCCTGCCGAGCGTGGTCGGGGGCCTGGTGCAGCAGCCGGTCATCGCGGTGCCCACCAGTGTGGGCTACGGCGCCTCGTTCGGCGGTCTGGCGGCGCTGCTCGGCATGCTCAACTCCTGCGCCGCGGGGATCACCGTGGTGAACATCGACAATGGCTTCGGGGCGGGAATGGCCGCGCACCGGATCCTGGCGCCGGCCGGGGCGGGGGCGCGGGACTAGTGCTCCGCACCGTCTTCGAGTGTGAGACGCCGCGCTTCAGCTGGCTCGACCTCTCGGAGCCCTCACGGCAGGACCTCGACGACATCGCCCGGCGGTACGGCCTGACCGCGACGGCGGTGCAGGATTGCCTGGACCCCGAGCACCTGCCCAAGTTCGAGCGGTTCGACGGGGCGACGTTCCTGATCCTGCGCGCCTACGACGAGCGGGCGGAGGACACCGCCGACACGGTCCAGTCGCTCACCCGCAAGGTGGCGATCTTCTGCGGGGACGAGTTCCTCATCACGATCCACCGCAAGGACCAGCCCTACCTCTCGGCGGTCATGGAGCAGTGGCGGGGCCGGCTGCGGGACTGGGGTGAAGGCCGCGCCCTCCTGGCGCAGCTGCTGGCTGACCTGACCAATGCCGTGGTGCAGAGCTACGAGCCGCCGTTGCTCGGGGCCGAAACCCGGGTGGATGGCTTCGAGTCGAAGCTCATGGCCGATCACGACGTGGCCGAGTTGCTGCGGGACATGTACCACATGAAGCGCCGGCTGGCCCTGACCAAGCGGCTGCTGTGGCGCACCCTGAGCCTCACGGCCCGGATCCCAGCGGTCGGGGAGCGCGGCCCGGGCCTGATGCAGGACCTCCGGGAGAACGCCGAGAGCATGCACTTCTACGCCGAGGAACTGCTCGAGGACGTGAACAACCTGCTCAACATGCAGCTGGCACTGGCGGCGCACCGCACCAACGAGGTGATGCAGGTGCTGACCGTCTTCTCCGCCTTCTTCCTGCCGCTCACGTTCATCGTGGGGGTGTACGGCATGAACTTCGCACACATGCCGGAGCTGTCGCATCCGCTGGGCTACGCCATGGTGTGGCTCCTGATGCTGACGATCAGTCTCGGAATCTGGATCTGGTTCCGCCGACGGGGGTGGCTCTCATGAATGGGCTGGTCTGGCTGTTCGGTGGCATGGCGGCGGGGGCGGCGGGCGCGCTCATGGTGCGTCGAGTGCCCTCCACTGGCCCCCGGGAACCGGGGGTGGACCCCACGCTGCTGCCGGATCCCTCGCTGCGCTGGCTGGCGGAGGCGCGGCAGGCGCTTGGCCTGTGGGTATCCCGGCCGGCCCGCGAGGGTGCGGAGCACGTCGGCTGGGATCGGGTCCTGCCCCCGGGCCGGCTGGCGCCGGCCGCGGCGACGGCAGTCGAGGAGCGGCTGGCGGCGCTGCGGGACCGCGCCGCCTCCGGGGCGGAGCGGATCGATGCCGGCGTCCTGCTGTACGCCTCGGCGGGAGGCCTGATCACGGGCTTGCTGCTGCCGGTGGAGGCGCCAGCCGAGCAGCTGCGCTCCGGCGGGGAAGACCTCATCGCCCTGCTCGACGGGCTCGGCCGGAAGCCGCTGCTCGACCAGGCGCTCGCCGAGGACGATCTGGCGGTCGAGTCGCTGGGCAGCATCGGGCTCCGCCTATCCTACCAGCTGGAGCGGATCCTCACCGCGGAGGTGATCGTCGCGGTGGAGATCCAGGGCACGGTGCGGGTGATCGGCACCTCGGGCCGGGCCGACCGGCGCCTGCTCGACACCTTCGCCCAGCCGGGCAGCCCGCTGTTCCAGGTGGCGAGCGGCGAGGTGCCCTCGCTCACCAGCATCGCCGACCCGCTGGGTGGCATCGTGCACGACCGGCGCAGCCACTTCACCCCGGCGATCATCTTCCCGATCCGGCACTTCGATGAGACGGTCGGCGCGGTGGCATTCTGGACCGACGACAACGGCGAGCCGATCGGACCGGTGATCGCGGAGGTGCAGGAAGCGCTCCGCAGCGCCGGGCCGCGGATGGTCCGGGCCCGCAAGCTGGAAGAGGCGGGGAACGCCGCGATCACCGACCCGCTCACCGGCCTGATGAACCGCCGGGGGCTCGACGAGGCGATGCGGCGGGTGGGGCACTCGCAGGGCACCCTCATCTACGCCGACCTCGACAAGTTCAAGCTGCTGAACGACACCATGGGTCATCATGCCGGCGATGCGGCCCTGGTGCACTTCTCCCGGCTGGTGCACGACGTCATCCGGGGCGGGGACACCGCCGCACGGATCGGGGGCGAGGAATTCGCCATCTGGCTCCCCGGCGCGTCGCTGGTGTACGGCGCCAAGGTGGCCGACCGGATCCGGATCAGGCTCGGCACCAGTGCCTGGGACTGGCAGGGCCGGCACTGGCCGCTCAGCGCCAGCTTCGGCGTGGCGGCGTTGCCGGACACCTCCCGCAGCCTCGAGAATCTCCCGGCCCAGGCGGACGCGGCGCTGATGGAAGCCAAGCGCCAGGGCCGCGACCGGGTGGAGACGGCCCGGCCGCTCTGAGCGCAACGAGCCGGAGGCTCGTCGTGGGCAGCAGCAGGCTCGGTTGAATCCCCCGGTCCGGCCGGCTAGCTTTCGGTCACGTCGGGGGCGACTGGCTTCGACGGGTTTGGTGAAGGAATCGTTGCGTGCCCAGGTCCAGGTTCCTGGCTAAACCGTCTGGAACGCACTAACTGCCAACTCTGACTTGGCGATGGCTGCGTAAGCTGAGCTTCTAGCTCGCTTCTCGCACCACCACTGTGGGTAGCCCGCCTGGGGCGACACGCAGCGGAACGAAAATCCGGGCTGGCGGCCGCCGATGCCCCGACGGCGGTCGCGAGACCTCAGGGGATAGAGCCCGGGAAGGCTGGTGCAGCGCCGGTCCGGGTCGACGCCAAGAGATGCACCTACGCACGTAGGCGCGGTTCTGGAAGCTTACTCGGACGAGGGTTCGATTCCCTCCGCCTCCACTCCATCCGATACGCGCAACGGGCGGCCCACCGGGCCGCCCGTTGTTGCATTCACTCCCGCCTCGGTGCTCAGCGGGCGGCCAGCCGGTCCACCACGTCCAGCAGTACCCGCTCGTCCCGCTCCCAGCAGTACCGTTCCTCGACCGCCGCGCGCCCCGCGGCACCGAGCCGCGCCCGGAGCGCCGGGTCGCGGGCCAGGCGCTCCACCGCCTCGGCGAGCGCCTCCGGGGTCGCGCCCGTGGCGACCAGCCCGCAGTCCGTCTCCTGGACCACGCGGGCGAGGGGCGCCGCATCCGAGGTGACCACCGGCAGGCCAGCCGCCATGTAGTCGAACAGCTTGTTGGGGATGGTGGTGTCCATCCACGGATTGCGGAGGTGGGGGACCAGCCCGATGCCCGCCGCGGCCACCCGCGTGAGCGCGGCGGGGTTGGGCATGGCGCCGGTGAAGACCAGGCGGTCCGGGCCGAGGCCGAGCGCCGCCGCGCGGGCCCGGCACAGCTCCAGGTCCCGGCCTCCACCGAGCACCACAACCCGCACGGGCACCTTGCGCTCGGCGAGGAGCGCCGTGGCCTCCACCAACCGGATGATACCGCGGGGCACCTCGACGATCCCGAGGTACACCGCCTCCAGGCCGCTCCCGTCGGCGGGCGCCGCCGCGCCCGCGCCGAGCCGGGCCCGCGGCGGCGTGTTGGAGACCACAGAAATCCGCTCCGCGGGGACCCCGGCGGCGACCAGCCGCGCGCGGGACTCCTCCACCACCACGAGGGTGTGGTCTACCCGGGGCAGAACGCGGCCCTCGACCCGCCTGGCCAGCCCGGGATTCCGGACGAGGAGGTCCAGCGCTCCCTGCCGGCCAGCATCCCACGTGGTCTGGAGCAGCGCGGGGTAGTCTTCCGCCATGTCGAACAGGACGGGCACGCCGAGCGGTGTCGCCACCCGGAGCGCCAATGGGGCCAGCGGCAGGTCGCGCACGATCAGGAGGCGAGCGCCGCTCTCGCGCAGGACCCGCCGGGTGAGGGCGGCCCAGCGGGGATTGAAGAAGGCGGGGAACTGCAGCAGGGCGTCCAGCCGGGCAGGCAACCAGTGGAGCGGGGCCATCCGGTGCACCGTACCCTCGGGGAGGGTTTCCTCACATGCGGCCCGGGGCCGGTTGCGGGCCACGAGGTGCACCTCGTAGCCCGCCCCCCGGAGCGAACGGCAGACCTTCTCCGTCCGCACATCCCAGGGATACTCCGCGTCCCACAGGTAGACCACCGACCCGCGGGCGCCGCCGGCCGGCCCCGGCACCGCGCGGGGAATCAGTGCCCCGGCGTGATGGGGATGGTGACCCGGGTGTGCTCCCACTCGAGCAGCAGGTTCACCCCGCCCCCGGCGATCGGCTCGGTGTGGAAGGTGAGGGTCTCGACCATGCCGTCCATCTTCGCGCTGGTGGCGCTGCCGTGGCCGACCTCCTGCGCCTTCACCGCCGCGGTGTACTGGGACTCATGACCCCACTGGGTGATGGACCGGTTGGGGATGATGTGCCACTCCCCCTCGCCGGGAATCGAGTAGAGCGAGTAGGAGCCGGCCGGCAGCGCCACACCCGCCACGACGATCGGGCCGGTGGTGTGGATCATCGTCGGCTCGTTGGCGCCGGTGCGCCACAGCTTGCCGAAGGGCACCGCCGATCCGCCGATCATCGTACGGCCCTTCGCCGACGGGCGGCCGTAGCAGAGCTTCACCTCGGCGGTACCGACCTTGAAGCTGAGCGAGTCCAGCGGGCTGGCCCGGGTGGCGAGCGGCAGGTGGTCGGTATTCATGGTGATGCAGGCCGCCGGCGCCCCGGGGACCGGGGCGGGGGTGAAGGCGAGGAGGGAGAGCAGCAGCATGGTATTCCTCTGAGCGGTGACGTGAGGGGTCAGGAACCGGTGAGGCGCTCGCGCGCCGTGAGGGCGGCCGCACAGGCCTCCTCGGCGGTCGCGGCGAGTACCGTCAGGTGCCCCATCTTGCGCCCGGGGCGGGGCTCGGTCTTGCCGTACAGGTGCAGGTGGACCCGCGGGTCGGCGAGGGCCCGGTCCCAGCGGGGTTCGCCACCGGCCCAGAGGTCGCCCAGCAGGTTCACCATCGTGGTGGGCCGGAGCAGGCCCGCGTCGCCGAGGGGCAGCCCCGCCAGGGCCCGCACCTGCTGCTCGAACTGGTCGGTGGCGCAGGCGTCGATCGTGTAGTGTCCGCTGTTGTGGGGGCGCGGGGCCAGCTCGTTCACCACCAGGTGGCCGCCCCGCACCACGAAGAACTCCACCGCCATGGTGCCGACATAGTCCATCGCTTCGGCCAGCCGCCCCGCGGCCTCCCGCGCCTCCTCGGCCACCGCTTCCGGTACCCGGGCCGGGACCACCGAGGTGTCCAGGATGCCGTGCACGTGCCGGTTCTCCGCAACAGGAAACGGAACGACCACGCCATTGGTTCCACGGGCGAGCACGACCGAGATCTCCAGCTCCAGGTCCAGCCGCGACTCGAGCACGCACGGCTGGCCCCCGAAGCGGCGGAAGGCCGCCAGCACCTGGGCCTCGGTATCCACCGCCGCCTGGCCCTTTCCGTCGTACCCCAGGCGCGCCGTCTTGATCAGCGCGGGAGCCCGGAGGTGGCGGAAGGCCTCGGCACAATCGGCCTCGGTGAGGATCGGATGAAAGGGGGCGGTGTCGAGTCCCTGGGACCGGGCGAAGGTCTTCTCGACGATGCGGTCCTGGGTGACCTTCACCGCCTCCGGTCCGGGGCGGACCGGGCAGCTCTGGCGCAGGAAGGTGAGGCTCTCGGCGGGGACGTTCTCGAATTCGGTGGTAACCGCGCGGGCCAGGGAGGCCAGCTCGCGCAGGGCGACCTCGTCGGTGTAGGCGGCGCGCAGGTGCCGGCCGGCGATGCGGCCGGCGGGGCTGACCGGATCGGGGTCGAGCACCGCCACCTCGAACCCCATGCGCTGCGCCGCCTGGGTAAACATCCGTCCGAGCTGGCCGCCGCCCAGCAGGCCGAGCGTGGCGCCCGGCTGGATCACGTCGGCTCCGGGAGGGAGAGGCCGAGCACCTTGTCGGTCTGGGCCCGCCGGAAGCCCTCCAGCCGCTCCGCCAGGGTGGCATCGGTGACGGCCAGCAGGCTGGCGGCGAAGAGTCCGGCATTCCGGGCCCCGGCCGCCCCGATGGCAAAGGTGGCCACCGGCACGCCACCCGGCATCTGGACGATCGAAAGCAGGGAATCCAGGCCCTGCAGGTGCCGGGAGGGGACGGGAACGCCGAGGACCGGCAGGCGGGTCTTGGCGGCGAGCATCCCCGGCAGGTGCGCGGCGCCCCCGGCGCCGGCGATGATGCAGCGCAGGCCACGGCTGGCGGCGGTCTCGGCGTACTGGAAGAGCAGGTCCGGCGTGCGGTGCGCGGAAACCACCCGCGTCTCGTGGGGGATGCCGAGGTCGCGCAGGGCACGGGCCGCGTGCTCCATGACCTCCCAGTCCGAGTCACTGCCCATCACGATGCCGACCACGGGTGCGGTCATCCCGGCCTCGGGGAAACGGGGGAACGGGGTGAGGCCGGAATAAACCGGGTCGGGGAACGGGGGGCAAGCGCGCCGGCGGTCAGGCGGGGGCCCCGCGGAAGATGAAGTACACCGCCCCGAGAATGCACGCCGCCGCGTAGACATAGTCGAGCCGGAACGGCTGCTTCATGTAGTACGTGGCGAACGGCACGAAGACCGTCAGGGTTACCGCCTCCTGCAGGATCTTGAGCTGCGGCAGGGAGAGCGCAGTGTAGCCGATCCGGTTGGCGGGTACCTGGAAGAGGTACTCGAACAGCGCCAGCCCCCAGCTGGCCAGGGCAGCGATCCACCAGGGCCGGTCGGCCAGGTTCCGGAGGTGGGCGTACCAGGCAAAGGTCATGAAGATGTTGGAGACGCACAGCAGGCCGATGGTACGGAGGAGGACGGCGGGGATGGGGGCCTCCGGGGTGGGCGAGGGGTGGCGCCGCGGGTCAGCCGACCGAGGGGCTGCGCCGTTCGAGGATAATCGTATCGCGCCAGGTCCCTTCGCGCTGGGCGATCCGCTCCCGCCGTCCCAGGATCCGGAACCCGGCCTGCTGGTGCAGCGACAGGCTGGCGGCGTTCTCCGCCAGGATGCTGGCCTGCAGGGTCCAGAACCCCGCCGCCTCCGACGCGGCCACCAGGGCGTCCATCAGCGCCCGCCCGACCCCGCGGCCCCGGGCGGCCGCCGCGATGTAGATGCTCACCTCTGCCACCCCGCGGTAGACCGCCCGCGCGGAGACCGGGGAGAGCGCGGCCCAGCCCAGCACCCGCTCTCCCTCCTCCGCCACCAGCCGGGGCGCCGCATGGTGGGCCATATCCCACGCGGCCCAGGCGGGGACCGAGGTCTCGAGGGTGGCATTGCCGGTGGCCAGCCCCTCGGCGTAGATGGCGAGGACCGCCGGCGCGTCCGCCGCACCCATCGGGCGAATCGCCGGCGGTTCCGCCACCGGCTCAGTCGCCTTCCTGGATCTTGAACACCACCGCCGCCAGCGCGGCGCCGGCGAAGGGACCCACGAGGTACAGCCACAGGCTGCTGAAGGTGCCGCCGCCGAGGAGCGCCCGCACGATGGTGGGGCCGGTGCCGACGGCGGGATTGAACGCGCCGCCGGAGATGCTCCCCCCGGCGAACGCCGCGGTGGCGATGGTGAAGCCGATGGCCAGCCCGTAGAACGAGTTCCCCTTGGTCTTCTCGCTGCAGGCGACGTTGAGCACCACCAGCGCCAGGGCAAAGGTGAAGAGCACCTCGACCAGCAGCGCCCCCGTCACCGAGGCGGTGGGGGCCGGCGCCGGCGCGAAGGTCTGGCCGGTGATCACGTAGACCAGCAGGCTGGCCACGACCGCGCCCAGCAGCTGGGAGACGATGTACGGCGCCAGCTCGCTGCCCGGCAGCTTGCCCCGCATGACCAGCGCGACCGACACGGCGGGGTTGTAGTGGGCCCCGGAGACGTGGCCGCCCATGTACACCATGATCATGAGCCCGGTCCCGATGGCCAGGGGCGCCATCGCCACGCCGCCGGTCACGCAGAGGCCGATGGTGAGCACGAGGAACAGGGTACCGAGGAACTCGGTCAGGTACTTGGGCATCAGGGACCTCAGGTGAGAGGGATCGGGCCCGGGCGGGAAGGCACCGGGCGCGCCAAATAGGCAGCGGCCGGGGGGGCGCCGCAAGGGCGGGGGCTCGCTGGCGCGGGCACGGTGGGGACGATAGCTTGCCCGCTGCCCACCCTTCTCCCTGCGGAGCTGACATGGCCAAGACGGGCTTCTCGTGGACCAGCTTCCTGCTGCGCCTGGTCGGGGCGCTCGCGCTGGTGTACGCGACGTACAACCCCGAAGGACTGTCCTATTTCCACTGGGTCTTCAGCCGGGCACCCGGGGAGACCGGGCTGGCCAGCTACCTCCACGGCTTCACTCCCCTCAAGGGGTTCGCCGGGGTGCTGCTGGTGGCGGCGTGGGTGGTCTTCCTGCAGGCGGCGCGGCGGTCGCTCGGCGTGGGCGGCGCGGTGCTGGTGCTGGCGCTGTTCGCCTGCGTGATCTGGGCGATGATCTACTACGGCGCCCTCTCGCCGACGAGCAGCCGGGCGATCGCCCACCTGGTGCTGGTGGCGGTGAGCCTGGTCCTGGCAATCGGGATGAGCTGGTCCCACCTGAGCCGCCGCCTGAGCGGCCAGCTCGACACCGACAACGTCGGCTAGCGGGCGCTCCGCTTCCGGTAGGTTCCCATCAGCTCGGCGCGGGCCACGACGTGGCCCGCCATGGCGGTGTCCACCTGGGCACGCGTCGGCTGGCCCAGGTCCGGCAGCATCACATCCAGCGCGAACAATCGGAAGAAGTAGCGGTGCCGCCCGATCGGAGGGCAGGGGCCGCCCCACCCCGTCCGGCGGAAGTCGGTGATCCCCTGGCCGGTGCCGGGGGGCAACCGGTCCGGGGTGACTCCCTCCGGCAGCCCGGTGCTCGCCGGCGGGAGGTTGAACAGCACCCAGTGCACCCAGGTCCTCTTCGGCGCGTCGGGGTCCGGGGCGTCGGGGTCATCCACGATGAGCACCAGGCTCTTCGCCGCGGGCGGAACGCCGCGCCACGCCAGTGGCGGCGAGCGGTCGGCACCCTCGCAGGTGTGGCCGGAAGGGATCGCGCCGCCCTCGGTGAAGGCGGGGGACGAGATCGCGAGGGAATCCGTCATCGGGTGCCGGGGTGGTGCATCCCGGGGACGTGCCCCTCGTGGTTCATTCCGTCCTCGCTGCCGGGCGCCCGGTGGTCGCTCCGCTGGAAGGCGAGGAACTGGTGTACCGCCACGAGCGCCTCCGGGTCGGTGGTGGTGATCCGCACCTCGCCGCCGCCGGGGCGCTCCTGCATCTCGTACCGCACCAGTGCCCGCCGCTCCGCGAGAACCTCGGTGCCGGGGACAGTCATGGAGTGCACCGCCGTGGGCGCGGAGAAGTCGCCCGCGGCGAACTGGGCCGCGACCTCCCGGAGGTGGGCCCGGATGGTGGCGGTGCCCGCCGCGTCGGCGGTGTCCGCCATGCGGTAGAGGATCCGCCCGCCATCGGGGAGATCCTCGAAGACATGCTGCGAAGCGACCTGGTCCACGCCCATGACGGTGGCCCCGTGGGCCTGGACGGCGGCGAAGGAGGCGTCGGTCCCGGAGCCCGGCACGGCGTGCGGGGCACAGGCGGCGAGCAGCAGGGGGAGGAGGGAGCGGCGTCGCATCATGGTGCGGGTTTCCGTCGGCCGAAGAGGAGCCGCCCGGTGCTGCGGACGCTGAAGCCCAGCAGGGCGATCACCAGCAGCAGCGCGACCAGCGGCAGGAGGATGGCGAGCAGCGCGGTGCCCGCGGCACCGATCAGCTCGAGAGTGGCGACGGCGGGATTGCCCGCGCCCCCGGTGAGCGTGGCCGACTTGAGCCGCAGCAGGACCGAAGTGCCCTGGATCAGGCCGGCCCCGCCCCCGCCGCCGATGATCACCACCAGCCACTTGAGCAGGGGGGGCAGGTCGGTGACCACCGAGGCGGCCGCGAGCATCCCCGCCACGACGGCGGCCGGCGTGGCCACCGCGTCGAGCGCGTGGTCCAGCCAGGGGATGTAGTACGCCCCGACCTCGAGCACCGTCGCGGTGGCGAACACCAGCAGCGCCGGGGCGGTGCCCAGCCACTCGAACCCACCCGCGAGCGGCAGGTACCCGAACCGGCCGGCCACCCCCGCGAGCAGGAGGGGCACGAACACCCGGAAGCCGCAGGCGGCGGCCAGCCCCAGCCCGGCGGCCACGCTCGCGATGGCCTCCAGCAACGAGCGGTCCGGCATGGCGCCTCAGTGCCCGCCCTTGCCCCGGAGCGAGCCGATGCGCTCGTTCAGCTGCTGCACCAGCACCTGGATCTCCACGTGCTCCGGGTGCAGGCCCTTGCTGCCCTCCGCCTCGAGATCGCCCAGGATCTGCTTCACGATGTCGATGCCCCGCCGGAGCCGGAACCGCGCGATGAAGCCCGGATAGTTGCTGGACCGCGAGGCCGACAGCACCGCCCACACGTTGGTGCGCAGGTTGTCCACCGCGGCCTTCAGGTCCTCGAGGCCGGCGGTGTTGCCGGCGCCCCGGGCGAGCTGGGCATCCACGGTCGTCAGCTGGGCACGCAACTGGGCGATCTGCTGGTCCAGCTCGGGGTGACTCATTCTGGTCTCCGCACTGTGGGGGGCAGCGGGGCGCAACGCGCCCGTCAGAAGGTCTTGCGAACCCGGGCGAAGCCTTCCTTGATCTCCGCCGCGAGCTTCTTCGCGGCGTCGCCCACATCGTCCATCGCGCCCCTGGCCTCCGTGCCCGCGGCGCTGGCCCGGAGCTTCAGCTCCGCGAGCCGGTCATCCATCCGGGCCAGTTCGTCCCGGCCCTCGGCCTTCGCCAGGTGAATCCGGACCTTGAGCTCGTCCCGCTCCCGCTCCAGGTCGGCCACCACCTGCTGCCATCGAGCTTTCCAGTCGCTCATCTCGCCTCCCGGCTCGCGGCCGGCGCCATGCCGGCGCAGCCGAAAGCTAGTCGCATCGGGCGCCCGGCCGAAGCGCCGCGATGCGGCAGGCGGCGGTCGGGATTCGGGAGTTCAGGGCGCGGGCAGCCGGTGGAGCCAACCCTCCCCGACCAGCACGACGCCCCCCTCGATCGAGACCTCCAGCCCGCCACCCTCGCGGGTGACGGTGACCCCGATCCGGCTCGGTCTGCCGATCCGCAACCCCTGCTGGAGGACCATGGGCTCGCCCGCCGTCGCGCGGCCGTGGTGTACCAGCCAGGCGGCGGCCGGGCCGGCGGCGCTGCCGGTGGCCGGGTCTTCCACCGCCCCCTGGTGGTCCCAGCTGCGGGCTTCGCGGCTGGCGGGGTCCACCAGGTACGCGAACGCGGCCCCGTGGGCGCGGACCACCTGCCCGAGGTCGGGGCGCGCGGGCCGGGCCCGCGCGAGGGCGCCGGCGACGGGGAGCATGAGGTAGGGCAGCCCGGTGGACACGACCTGCACCGGCAGGCCGGGGTCGGCGTCCGCTTCCGTCAGGCCGAACCCGGCGAACAGCTCGCGGACCGAGCTGGGCTCCAGGGGCGGGCCGAAGCTCGCCGCGCCCTGCGCCATGCCGGCCTCGAAGTGGGCCCCGGCCCGGCGAACGGTGAGGGGCACGATGCGTCCCGCCAGCTCCAGCTCCCACGGTCCATCGGTGTCCCCGCGCTCGAACTGCAGCACCGCCGCGGCGCCGAGCGAAGGATGCCCCGCGAAGGGCAGCTCCTCTTCGGGGGTGAAGATCCGGGCGGCGGCGCGGCGGACACCGGGCCGCGGCTCCAGGAAGATGGACTCCACCTGGCGCAGCTCGGTCGCGATGGACTGCATCTGTCGGGTGCTGAGGTCCGCGGCCTCGGGGAAGACGGCGAGGCCGTTGCCGGCGCAGGCGTCGCGGGTGAAGACGTCCACCTGGCGGTAGCGGAGGCCACGCGCGGGGGGCGGGGCGGATGATGCGGGCAGGGCTGCTCCGGTCAGGGCAGGGTGCAGCGCACCCGTTCGTACTCGTAGGTGATGACCCGCTGGCGCTCGTGCACCGACCCGCTGATCACGGCCAGCAGCGAATCGGCGCCCCGGCGGGCATAGCGGATGACCTGCGGGAAGTCGTGGGTGAGGTTCTCGAAGGTCACGGCGCTGTCGGAGTGCTGCGCCGCGAGGAAGGCCGCGGGGAGCTGCCCGGATGGCGTGGCCTCGAAGACCAGTCCGTGCGGGCCGAGCCGGATACTCATGATTTCATGGCCGAGGAGCGAGTCCCCGGCGACGGAGCGGCTCACGCCGATGAGGGCCCCGCCGGCGGGGGGCAGCCACACCTCGTCAATGGTGCGATCCGGGTCGCGCATGCGCCAGCAGCCGCTGAGCCACGCGGGGAGAGACTGGGCCGGCGCCTGGGCCGCCACCGGGGTGGCGGCCAGGAGGAGCATCAGGGCCGGGAAGAGCCGCGCCCGGGCGGGCGTCCTAGCGCGTGTCGTAGAGATAGCTGCTCAGGTGGGCGATGGTGGAGGCCTGTTCCGAGACCTGCCAGGCCAGCAGATCGCCGATGGTCACGATGCCCGCCAGCCCCTCCGGGCTCACCACCGGCAGGTGCCGCACCCGGCGGGTGGTCATCAGCGCGGCGCACTCCTCGACCGTCATCTCCTCGCGGGTGGTGACCAGCTCAGGCGTCAGCACCTCGCGCACTTCCGTGGCTGCGGGGTCGCGGCGCTCGGCCACCACCCGGCGCATCAGGTCGCGCTCGGTGAAGATGCCGCAGGGGATGCCCCGCTCCAGCACCACGACCGCCCCGATGCTGCGCTCATTCATGAGCCGGGCGGCGTCGAGGACGGAGGTGGTGGCGGTGACGGTCACGACAGCGGGGCCCTTCCGTGCCAGGATTTCGCGGACGGTCGCCATGGCGCCTCCTGGAAAGGGGACGGGGGTCCTGCCACGATAGCGCGGGTGCCCGGTTCCCGCCAGCACTCAGGCGCTGGCATCGGGAGCGGCCGGGAACCGGACCTCCCACCCGTCGCAGCCGCCGCCATGCCGGGCGGCGAGGTCCTCGAGTGCGGTCCGCACCTCGCGCACCGCCGGCTCCGTCGGGGTCATGGTGCGCGTCGCGAGGCAGCGCCAGCCCTCGGTCTCGTCGTCCGGCGTCACCGAGACCCGGAACGGGCTCTGGCCCAGCGCGTCGGCGCAGCGCTCCGCCGCGTCCCGGGCCGGCAGCAGCAGGTGGAACGTCAGGTCCAGCGGTACCGAGAGGTCCACGCCCGCACGGGCCAGGTCGAACAGCGCGGCACCGTCGGGGCCGAGCCGATCCCGCTCCCGCGCGGCGGCGCCGCCCCGGAGGTAGAGCCACAGGCCGATCAAGCCGAGCGCCAGCAGGGCGGAGAGTGACATCGGTCAGCGCTCCGGCGGCAGCAGGCGCCGCGCCAGGGCCTCGAACGCCTCGGCGACCCGATCCCCGGTCCGGGCGCTGGTGACGATCACCGGCGCGGCGGTCGCCAGCCGCTCCACCTCGGCCGGCGCGACGCGCCAGTCCGCCGCACGGTCCGCCTTGTTGAGCAGCACCAGGTACGGGAGGTCCGGTTGCCGGTCAGCCACCTGGTCCCGCAGCCGGAGGGCCGCCGGCAGGGTCTCCGGCCGGGTGCCATCCGCCACGAGCAGGTACGCCGCCGCTCCCCGCAGGTACCGGAGCCGCACCGTGCGATGCTCGGTTTCCCCCTCGATGTCCCAGATCACGAGGTTCACGGCGTCGGCGCCGAGCGGGACCCGCCGGTGGTCCACCTTCACCCCGATGGTCGAGAGGTACGCCTCCGAGAAGATCCCCTCGACGAAGCGGCGCACCAGGCTGGTCTTGCCCACGCCCGCCGCACCGAGGAGGCAGAGCTTCCGCTCGTAAGTGGTCACCGACGCCCCGCTGCCCGCCACTGGTAGCGCCGGAGGGAGACCCGTCCCCCCTCCGTCACGGTGACCCCCTCGGCGAGGAGCCGGAGCCGCTGCTCGATCCCGCCCGACGCAGGCGGCAGGCTGATTCGGCCCGCGCTGTTGATGACCCGATGCCAGGGGATCCCCCCGCCGCCCGCGGCGTGCAGGGCGTACCCCACCTGGCGTGCGCCCCGGGGGATCCCGGCGAGCGCTGCGACCTGGCCGTAGGTGACCACCTTGCCGCGGGGCACCCGGCGCACCACGCCCAGGATCCGTTGCCGGCTGTCCCCCCGGGGCGTCACGGCGCGGTCCCGAGTTCGTACACCAGGAAGACCTCGTCCAGGGTCCACTTGAGGGACTCATAAAGCGCACGGGCCGGTGCGTTGTCCCGCGCGGTCTGCAGGAACAGGCCGACCGCCCCGGTGTCCCGCGCGTGCTCCGCGGCCCGCTGCATGAGGGCGCGCCCCACGCCCGCGCCACGGGCATCCGGGGAGACGTACAGGTCGTTGAGCAGCCACAGGCGGCCGGGCCGCGCGGCGGTGGAGGAGAAGACCGGGTACAGCTGCACGAAGCCCGCCGGGCGGCCGCCGTGTTCGGCCAGGTAGATCACCGCGTCGCCGGCCTGGAGCCGCTCCCCGAGGAACTCCCGGGCGAGCGCGGCGTCGGCGGGGCGCTGGTAGAACTGCCGGTAGGCGTCGAACAGCGGCGCGACCCGGTCCAGGTCGTCGAGCGTCGCGCGGCGGAGCTCGAGGTCAGGCATCGGAGCGGGGCAGGCGACCGAGCCGGCCGTGGAGGGGCCAGCGCACGACCCGTGAAGCGTCCGCCTCCGGCCAGGCGGCGGCGAGGCGCGGCGTCAGGCGACGCATCGGCGCTTCTCCGCCGTCCGCCCGGCAGCGATGCACCGCCGACCAGGTGCCGATGTACTCGAGCAGGGCGTCGCGAGTCCACTCGAGGGACATGGCCACCTCGGGGAACGGCTCCTCGGGGAACGGAAAGGGAAGGTCGGCGTAGGCGCGCATGATGGTCGCCCGCTCCGGCGGCCACCAGGGGCCCACGACGTCGGCATAGAACCAGTCCACCACCGCGTCTACGGCCGGGTCCACCCGGGGGAGGGTGTAGCACCAGCAGGCGACGACGCCCCCGGGCCGGAGCACCCGGCGCACTTCGGCATGGAAGGCGGCGTGGTCGAACCAGTGTGCCGCCTGCGCCGCCGCCACCAGGTCCACGCTGCCGGCGCCCAATCCGCTCATGCCCTCGCGGCCCAGCGCGTAGCGCACCCGCGGATGCGGCTCCGCCGCGGCGAGCTGGGCCTCGCTGGCGTCGATGGCGCGCACCTCCGCGAACTCCGCCGCGAGGCCGAGCGCCGCCTGCCCGTTGCCGGTGCCGACGTCCCACGCCAGCCCCCGCGCCGGTGCCCGCTCCGCCAGCGCGTGGAACAGCGTGGCGGGGTAGGTGGGACGGGCGGCGGCATAGCGGGCCGCGTGCCCGGAGAAGTGATCGGCGAAGGCCCGGGGCATCTGGAACCGCGTCCTCAGCGGGCGGGCGGCGGATCGAGCTCGGCGAGCAGGGCGTCGAGGTCCAGCCGCCGGGTGAACATGGCGAGCGAGCCGTCGGGGTTGCGGGGCCACACCCCTTCCGGGCGATCCCAGTAGAGCTCCACCCCGTTCTGGTCCGGATCGCGGAGGTAGAGCGCCTCGCTGACCCCGTGGTCGGCGGCGCCATCGAGGGGATGCCCCGCCGCGGCCAGCCGCGCGAGCGCCCCGGCGAGCTCCCGCCGGGTGGGGTAGAGGATCGCCGTGTGATACAGCCCGGTGGTGCCCGGGGGCGGCGGGGATCCGCCCCGGCTCTCCCAGGTGTTGAGGCCGATGTGGTGGTGGTAGCCGCCGGCGGAGAGGAACACCGCGTCGGCGCCGTAGTGCTGGGTGATCTCGAACCCGAGCACGCCGTGGTAGAAGTCGAGCGCTCGCGCGAGGTCCGCCACCCTCAGGTGGACGTGGCCGATGCGGACGCCGGGATGGATTGGCTGGGGCGCCGGCGCACCGGCGCCGCTCACGGCAGGATCTCCGGTGCCCCGCGGCGGGCGATGATCGCCCCGAGTCCGGTGCCGAGCAGGCCGAAGAGCAGGCCATACCAGAGCCCCCCCAGCCGGTCACCGAACCACCAGCCGCCGAAGGCCCCGGCGAACGGCGAGAACAGCGAAACCAGTTCCCAGAAGCTTGGCATCAGGGAATCGATGGGGCCGCGCAACCGGGGTGGGATGCGGGGGGGACGGCGGGAGGGGGGGCGGCGCGGCGCGGCGACCATGGGCTGGAAGCTGGCATGATCGGCCGCGGCGCGCCACCGCCGCCCCGGGGTTCAGCCGCGCGGGTCCGGCGGCACCTTCCCGGTGCGCACCACCTGGTCGAGCCAGGCGCGCGCTGCCGTCAGGGCGCGGCGGGCCCCACCGTACTTCACGTCGCTGAAGTAGCGCCGGAAACGGGGCCGGTACCCCGCGGGAGTTTCCCGGTAGGCGAGGCGGACCATGTAGCCCTTGGCCCGCTCGTAATCCAGGCGGACAATGCCCGGGGGGAGCTTGCGCCCTTTCCGGGGCTTGGGGAGTGCCACTTTCGGGCGCGTGGCCCGGGTACGGCGAGTGCGTCTGGTGCTTGCCATGTCGCGCGTCCGTTGCAGAAGAGTGTGAAGTCGGACGGTGTCCTTGGCGACGGCGAAGTGGAGGCCTCCTGGGTCAGCGGGGAGTGTGCAAGAGGGTGCCCACCACGGTGGTCCAGGGTCGCACCTGCCACCGGGTGACCAGACCCTCCCGGACGTACGGATCGGCCGCGGCAAACGCTTCGGCCGCGGCCGGGGACGGGCCCTGGAACAGCAGGACCGCGCCATCGGCGGGGTCGGCGAGCGCGCCGCCCAGCAGCAGTTCACCCCGCTCCACCGCGGCCCGGCCAAGGGCCAGGTGCGCCTCCCGCAGCGGCGCCCGGCGTGCGAGGTAGTCGGGCACTACGTCGTAGAGCAGCAGGTAGTGCCGGGTGTCGCTCACGGGGTGCCGGCCATGCGGGCGCCGTCGGCAGGCCCCAGGAGCGAGGGCACGCTGTCGCCGGGCTCGAGCACCACGACGCCGATGGGCTGGGCGGCGCTGGCGGGGCCCAGCGCCTTCAGGGAGCCGTCCGCGGACCGCCGGTAGAGGGTCACCTCCAGGGTGCGGCGCGGGTTGGTCGGGCGCACCACCACCGCGACCCGCCCCGAGGGGAGGTCGAGCTGGAACGGGGTGCGGTCGCGCCGCCCTTCCAGCGGCCAGCTCGCGTCGGGAAAGATCGCCCAGTCCACATCCACCCCGACCCGTTCGCCGCTGGTGACCCGCATCACGAAGCCACGGCCGGTGGGCTCCGCCTCCACCGCGGCGGGTGTCGGGGCGGGGAGCGGTGTGGCGCTCGAGGCGACGCAACCGGAGAGCAGCGTGGCCGTGGCGAGAGCGAGGGATGTCAGCCTCATCGGGACTCCGGGGAAGGGCCCGCTCGGGGCCGGACGGGTCGCGGGCCTGCGGGCTCAGGACCCGATGCGTTCCATGTGATAGGCGCGCGGGGCGCCATTGCCGCTGGCCCAGGTCAGTTCGGCCCACCACGCGTCGTGCGACTCGGGCGTCCAGCGCACCGCGTTGGCCGCGTCGTGCAGCGGGGCGAAGGCCACGCCGCTGCTGTCGAAGCTCAGCGCCAGCCACTCGGCGCCGCCGCCCGCGAGCCGCACCCGCCCGTCGCGCAGCCGCACGAATGCGCTGTCGGCGGCACGGGCGAGGGTGGAGTCCGCATAGGTGAAGCTGCGGATGGTCGAGTCGTCCAGGAAGAGGTAGCTCTCGTAGAATGGCGGCGCGGCGGGACCGGTCCCGCGCCAGGTGCCCTGCAGGAAGCGCAGCTGCTGGAACGCCGACACCGTCACGGGGGCGCCCGCCTCGGCGGGCGGTGTACGGTCGGGGCTGCAGCCCGCCAGCCACGCTCCGCAGGCCAGCAGCAGCAAGGCGCGCCTCATGCCTGGCTCAGCCGGCGCACCCGTGCGCCGAGCGCCTGTCCGCCGAAGAACGCCGCCACGAACAGCGGCAGCGTGGCGAGGCGGAAGGGGAGACCCACGGCGAAGCGCAACCCGATCGCGAGCGGCACCGGGAGGTGGACCGCGGCGAACCACGCCGGGGAGAACTTGCGGGTGCCCGCACGCCAGAACCCGAATGGCACGTTGAGCAGGACAATGGCGAGGGCAACGAGGGCAATGGTCATGGACACGACTCCGGGGTCCGGCGGCCCAGGCCCACGGTCTCGAGGACATCCTCACCCGGCGGCACCAGCTCGAAGGCGGTGGCGAGCGCATCGGGGATCGGGGCCGGGCGTCCGCGGGTGGTGTCCACAAAGACCCACTGGGTGTCGGCCCGGGCGATCGTCGCGCCGTCGGCGGGACGCCAGAAGCGGTAGCGGCGCCGGGACCGCGGGCTGACCAGGTCCTCCACCCAGGTGAGGAGCAGCAGTTCCTCGCCGAGCCGGGCCGGCTTCAGGTACTCGATGAAGTGCGACCGCACCACCCACGACTGGCCCAGCGCCACATACCGCTCCACCGGCCAGCCCTGCGCGGCGGAATGCGCGATCGCTCCCTCGAGCATCCAGCGCAGGTAGGCGAGGTTGTTCACGTGCCGGTTCATGTCGATCACGTCGTCGGTGACGATCAGACGCTGGCTGAAGACGCGTGGCATCAGGCATGACCCCGGAACGTGAGGCGACATCCCAATGTACCCCGGCTGCCGCGGCGCGTGAAGGCGGCCCTCAGGCCAGCGCCGCCAGTGCCGGGCTCAGTCGCGCGAGCGCCGCGGCGGCGGCCGGATCGTCCCGCAGCATGGTGAAGTCGGCGAAGTCGAACCCCGGCCCGACGGTGCAGCCGCAGAGGGCGTAGTCGCCCAGGGATCGGGCGGCCTGCCACCACCCCGCCGGCGCCACCTGCACCGGCCCCTCGGCGGCGAGCGCCGCGCCGGCGCGGATCCGCTCCACCCGATCGAGCGCGGGCGGCGCGAGCAGCAGCTCGAGCGGCCCGCCCTCGAGCAGGTGCCAGACCTCGTCGGAGGCAACCCGGTGCCACCGACTGTGCGCGCCCGCCGGGAGCAGGTAGAGGATGGTGGTCAGCGCACTGCGCGGCGGGCGGTCGTCGGCGGGCTGCACCGTCCGGGGGCTGCGGAACAGCTCGCGGTAGTGCCCTCCCTCCGGATGCGGGGCGAGGGCCAGCCGGCTGACGAGCTCCTCGGCGCGGGCGTTCATTCGGTGGCGATCAGGATCCGGCCGCTCGGGTCCACCTGGTGGAGCAGGGCGATGATGTCGTCGATGGCGGGCTCGGTGGAGTGGTAGCGGCGGCCATCGAGGAACAGCACCGACACCTGGCGGTCGTGCCGCTGCAGCACCGCACGCACCGATTCCGGGCGGGCCCGCACCCGGGCGGAGAGGTCGGGCCACCCGATGGTGCTGTCGGCCGCGATGCCGATGACCGGCCGGCGGATGGTATCGGCCGCGGAGGCCAGCGCCGTGCTTTCTGCCTGGGCGGCCGAGTCGAGGCCGCTCTGCTTGCCGCGACCCAGCCGCTCGCTCACCCCCGAGCAGGCCAGCAGACCGGCCAGCAGGGCGGTGGTCGCGAGGCGCGGTGACATCATGGCGACTCCTGGCGGGAAGGGTCGTGGTGCTCCTGCAGGGCCAGCCACAGCAGGGCGCAGCCCACCGGCAGCGCGAGGCCGATCACGTCGGCGCTGCTGAAGAAGATGGCGCCCTTCAACCGGGCGCGCACCGGCACGCCGGCCCGCAGCGCGAGCCCCACCAGCGGCAGCCAGGATCCCACCGCCGTGGCGACGGTGACGGCGGGCAGGGCCCGCTCCCGCGGCCACCGCCACGCCAGGGGGGCCACGAGGAGGAACGCGACCGCGGCGCCGCCGAGCATCCAGTAGCCGTCCACGATCCCCACCTCGGGCACCGACTGGTCCACGGCGGTCCAGGCCCCGAGCGCGAGCACCAGCACTCCGCCGAGGGCCGCGAGCCCGCGGCCCAGGCGGCGGGACCCGAGGCTGACCAGTCGGCTCACGGCTCGGGCGGCGTCCGCGGCGGACGCCGGTTCTCGAACCACAGCCCGATCGCGCTCGCGAGCACCACGAGCTCGATCGCCAGGAATTCCGGCATCGTGCGCCTCAGTTCTCGATGGGGATGCCTTCGTCGGCCAGTTCCTGGCCGACGTCGGCACCCACCCGCGCGCCCCCCGCCCGACCCGCGGCCATGGGTTCCG
>CAZYIV010000067.1:0-21362 GCA_964647615.1 uncultured Gemmatimonadaceae bacterium | reverse complement strand
CGGTGCAGGTCGGCGCCGTCCGCGGTGTGGGTCGGCCAGGTGCCCCACCAGCCGTTCGGGGCGATCGGGTCGAAGGTCGGGTCGCCCTTGGGGGCCGGGATCGAGTACCAGCGCCACACCTGCTCGCCGCTCACGGCGTTGTACGCGGTCACGTGGCCGCGGATGCCGTACTCACCGCCGGAGACGCCGACGATGACGTTGTCGCCGATCACCAGCGGGGCGTGGGTGATGCTGTAGCCGTACGCCGGATCGGCGACCTCGATGTCCCAGGCCACCTCGCCGGTCATCCGGTCGAGCGCCACCAGCCGGGCGTCCAGGGTCCCCATGTAGACGTGGGGGCCATGCACCGCGACGCCGCGGTTGTTGGGGCCGCAGCAGTAGATGGTGGTGCCGAGCTTGTGCTCGTAGCGCCACACCTGCTTGCCGGTGGAGAGGTCGTACGCGATCGCGGTGTTGTAGGGCGTGGTGACGTACATCATGTTGTCCACCACGACCGGGGTGTTCTCGAACGAGCCCAGCCGGCTGATGCCGGTCTGGAACACCATCCGCGGCACCATGTTGCGCACGTTGGTGGTGTTGATCTGGGCCAGCGTCGAGTAGCGCTGGTTCCAGTCGTTCCCGCCGTAGGTCGTCCAATTGCCCTGGGCGGTGAGAGTAGTCGCGCCGGCTGCAAGCAGCACGAGCGACAGACTCCATGGCGTCTGCCTACGCATGGACTCGGTCTCCTGGTAAAAGACGGTAGGACTGCGGATCCGACGGGTCACGTCACCGCCCGCACGGGCGGGGCTTGCATCTGCTGGGGACCCCGCGCGCCGGCCGCGCGGCGGGTTCCGGGAAGGAACAGCGAACACTGACACTAGGGGCGGCCGGGCACGCCGTCAAGCGCACCCGGGGCTAACGGAAGAGCAGCGCCGCCTTCTTCATTGTCTGGAACACGCCCCACGCGAGCGGGATCCCCACCAGCAGCCAGGCCACGATGACCAGCGGCCACTGGCCCGGCGTGGGGTCCTGCGCCTCCGGCGGTTGTGCCATGGCGCCCTCCTCAGTGGCCCTGCCGCTGCGCCGCGGCGAGCTCGTCGTCGTTCATGAAATAGCGGTCGGCCACCGGGCGGACCAGGAAGTTCGCCACCAGCCCCACCGCCAGCAGGCCGGCGAGGATGTACATCGTGGTGTTGTAGGCGTCGGCCGGGGCCACCCCGGCGTCCACCTGGTGCTGCCGCAGCTCGTTCATCAGCAACGGGCCCACCACGCCCGCGGTGGACCAGGCGGTCAGCAGCCGGCCGTGGATGGCGCCCACGAACTGGGTGCCGAACATGTCCGCCAGGTACGCCGGGATGGTGGCGAAGCCGCCGCCGTACATGGTCAGGATGATGCAGAAAATCGCGACGAACAGCGGCACGTTCCCCGACCGGCCCGCGGCCGGCACCGCGCAGTACAGCACGATCCCCAGGATGAAGAACGCGAAGTAGGTTGCCTTGCGGCCGATCTTGTCCGACAGGCTGGCCCAGCCGATCCGCCCGGCGATGTTGGCCAGCGAGAGCAGCCCCACGAAGCCCGCCGCCGCCGAGGCGGTGACCCGCCCCTTGAAGAACTCCTGGATCATCGGCGAGGCCTGCTCCAGCACACCGATGCCCGCGCTCACGTTGGTGCAGAGCACGATCCACAGCAGGATGAACTGGGGGGTCTTCCACGCCTCGCGCACGTGCACGTGCCGTTGGGTCACCATCCGGCCCGCGGAAGCCTTGGGCACCCAGCCGGCCGGCTTCCAGTCGGGCGCCGGGATGCGGTAGGCGAAGGCGCCCGCCAGCATCGCGACGAAGTAGATCAGCCCCATCGTGACGAAGGTCTCGGCCACGCCGACCGAGGTGGGGCTCTGGAAGTGCTTCATCAGCGCATCGGCCAGCGGGGCGCCGATCATCGCGCCGCCCCCGAAGCCCATGATCGCCATGCCGGTGGCCATCCCGCGGCGGTCGGGGAACCACTTGATCAGGGTGGACACCGGCGAGATGTAGCCCAGCCCGAGTCCGCAGCCGCCGATCACGCCGTTCCCGAGGTACAGCAGCCACAGCTGGTGGGTCTTCACCCCGAGGGCGGAGATCAGGTACCCGCCACCCCAGCAGAACGCCGCCATCACCCCCGCGCGCCGGGGACCCACCCGCTCCAGCCAGCGGCCGAACAGCGCCGCCGAGACGCCGAGGCAGGCGATGAAGATGGTGAACACCAGGGCGATCTGGGTCTGGCTCCAGTCGCCCGGGCCGGGCGCCGTGATGCCGAGCGCGCGGGTCAGCGGCAGCTTGAAGACGCTGTAGGCGTACGCCTGGCCGATGGAGAGGTGAATCGCGAGCGCCGCCGGCGGCACCAGCCAGCGATTGAATCCGGGAGGGGCGACGATGCGTTCACGGTCGAGCAGACCGGCCATCGATGGGCTCCGGGGGTTGGGGGAGGGGCGGAGGAATGCATACATTATCGTTCGAGCGCAGAAAGCGCCATGACCCCATTCATCCAGGAGCACCCGTGGTGCGCCGTTGCTGGCTGGCCCTCCTTGCCCTCGTCGCGGCGCCGCTCGCGGCCCAGGACCTCCCCGACTGGATCAGCGTCGATTCGGCGGGGCGCACCGTCAGCCTCACCCTCGAGGCCCGTCCCGGCGGCCCCGACGGCATCGCCACGCTCAACGGGCTGGAGCACGGCGCGGCGCAGCTGGTGGTGCCGCTCGACTGGACGGTGAAATGGACCTGGGTGAACCGGGACAGCGCCCAGGTGCACAGCCTGGTGCTGATGGCCGAGCGGGAGAAACTGCCGCTCGAGGGCGGGCGCCCCGCGCTCGACAATGCGATGAGCCGGGCGGTGACCACCGGGCTCAAGGTGGGCCAGCGGGACGTCACCACCTTCACCGCCGACCAGGCGGGGTGGTACTGGCTCCTCTGCGGCGTGCCGAACCACGCGCTCCGCGGCGAGTGGATCGGCCTCAAGGTGGATCGCGAGGCGACCCGTCCGGCCCTGGTCCTGAAGGCCGCCGCGCCCTGATCAGGAGGGCGGCGGCTCCGCCAGCAGTCGCTCCACCTCCCGCCGGAACTCCGCCACCAGCGCCGCATGCGCCGGCCCCGTCGCCGGGCCGTAGAAGCCGGCGTGCACCCGCCGCACCCGCCCATCCCGCCCCACGAACAGCGTGGTCGGATACGCGGTGAACCCGTCCAGCTGGGGGAAGACGGCGCTGACCGCATCGGTCTCGCTCACGCCGCCGAGCAGCAGCGGGAACGGGATCCCGAACTTGTCGCGATAGCGGCGCACCAGGGGCGCGTCCTGCGCCGAGTCGCCGGTGACCTCGAAGGCGACGCCCACGATCTCCAGCCCCCGCGCGTGGTAGTCCCGGTAGAGCTGGACCAGCGCGGGCGCCGCCTCGTGGCAGGTGGGGCACCAGGTCCCGAACAGGTCCACCAGCACCACCTTGCCGCGGAACGCCGCGCCATCCAGCGCCACCGGCCGGCCCTCGAGGTCGGGGAAGGTGCCGGTGAGCGGCCCGCTGGTGTCCGCCCGGGTGACCTCGGTGGGCGGCGTGAGGTGCGGCGCGCCGGTGGACCGGGTCGCCACGAAGTCGGTGCGGCTGCGGAGTCCCGCATGGAAGGTGCCCCGCAGCGTGTCGCCGTGCAGCCGCCCCGCCAGCAGGTACACGAACGACCCGTCGAAGTGGGCGATCGCGAAGCTGTCGCCCACCGCGCCCCCGGCGAACAGGCCGTAGTCGCCGGAGTTGGTGATCACCGCGCCCTCGAGCCCGAGCGCGCCGTTGCGGAACTCGAGCACCCGCGGTGACTGGTCGAAGCCGCTCAGGAACCAGGCGTCCCACTTGCCCAGGAGTGCCGCGTCGGCCGCGGTACCGTGCCACCCGCCGCGCGCGGCGCGGAACGGGATGGTGCGCGGGCCGCGCCGGCCCACGTTGTGATAGCGCCCGATGAGCGAGTCACCGCGGGCCACCGCCGCGATCGAGGCGGCGTAGTCGCCCAGCTCGAGCACCAGGCTGTCGCCCTCCCAGCGCACCGCCGAGAACGGCTCGCAGCTGGGACCGTTGCAGAGCGTCCCGCCGCCATCCGCGGTGAACTGCAGGTGGAACTCGAGCGTCCCGCCCGCGAGGTCGAGCGCCGCGCGCCACGGCCCGCGGAGGTCGGGGTGCGCGCCGGCGGCCACCAGGAGCAGCGCCGCGGCGATCATGGCGCCGCCTCGTAGCGCTCGCCGGCGGTGACCGCCGCGGGGATGGTGTTGCCCGGCCACGGCGCCGGGCAGGGATACACCGAGCTGTAGGCGCAGAAGGGATTGCGCGCGCGGTTGAGGTCCAGCTCGTAGCGGCCACCGCCCAGGGACACCAGCTCCACGAACCGGCCGGCGGGGTAGGTGCCGTGCCCGTTCGTGGCGTCCCGGAAGAAGACCTGCAACGGGGCCTCGTCGTCGTCGGCCCGTCCCATCCGGTACACCCGGAGGCGTGCCTCGGTCCCCGCGACGCGGACCCGCACCAGGCCCACCTCCTGCGCCTCGGTTTCGAATCCGTCGAGCCCCAGCACCCGGAAGCCATCGCGCCGCTCGGGGCGCTCCAGTGTCACCTCGCTCCGGAACGCCGCGTCCGGCGGGTACCAGGCCGGCGGATGCACTGCGCGCACGCTGGAGAACGCCGCGACCGTCGCGCGCCCCGCGACGCCCCCGACCACCAGCCGCGCCTCCGCGCCGAGCGCCACGGCCCGGAGCCGGGGCAGCACGCGCCGCCCGGAACCGGTGGTGAGCGCCACCACCCGGCCATCCTCCGTGATGGAGCCGTGCGGCACGCCGGGCAGCGGCAGATCGGCCGGCTCGGGTCCGATGCTCAGGCCGGCCCCCACCGGCTGCAATCCCACCGCCGCGTAGGGTGACAGGGCGTCGCCGGCCAGCCACGCGGCGAACTCGGCGCGCTCGCGTGCCAGGTCTCCGCCGGCCTGGCCGGCCAGCGGCAGCGCCGCGCTGGTGAGGAGGGCCAGCAGCCGCCACCGCACTCAGGACTCCGCGGCGGGCAGGGGGCCAAGCAGGAGGATCGGCGTGGTGGGCTGGGGGGACCCGCCGTCGGGCTCTTCGGTGATCGCGGCCGCCTGCAGCTCGAGCCCCGTCGGCACCGGGATCGCCTGCACCAGGCCGTGCCCGCCGTTCTCGGTGTTGAACGTGATCGAGGCGATCGGCGCGCCCTGCCTGGGGATGAACCAGAGCTGGTAGGCCCGGCGCGCCGCGGCCGGCTTGAGCTGGAAGGCGTGCAGCAGGAGCTGGTGTGACTTCTGGTTCCAGAACAGCTGCACCACCGGCTGGGGCGTGCCGGGATCGCCCAGGCGGGCAAGCAGGACGTTCGGGTCCAGGATGGCGTTGAGTTCCGATTCGCGCAGGGTGAGCCGCTGGTCCCGCGCCTGCAGCGTGTCCTGCAGGGCCGCGATCGTCGCGTCGCGCCGCACCAGCTGGGTACGGGTGGACCACCAGCCGGCGGACACCGCGAGCATCCCGGTCACCGATGCGGCCAGGGCCAGGCGCAGCCAGGGCTGGTCCCGCCGCGGCGCCAGGACCGCCGGCTGCGCGGGTTGCAGGGCGCGCGCCAGGACCCGGGCGCGCAGGTCCGGTGCCGGCTGGGCGGTGGCATCCAGCGCCACCAGGGCGTTGACCTCACGGTACTCGGCGACCTCGCGGGCCAGCTCCGGCGAGGCGGCCATCGCAGCCTCGAAGGCGCGGGCCTCGTCGGGCTCCAGGGCGCCGAGGGCGTAGGCCGCGGCGAGGTCGCGCAGGTCGTCCGGGCCGCGGGTCACGATGCCCCCTCGAAGTAGTACGGCCGCAGGGTCTCGCGCAGCTTCTGCATGCCGAGCCGCATCCGGGTCTTGATGGTGCCGAGCGGCTCCTGCAGCCGGCTGGCGATCTCGGACTGCGAGAGGCCTTCGTAATACGCCAGCTCGATGGCGGCGCGCTGCGGGGCGGAGAGCTGGGCCAGGGCAGCGCTCACCGCGCGGCTCCGCTCCTCCTGCTCCAGCCCCGCGCTCGGCGCGGCGAAGCCCTGGCTCATCGCCGGTGCGGCGTCCGCCGCGGAGCGGGCGGCGGTGTCGGTGATGCGCACCCGGCGGGAGCGGGAGCGCGCCAGGTCGAGCGCACGGCTCCGGGCGATCATCGTGAGCCACGCCGCCACCGAGCCGCGGCCCGCCTCGAAGCGGGCCGCCTCCCGCCACGCCTGGGTGAAGGTCGCCGCCACCACCTCCTCGGCGTCGGCCCGCTCACCGACGACCCGGAAGGCCACGGTGTATGCCACCTGGCCGTGCCGGTCGTAGAGCTGGCCCAGCGCACGCTCATCGCCCTGGGCCATGCGCAGGACGAGGTCGGCGTCTCGGGAGGGGGCAGCGCGTTCGGACATCCACCGCAGGGCGACGAGGGGAGCCGCGGCCACCATGGCGCCGGCCTGCATCAGGATAGCCCGCGGTCCGAGTGCGACACAAGCCTCCCGGGTCGGGGTCAGTCGAGCCGCTTCTCGCCGTCACCGGAGAGGAACAGCAGGCTGGCGGAGCCCGCCGGTCCCTCCAGCTGCACCACGTTCACCTGGTCGTCAAACAGCTCCATGAGCATGGCCTGGCGGACCCGGGTACCCCGCGGCGCCGCCCCCGGGCCGGCGTCGAAGGTCAGGATCGTCGCGTCGCCGTCCACGGCGCGGCGGAGGAGCCGCAGCACCAGCGGTGCCGCGCCGGGCGGCTGGATCCGGAGCCGGCCGCCGACGTAGCGCGCCAGCGCCGAGTCGCTCGCCGCGCCTTCTGCCGCCGCCACGGCGCGCCGCAGGTCCGCGGTGAAGCCGCGCAGCGTCACCTCCACCCGGCCGCCCGCGCCCGCGCGGATGAGGGTGTGGGTGCTGTGCAGCGGGTGCGCCAGCAGCGCCAGCGCGAGCGCGAGCGGGCGGATCACGGGGCGCCCAGGGCGGCAAGGAGCGCGGTGGGCGACGGGCGTCCGCGCGGGGCGAAGCCGGCGTCGATGGCCAGCGCTTCCTGCAGGCGCTCGCGCGCGAGCGCGGAGTCTCCCAGTGCGAGCGCGATGCGCGCGGCGTGATCGTACAGCGACGCATCGCGCACGCCGCGCTGCAGGGCTTCCGCGGCGAGCGGTGCGGCGGCGGCGGGTTGGCCGTCGTGGTACAGCGCCCAGGCCGCGAGGTCGAGGCCGTAGATGTCCCGCCGGGTGGCCAGGTCGGCCAGGGCCCGGTCGCGGACCATCGCGACCCGACGATCGTGATCCAGCAGGAAGAGACCCCACAGGCGGTGGAAGCCGGCCCCGGCACGGGAGACCGCGGCCTCGACCGCACGGGCCGCCTCCTCCGCGCCGGTGCGGTCGCCTCTCGCCTCGCGGCTCTCGGCCAGCAGGATCAGCGTCGCGGGGTCGACCCGGATGCCCAGCGCGCGCTCCGCCACGGCCGTGGCCGAGTCAGCATCGCCGTCGTCCAGCAGCACCCGGCCAAGCGCGGTGAGCAGCCGGGCGTCGTCGGGCACGAGTCGGAGGCCGCGGGCGTACGCGGCGCGGGCGAGGTCGGGACGGCCGTTCTTCGCCGAGAGTTCGCCCAGCCGCAGGTCGAACCAGGCCAGCTGCTCCGGCGCCGGACGGAATCCCGCGGCCGCGCGGGCGCGGAGGCTGTCCAGCAGGTCGCGCGCGGCCCCGCTCCGGCCGCTGAGCTCCAGCCAGCGCGCGTACCGTGGCCCGACGCCGGCGGAAAGGCGCGAGAGGCCCAGCGGCCCGAACAGCCCGTCGGCCTCGGCGTAGCGGCCCAGCTCGAGGGCGATCTCCCCCAGCGTGGAACGCACGACCAGGTCCGAGGAGTCGCGCGCCACCTCCGCGGCGACCAGCGCATGGGCCTCGATAAACCGATGCTGCGCCATGAGGCTGCTGGCGAGCACCGCCACCGCGCCGTCGTTGTGTGCGCTCCGGGTGCGCAGGCTGGCCCGGGCGAGCGCCTCCGCCCGTTCCAGGTCCGGCTCCCCGCCATCCTTGCGGGCGCGATCGAGGTACAGCGCGGCGAGCATGGCGCGATCGCGAGCCCCGTAGGGATCGCGCGCCACCCGGGCCTCGAAGAAGCGGATGTCGACCTCGCGCACGCTGGCTGGTGGGGGAGCGGGCACGGGTGCAGGGGCCGGACGGTGAGCCCCGAAGGCGAGCGCACCGAGCAGGGCGACGGCAGTGCTGCCGAGGAGGGCGAGGCGCATCAGGGCGACTCCAGGCCCGGCACGGGCCCGGCGCCCCGGGGTGGGGCACCGGACCCGCCCGGGTCAGTTGGGCGGGGCGAGATACGGGAAGGTGGAGAGGAACGGCGAATCGCTCGCCACGTTGTCGGTCGTGAGCGCCGGCGTGGTGTGTGACGGGTCGGCGCCGAACGGGTCGCCGAACACCGCCAGGAGCGCCAGGTCGGTGACGTCGTCGTCGAGCTTGCGCCCGCCCCAGCCGTTGGCGAGCGGCGGTACGCCGACCCAGTTGAGCCAGCTGGCCGTGGCCGGGTCCTTGTCGGTCTGCACCACCAGCATGTCCGGCAGCAGCACGCTGGCCAGCACACCCACGTAGGCGCTGTCGCGCCCGGCGAATGTGGTGGGCGAGCCGAGCACCAGGTGGCCGAAGATCTCCGGGCCCAGCAGCGCGGCGTCCTGGTCGGGGCCGATGGTCCCATGGGTCGGATGGCTCCGCTTGTCGAGCAGCACCTCGCTCACCAGCGGGTTGCCCAGCCGCTGGACCTGGTTGTAGGTCGTGGTCTTGCCGGGACCGGTGCCGGTCGAGGCGTCGTCACTGCAGGCCGCCACCACCAGGGCGAGGGCGAGCAGGCACAGTCGGGAACGCATGAGGGAAGGTCTCCGTGGTCGAGGGTCAGCGGCTCAGGGTGCCCCAGATGCCGAGCTTGCCGGGCGCACCGTTCTCCAGCAGCGCCGAGGGCAGCTCCACGACGATCGAGAGCACGTTGAAGCCGTTCACGTAGTTGACGGCCTGGCCCGCCGGCCGGAAGCCGACGCTGGGCAGGGCGCAGGGTTGCGAGAGGGGGCCGGAGGCGGGCCGGCGGTCGGGCAGGATGCAGAACGCCGCCTCGAGGTCGATGAAGAACGGATCGTCACGCGGCCCGGCGAAGGCCTGGATCCCCGTCGCACTGCCGAAGGCCTGGTTGAAGCCACCACGCAGCACCGGGGCCGCCTGGTCCACCACGTTCATCATCGCGCCGGTGACCTTCGGTGCGGCCGGCCCGCGAACCACCACCTTCTGGTTGGTGCCGGCGCCCTCGAAGCTGACCTGGATCACCCGGTCCTCGAGGGCATCGCCATCGTTGTCCACCTTGAACTGGTAGAGGATGTTCGGGTCGAACGCCGCGGTGGGCGTCTGCCCCGGCGTCAGGAAGGCGCTGGTGTTCATCACCAGCACGATCCGGCCCGGCGCCGACCCGGGGAAGGCGTACACATCGGTGAGGTCCATGCGGGGGTTGAGTTCCACCAGCGGCGTGTCCTGGTGGTCCGATGCCGCCATCACGCCCGCGCTGCCGGCGAGGGCGCCGGTGACCGCGAGCAGGATGGCCAGCCGCTGGAAGCGCGATCGCGTGCGCCAGCGCAGCATAGGGATGACTCCTGGGTGAGGGTTCGGGGACCATGGAACGGGTCCCTGGGCGCGCGGGACCATGGGGTTCCCGTCGCACCTCGGCTACGGCGCTCACCAGGGTTCGGATGTCGGGCGGGTCGGGGCCATCCGTTGCGGATCCACGCGCGTAGTAGCGCGCGGGCGGGCGGCCCGTGGCGTGCGGGTGGGTGGTCGGGAGCTGGTGCGGTGAGTCTAGCGGCGGGTGCGGAGCTCAGGCGGGTGGGCGCGGCGGAACGTTGCCGCGGATCACCACTCCCAGAAGCGCTCGGGGCGGAAGGCGGCGAGGTGTTCGATGTCGTTTTCGCCGTTGAGCATCCGCTGCAGGATCACGGCGGTGATCGCGGCCAGCAGGATCCCGTTCCGGCCATGGCCCGCCGCGTACCAGAGCCCCTGCAGCCGCGGCTCGCGGCCGATGATCGGGAGCCCGTCGGGCGTCACCGGGCGGAGCCCCGCCCAGGTCCGCACCACCTCGCCGCCGGCCAGGGCGGGGAACAGGGTGCTCGCGCCGGTGAAGAGATCTGCCAGCCCCGCCGCGGTCACTTCCGGCAGGAAGCCGGCATGCTCCATGGTGCTGCCGATGACCGCCTCGCCGTCGCGCGCCGCGACGTAGCAGTTGCGGCCCAGCACGATCGCCTTCGGCACCCCCTCGGGCCAGGCGAGCGCCGCCATCTGTCCCCGGATCGGTTCCACCGAGAGCGGGCGGGGGAGCCCGGTGATCAGCCGCGACCACGGCCCCGCCGCGATGATGACGTCCGCTGCCTGGTAGACCTCCCGCCCGGTGACGCCGATGACCCGGTCGCCGCGGCGTTCCACCCCGACGCCCTGGTCCCGCACCACGGTCACGCCGAGGCGCTCGGCGTCCGCCACGAGCGCCTCCACCAGGCGGACCGGATGCAGCGCCGCGTCACGCGGCGCCCACAGCGCGCCCTGGCTGGCACCGAGCCAGGGCCAGCGGGTCTTCACCTCGGCGGCATCGAACCAGTCGCAGGTGTGGCCCTGCTGCCGCTGCCACGCCACCTGGGTGCGAAGGTAGGCGGCGTCCGCGTCGGTACCTGCCACGCGGACGATGCCCTCCTGCCACAACCCGATGTCGATCCCGGTGCTGTCCTTGAGCGCCGGCGCGAGCTCCACGTACAACTCGCGCCCGGCCATGCCGAGCTCGAAGAGCGGATCCTCGCCATGGGCGCCGGCCTGGGCGGAGAGCATCCCCGCGGCGGCGCGCCAGCCCTCGCCGTCGTCGCCACCGCGGTCGAGCAGCAGTACCTTACGGCCGGAGTTGGCGAGCTCCCGGGCGCACGCAGCGCCCACCGGGCCTCCGCCGACAACGATGACGTCATGAACCTGGGTCACGGGCTTCCCGTCAGGAAACTTTCTGGAACGTCCGCCGTACTGGGCACTGTGTCCGTCTCCCGCTGGAGGAAAATAGCATGTTCCGGAATCTGATCGGGTTCGCCGTCCTGGCGGTGGTGGCCTGGGTCGCCCTGCAGCTGGTGTTCGGGCTGTTCGGAATCGTGGTGGGGCTGTTCGGGAAGCTGCTGTGGCTGGCGTTCCTGGGCTTCATGGTCTACCTGGTGCTCCGGGTGGTCGCCCCGGGGACCGCGGACAAGGTCAAGGAGACCATCTCCGGCAAGCCCAGCTCCAGCTTCTGATCGGCCGCAGGCCAGCACATTAATGTAGGGTGGCGGGCGGGTACTCCTCGGGGTGCCCGCCCGCCGGCGTTTCGGGCAGCCCTGCCTAGCCCGCCGTCCGGCGGGACCGGACGGCCCAGGCGAGCAGGGGGAGCATGATCTCGTGGTGCCCGGTGAGGAGGATGCCGGTGCCGCCGGCGCGGGTGGGACGTTCCACCACGTTCATCCGGGGGCGGTAGTGCCGGATCATGTCGAAGTCGGCGGCCAGGAATTCCTGGGGCCGACCGGCCCCGAGGTTCCGGGCGATGGTGAGGGCCTTGAGGAACACCTCGGGCAGCACCACTGCGCTCCCCAAGTTGAGGACCACGCCGCCCTGGTGCAGGTCGGGCAGCGATCCGGCCAGCCGCCGGAAGTCGAGGTGGCTGGTGGCGCCGAGCGCCGCGCCGTCGGCCAGCGGGTGCTGGTGGATGATCTCGGCGCCGATCGCGGCGTGGACCGTCACCGGGACCCCCGCCGCGCGGCACGCCAGCAGGACGGAGCAGTCGGTGCCCGGCAGTTCGGTGCGGGCGGCAAGGGCAGCGGCCAGGCCCTCACCCAGGCCCTGACCTGCCGCGTGCGCGGCGCTGATCCCCCGGTTCATCTCCGCACCGGTTTCCTCGGCCATCCCGAAGGTCCCGTCCACCAGCCCGCGCTCGACCTCTTCACTCGTTCCGCCGAACGCAGCCAGCTCGAAGTCGTGGATGGCTGCCGCGCCGTTCATGGCGACATGGGTGAGGATGCCTTCCTTCACCCAGTCCACGAGCAGGGGGCCGAGGCCCACCTTGATGACGTGGCCGCCCACCAGCGCGACGACGCCGCGCCGGTCGCGGGCGGCGGAAGCGATCGCGGCCGCCACCCGTCGAAGGTGGTCGGCCGCGAGGACGTGCGGCAGGCTGTCGAGGAAGCCTGCGAAGGACGGGTCGGCGCCGGGGGGACTCGCGAGCAGGGACCGGTCGACCTTGTTGGGGCGGGTGCCGATGGGCACCGTGCGGACCCGCCCCAGGTCCGGCTCGCGGTAGTCGGTCACGAGTCGCCGGACTCCCCGCCGATCTTCTCCAGCCGGAGGGTCACCGTGCCGAAGGGAAGCTTGGACCGGATCTGCACCGGGATGCGGTGCTCGTCGTCGGTGATCCACAGCTGGGCCTGCGCCCGCGGGGCGAACACGCCATCCTCGCCGACCACCGGGTTGAGCACCAGGCAGGAGACGTCCTTGCCGTCCGGCATCTCGAGCTTCTCCCGCTTGATCACCTTGATGACCACCGGGTTCAGCTCCTTCCGGAAGTAGCGGTCGTACTTGTAGGTCTTGCCGACCTCGAGGTCGAGCGTCCGCAGGAAGTAGAAGAACGCCGCGTCGTCGAGCGGGTCGCTGACCGAGGGCTTGGGGCCGGGCCGCTGTTCCTGGTCGAAGACCTGCGAGTCCGGATAGATCTCGTAGTAGCGCGGCCGCTCCTTGCCGTTCTCCACCAGGTCCTGGTGGAACCGGCGGGAGATCAGGTCCTCGGTGCCGGTCCACGACTTGAGGACATTGCGGGCCTTGTAGAACGGGGCCGACGCCTCCAGCCCGAACTCGAAGATGAAGCTCTCGTGACCGCGCACGGTGTCCAGCCCGTTGACCGACATCCACGCGGTGCCGAGCCGGAGGAACCCGAGCTTGGCGGAATACTGGAACCGCTCGCCGACGGCGAAGGGATAGCTCGCATGGGGCGCGGGCCCGGCGGACCGGGGCGCCGTGGCGCCCAGCGTGAGGCCGGCGAGGAGGGCGAGGGGAATGAGCTTCATTTGGTGACTTCCTCCAGCTCCGGTTCGTCGGCGGGGCGGGCCCCCGGCCCGCGCCGGACGTCCGCCTGGGGCCGCCCCTTGATCCGGAGCCGGCCACCCACCCGCCAGAGTTCCCTGGCCAGGGGCCAGGGGTCGATGCGGCTGGCCCGCTGGCGGAGATCCACGCGCTCGGTCACGTCCACTGTCTCGACGCGGCGCGCCTCCCGTGCCAGCCGGGCGATCAGTTCAGCATTGGCGGCCCAGCCCTCGGTGGAGAGGAGCGGGCCTTCCTGCGCCCGCAGGGCGTTCCGCAGCGTGACCAGCCTGACGGCGACGTAGCCGGAGCAGATGTCTCGCACGCCGGACACTTTCACGCCCCTGAGCAGCCATCTGGCATGCTTGCGCAGGAGCCGTGCCGCGCGCCGGGACTCCCCCTGGAGTGTGGCCTGCGTCACCACCAGGTCGGCGCCGCTGTCCAGGCGCCGCGCGATTTCGGGCAGGTACTCGGGGCCGTGGGCGAAATCGGCGTGCAGGACGATCGCGGCGTCGCGCTTGGGGCGATCGGTGCGCTCCATCGCCAGGCGGAGCAGTTCCTCCACCGAACGGGCGGCGCCGACCCGCTCGCCATGGCGCACCACGGTGAGGGGCAGCGCCTTGGTGTACGGCTCGAGCACCTCCGCGGTGGCGTCGGTGGAGCCGTCGTCCGCGACGAGGATCTCGTACTCGCGGGTGGTGGCCTGGAGGGTCTTCCGGATCTTCCACAGCAGCAGGCCGACGGTTTCGGCCTCGTTGTGGCTGGGTATGCACAAGTACAGCATGGCGCTCAGGGCTGGCGTAGGGCCGAACGATACACGGCCGCCACCTGCGCGGCCACTCCGTCCGGGGTGAGCGCCCGCGCGAAGCGCCGTGCGGCCCCGGCCCTGGCCCGGGCGGCGGCCGGGTCGCCCAGCACCGCGAGGATGGCCGCGGCCAGCGCGGCGGGATCGCCCGGCGGCACCGCCAGGGCACGGTCGGGCGTGGCCACCTCCGCCAGCCCGCCGGTGGCGCTGGCGACGACCGGCACGCCCAGGGCCATTGCCTCGAGCACCGCGGTGCCCAGCGCCTCGCGGTGGGACGGCTGGACCAGCAGGCTGGCGGTAGCGAAGCGGGGGAGCGCGGACGGCAGCTCGCCCGTCAGCTCCACGCTGCGCGCCACGCCCAGCCGGCGCGCCAGCTGCTCGAGGGCCGGCCGCTCCGGGCCTTCGCCCACCAGCACCAGCCGGCACCCGGGGTGCCGCGACACCACCTGCGCGAACGCCTCCACCAGCGTCCGGTGCCCCTTCTCCGCGGTGAGTGCCCCGACTGCGAGGATCCCGGGCCGGGACGGGTCCGCCGCCAGCGCGGCTGGGGCATCGAGCACGGCGGGGTCCACCGCGGACGGGATGACGTGCAGGCGGCCCGCGGGGATGCCGGCGGCCCGGCAGGCGCCGGCCACCGCCTCACTCAGTGCGATCACCCGGGCGGGGCGCCGCCAGAG
The DNA here is from genome assembly GCA_964647615.1 of uncultured Gemmatimonadaceae bacterium. Lineage (GTDB taxonomy): Bacteria > Gemmatimonadota > Gemmatimonadetes > Gemmatimonadales > GWC2-71-9 > JADJOM01. The sequence goes on along the minus strand of CAZYIV010000067.1, from coordinate 6,803 downwards.
GCGGCCGGGGGGCGACATGCTCCGCCGCGTCGCGACGACCGGGAGGCGGTAGCGCCGGCCCACCAGCAGGGCGAAGGCGAGCGCGTGGGAGTCGTGCGCGTGCAGCAGTGGAGAGACCGGTCCCCGGCGGATCGCCGCCTCGAGCTCGCCGGCAAGGCGCCACAGGCCGCGGGGGTCGTGAGCCAGGCGCCAGGGCAGGGGGGCCACCGGCACCCCGCTGCTGCGGAGCGCTCGGGCCAGGCGCCCGCCCCCGGCGGTGGCCACCCGTGGGAGCACCTCCTGGCCCGTCCACTGCGCCCGCGCCAGCAGCCAGACCTGGCGCTCCCCGCCGCGCCACTCGCGGCCGCGGGCGAGGTGAAACACCGGCACGGATGTCATCCCCGGGCGGCATCGCGCAGCAGGCTGCGCAGCTCCGAGAGGCTGAACGGCTTGTGCAGGCAGGGGCGGCCGTGCTCGGCGAGGAACCGGAGGGTGTCGTCGCGGACGGTGTCGCCGGTGCTGAACGCCACCCGGCCTGCGGCGGCCGGCGCCTCGCGCCGCAGCGCCTCGAAGAACTCCCGCCCGCCCAGCCGCGGCATCCGGAGGTCGGAGAGGATCAGGTCGTAGGGCTCGCCGATTGCCAGGGCCAGGGCCGCCTCGCCATCGGCGGCGGTGGTGACGGTGTGCCCCCACGCCTCCAGCGTGGCGCGCATGTAGTGAAGGATGTGCTGCTCATCGTCCACCACCAGCACTCGCAGGGCCCGCACCGGCATGTGGGCGGGGGTCGCGGCCGGGGCGGGGCGGTCGTCGGTCGGGCCCGGCAGCTCCACGACGAAGGTGGCGCCACCACCGGCACGGGGCCGGTAGGTGATCCGCCCGCCATGCTCCTTCACGATGCCCTGGCTGATGGACAGCCCGAGCCCGGTGCCCTGGCCCTCCGGCTTGGTGGTAAAGAACGGCTCGAAGACGCGCGCCGCGGTCCCGGGATCCATGCCGCAGCCATCGTCCTCCACCTCCACCGCGACGCCGTCCATCCAGCGGCGGGCAGTGAGCCGGATGGTGCCCGGGCGCCCGGTGGAGACGATCGCCTGCTGGGCGTTCTGGATCAGGTTCACGAACACCTGCTGGATCTGGTTCGGGTTGAGGTCCAGGTCCGGCAGATCGTCGGCCAGCTCGCTCTCCAGCGCCACGCGGTCTGCGACCAGGTGATTCCGGAACAGCCCCAGCGTGGCCTCGAGCATCGGGCCCAGCCCGGTGGGCTGCCGCGTCTCCTGGCGCCGCGCGAAGCTCAGCAGGTTCTTCACGATCTTGGAGGCGCGCTCGGCCTCCTGCTGGATGACCCGGAGCGGTTCCCGGATGCGGGGCGGGGTCTCGGCCGCCTCGGCAAGGAAATCGGCGAAGCCCACCACCGAGGTGAGCGGGTTGTTCAGGTCGTGCGCCACACCGGCGATGAGCTGGCCGATCGCGGAGAGCTTCTCGGCCTGGATCAGGCGGTCCTGCAGCCCCCGGCGATCGGTCTCGTCCTCCAGGCGGAGCACGGTGCGTCCGCCCTCGACGGTGCGGAAGACCGAGGCGGCGAGCACCCGCCCGCCATGGTGCACCTCGATCCCCTGCGGCGGCGTGCCAAAGAGCGCATCGCGCAGGGGCGCGTGCCAGGCAGGCGGGAGGAGGTCCGGCCAGGGGCGGCCCGCGAGGGCCGGGGCGGGCGCGCCCAGCAGGGTGGAGAAGGCGGGCGTCACGAATTCCACCCGCCCGGCCGGGTCCAGGACGCAGAGCGCGAGCCCCACCGCGTCCACCGCGCCCTCCCAGCTCGCCGCCCGGCGCTCCGCGGCGGTGGCAAGACGGGCCCCTTCGAGGGCCACAGCCACCAGGGCGGCTACTGTCTCGAGCGCCCCGGCATCCTGGGGAGTCGCGGGGCGCGGCAGCCGGAGGGCGATGCCGCCGAGCAACTGCTGCCGGCCGGCGAACGGAATCGCGAGGAGCTCGGGCGTGTCGGGGCCGCCGGTCACCGGCGTCCCACTCTGGAGGGCACGTCGCAGGATGGCATCCAGGGCCGGATCCGCGTCGCCCTTGGCACTCTCGACGTGTCCCTGCTCGTCGAGCAACGCCGCCCGGAGCGCCACTGGCCCGAAAGATGCCTTGACTTCCGGGAGGAGCCGGTCGAGTACTGAAGGAGGGCGCAGCGTGCCGGCCAGGACGCGCGCCAGGGCCGGGAGCAGATCCGGCCGGTCCCCGTTCATGGCCACCTCGTCGTCGGAGCGGAGCGCATGATCCTCGCCAACATGCGCGGGCGGCTGTCCGCGCGGGATCTCGACCTGGTCATCCTGCTGCTGAGCCGCGGCTCGGCCAGCCGGCGCGCCAGCGTCGAGCGCCAGCTCGAGGCCGAGGGTCCGGACCTGCTGCTGGACGCACCGGAGCTGGCGGAACGGCTGCTGGCGGTGCGCACGCTCCTGGCTCCCAGCGAGGCGCTGTTCCTCTACGTGCTGGTGCGCCGGGCGCTGCTGGAGGCCGGGGTGGACCAGCGCGAGCTGGCGGATTACGTCGCGGCGCTGCTCGCGGAATTCGGCCGCCGGGACCGGGCGGCGCGGGTGGACTGGAACGACGACCACTGCCACCGCTACCTCGTGGACATCCTCGCCGACCTCGAGGCCACCCAGGGCGAGCGCCGCTTCCGGGTGATGGTCCACCTCGGCAACTACGCCCTCTGGCTGACCGGCCTGTTCCCCCAGTACATCGAGGCCCGCCGCCTGCGGCGCGGCGGGCCCGACCTCGGCTACTACGATTCCCTCGGCCGCCGCGGCTTCGCGATGGCGTCCGACCATGACGCCGCGGACCGCTACCACCTCGACGAGGTGCTCGAGTCGGCCGCGGCCCGCTATCCCGACCTGCGCACCGCGCTCAATGAACTCAGCGCGCGGGTGCTGTTCCCGTCAGGCTTCCTGCACTAGCCGGCGGCGCCACGGCGGCCTGCCGCACCAGGGCGTCGAACAGGCCATGGTCCGGCGCGGAGCCGTGGTGGTGGAACTCCTCCGGGTGCCACTGCACCGCGAGCAGCCAGCCGTCCGGCTCGGCCGACTCCAGGCCCTCGATCTCGCCGTCGGGCGAGGTGGCCGTCACGCGCAGGCCCGGGGCCAGGTCGCGGATGGACTGGTGATGGAAGCTGTTGACGTCGCACCGGGTGGCGCCGATGGCCTGCGCGAGGCGACTCCCCGGGGTGAGCTCCACCGGGTGGGTGCGGTCGTCGCGCCCGGTGCCCTGGGCGTGGGGCATGGCCCCGGGCCGCTCGCTCGGGATGTCCTGCCACAGGGTGCCGCCCAGCGCCACGTTCACCAGCTGGATCCCGCGGCAGATCGCGAGGACCGGCAGGCGGCGGGCGAAGGCCTCGCGGAAGAGCGCGAGCTCGAAGGCGTCGCGCAGCGGATCCACCGCCCCGAGGTCCGCGTGGGGTACCTGGCCGTAGTGCGCCGGGTCCACGTCCTCGCCGCCGCTCAGCACCAGGCCGTCGAGGGCACCGAGCAGCTCCGCGGTGTGGGCCACCCCGATGAGCGGCGGCAGGATGAGGGGGACACCGCCGGCCCGGAGCACCGCACGGACATAGGCGGCGTTGACGCCGCTGCGGTCCGCGCCGGAGACGGAGCGGGTGATGCCGGTGATGCCGATGCGGGGGGCCGTCACGGCAGGATGCTGTCCGGGAAGAAGGGACAGTTGGGATCCTCGAACTTGACCGGGTCCAGCTGGATCCCGAGCAGCGGCAGCATCAGGGTGTCCACGCTCAGGCGGCCGATCTCCGGGGCGCCCCGGATCGGCGCCGACTCGTAGACCATCACGCCGCGGGTGCGGCCGGCGGGATCGAGCACCAGTACCCCGAAGGCCGGATGGATGGTGGCCGGGACGTCGCCCTCGAGCCCGATGACCCAGCTGCTGTCCGCCGTGCGGCCCACCACCGCCTCGAAGGCGGGACCGGCGGCGATCCGCGCCACCAGCCGGGGCGGCAGCCCCGGGGGTGGCGAGCCGAGCACCTGGTCCGGGGTGGCGAACTCCTGCAGCAGCATGGTGGATCCGGCGATCGCCGAGAGACCGCAGGCGCCTCCCGAGCGGGAGCCGCCGCAGCCGGCGAGTAACAGCGCGACGAGTGCGGTCTGGAACAGGCGCATGGGGAGAAGATAGCGTGGCGGCTTCCTTGACGCCCCCCGGGGCGATCCGTACCATTCGCGGCATCCCGCGTTCCGGACGATCCCCCCGTGTTTGAAGGGCTCAAGGCCCGGCTCGAGCAGCTCCTCGCCGATCACACCCTGCCGGGCGACCCGCGCGATCGCGCGGCCGCCCTGCACGCGGCGTTGGTGGACACCAAGGTGGCCGTCGCCGCGCTGCAGGATGCCCTGCGCCAGACCGAGCAGGCGCTGGCGGTGGAGCAGCAGCAGCTGGCCGACGCGGAGCGGCGCGGCCGCCTGGCGGCCCAGGTGCCGGATCCGGAAACGGTGCAGGTGGCGGAACAGTTCGCCACCCGGCACCGGGAGCGGGTGGGGGTGCTGGGCCGGAAGCTCGAGGCGCAGCGGGAGGAACTCGCGCTGGTGGAGCGGGACCTGGCCCAGCTGGGCGAGCAGTACCGCGCCGCGCGCCAGGGCACCGGCCCCGGCCGCACCGCGGCGCAGGAGGCGGCCTGGCGCGACCTCGAGGCCGCCGGCGGCACCCGGCCGGAGACCGACGCGTCCGACGAGCTGCTCCGGTCGCGGCTCGATCGCGACCGGCTGGACCGCGCCGTGGACGCCCAGCTGGAACAGCTCAAGCGCAAACTCGGGAAGGACCAGGCATGAGCCTGCGGCACCGACATCCTCGCCCCCTGATGCGCCGCACGCCGGTGGCCGCGCTCGCATTGGCCGTGGCGTCCCTCCTCCCCGCCGTCCCCGTCACCGCGCAGCAGCCGCTCGTCCCGCCCCCGCACTTCCAGAAGCTCGCCCACACCTACAGCATCGTCGCCTGGGACTCCGTCACCGGGGACCTCGGCGTCGCGGTGCAGTCCAAGTTTCCCAATGTGGGCGGGATCGTGCCGTGGGCCCGGGCCGGCGTCGGCGCCGTCGCGACCCAGAGCCTGGGCAACACCGCGTACGGCGAGCGCGGGCTCGAGCTGCTGGCGCTGGGCGCGAGCGCCGAGGAGGCGCTGCGGGTGGTGATGCGCACCGACACGCTGCTCGGCGACCGGCAGGTGGGCATGGTGGACGCGCACGGCGGGGCTGCCAGCTTCACCGGCGAGCGCACCTTCGACTGGGCCGGCGGGCGGGTGGGCTGCCCGGACCGGCCGGCGCCCTGCGTCGTGACGGGGGGGAAGGGGGCGGTGATCGTAGGGCACGGCTTCGCCGCGCAGGCGAACATCATGGTTTCGGACCAGACGGTGCGGAACATGGCCGAGAGCTTCCAGCGGAGCCGCGGCCCGCTGGCGGAGCGGCTGCTGGCCGCGCTGCACGCCGGCCAGGCCGGCGGCGGTGACAAGCGCGGCATGCAGTCCGCCGCGCTGCTGGTGGTACGGGCCCACGGCGGCTACCTCGGGGCCAACGACCGCTACGTGGACATCCGGGTGTACGACGCCCCGGACCCGCTGGCCGAGCTGGACCGCCTGCTGGCGCTGCACCAGCTGCACTTCTTCCCCAGCGCGGACAGCGACCTGGTGGCGATCTCCCCGGCGATCCTCCGGCAGCTGGAGCCGATCCTGCTGCGGGAACCCGCCGGCCAGGCGGAGAAGTGGCTGGCCGCGCCCCAGGGCCGGGCGACGCCGGTGTTCCTCGCGGCCCTGCGGGACTTCATGTACTGGGAGAACTACGACGTCCGGGTCCGCATGGACGGGCGGATCGACCGGGTCGTGCTCGCGGACATCCTGCGCAAGCACGCCCCGTAATTCCTGCCACTGGAGACAACTCATGAATGCTGCAGTCGAGTCGCCCCGCTCGGAGGCGATTCCCGAATTCCGCCAGGTGATGGGGCATCCCGGCCCGCTGTGGATGCTGTTCATGTCGGAGTTCTGGGAGCGGTTCGCCTTCTACGGCATCCGCTGGGCCCTGGTGCTCTACATCGTGGCACAGTTCCACGGCGGCTCGGCGACCGGCCAGTCGGACGCCAACCTCACCTACGGCTCGTACCTCGCCCTGGTGTATGCCTGGGGCATCATCGGCGGCTACATCGCGGACAAGCTGATCGGCTACCAGCGCTCGATCCTGGTCGGGGCGATCTTCATGTCGGCGGGGCTGTTCCTGATCTCGGTGCCGAGCCCGCTGGTGTTCAAGTTCGGGCTGGCGACGATCATCTGCGGCAACGGCATGTTCAAGCCGATCATCTCGACCCTGGTCGGCAAGCTGTACGCCACCGGGGATGAGCGGCGGGACAGCGGCTTCACGATCTTCTACATGGGCATCAACGCGGGCGCGTTCCTGGCGCCGTTGCTCACCGGATGGTTCGCCAACAGCCTGTTCGGCTCCGAGGCCATGCCGGCGTACAAGTGGGTGTTCATCGCCTCCGGCGTGGGCATGCTGCTGAGCTTCGTCTGGTTCTACTTCGGCCGGCGCCAGCTGCAGGGCATCGGCGCCCCGCCGGCGGACGCGCCGGGCTACGGGCGGGTGGGCCTGGTCATCCTCGGCACCCTGGTGATGATCCCGATCGTGTACTCGCTGCTCGCCGTGGGCGGCAAGGCGCTGCAGTGGGTGCTCACCGCGCTCTTCGTGGTGCTGGTCGTGATGCTGCTGGCGGAGGCGCTGCGGGAAGGGAAGGTGGCCCGCGACCGGGTGATCGCGATGATGATCATCTTCGTGTTCAACATCCTGTTCTGGATGTTCTTC
>CAZYIV010000066.1:0-21395 GCA_964647615.1 uncultured Gemmatimonadaceae bacterium | reverse complement strand
CAGCACCTACGACCACCGCGTGATCCAGGGCGCCGAGTCGGGCGAGTTCCTGCGCACCGTGGACCAGCTGCTGGGTGGCGAGGAGCGGTTCTACGAGCTGGCGTTCGAGAGCATGGGCCTCACCGCGCCCGGCGCGGCGGTCGCGGTCCCCGGACCCACCGGGCGGCCCAGCCGCGGCACGGTGCCGGTGGTCGAGTCGCAGGCCGACATGTATCACGTCGCCGCGGCGATGGCCCTGGTGAAGGCGCACCGCACCCATGGCCACCTGGCCGCGCGGCTCGACCCGCTCGGCAGCACCCCCCTGGGCGACCCGGCGCTCGACCCGGCACCGCTCGGCCTCACCCCGGACGTGATGACCCGGATCCCCACCGCGGTGCTCCGGATCTCGACCGGCGGGAAGACCCTGGCCGAGGCGCTGCCGCTGCTGCAGGACGCCTACTGCGGCACCATGGCGTACGAGCAGGAGCACATCTCCAACCACGGCGAGCGGGTCTGGCTGCGGCAGATGATCGAGACCGCGCAGCACCGCCCGCCGCTGAGCGCCGACGACGCCCGGGCGCTGTACGCCCGGCTGATCGAGGTCGAGGCGTTCGAGCGCTTCCTGCACAAGGCGTATCTGGGGCAGAAGCGCTTCTCGATCGAGGGCGTGGACATGCTGGTGCCGATGCTCGACCTGGTGATCGAGCTCTCGGCCCAGCAGGGCGCGCGCGAGGTGGTGATCGGGATGGCGCACCGCGGGCGGCTCAACGTGCTGGCCCACACGGTGGGGCGGCCGGTGGAGACGATCTTCGCCGAGTTCGAGGGCGCCAAGCAGGCCGGCCTGGGGCAGCTCACCCCCACCGGCGGCACCGGCGACGTGAAGTACCACCACGGCGCCGAGGGAGCCTACAAGACCCGGAGCGGCAAGGTCGTCACCGTGACGCTCTCGCCCAACCCGAGCCACCTCGAGTTCGTGGGCCCGGTGGTGGACGGCCGGGCGCGGGCGGAGCAGAGCACCCGCAAGGGGCGCGAGGCGCACCACGACCCCTCCGCGGCGGTGCCGGTCATCATCCACGGCGATGCGGCCTTCGCCGGCCAGGGGGTGGTCGCGGAGACCTTCAACCTCGGCGCGCTCAAGGGGTACCGGACCGGCGGCACGGTCCACATCATCACCAACAACCAGGTCGGCTTCACCACCGACATGAACGACAGCCGCTCCACCCGCCACGCGAGCGACCTGGCCAAGGGCTTCGACGTCCCGATCATCCACGTCAACGCCGATGACGCCGAGGCCTGCCTCTCCGCGGTGCGGCTGGCGATGGCGTACCGGGAGCGGTTCCACGAGGACGTGCTGATTGATCTGGTGGGCTACCGCCGCCACGGCCACAACGAGGGCGACGAGCCGGCCTACACCCAGCCCCAGATGTACGAGCGGATCAAGGCGCTCGCGACGGTGCGGGAGCAGTACGCCCGCGCCCTGGAGCAGCGGCAGGTCCTTCCCGCCGGTGAGGCCGACAAGCTCTACGAGTCAGGCTACCAGCGGCTGGTGGACATCCAGCAGGCCTTCAAGGCGAGCCTCGGGCAGGTGGCCCGCGAGCATGCCCCGCCACCCGATGTCTCCTCCGGCGTGGAGCCGGAGACCCTGGTGCCGGCCGACCGGCTGCACGCCCTCAACGACCAGCTGCTCAGCTGGCCGGAGGGGTTCACGGTCCATCCCAAGCTGGTGAAGCAGCTGGAGCGGCGCCGCACCGCGATCGGCCCCGAGGGCGGCATCGACTGGGGCCACGCGGAGGCGCTGGCGCTGGCCGCGCTGCTGGTGGAAGGGGTGCCGGTGCGGCTCACCGGCCAGGACAGCGAGCGCGGCACCTTCAGCCACCGGCACATGGTGCTGCACGACGCGAAGACCGGCGTGGCGCACACCCCGATGATGCACCTCCCGGGCGCGCTGGCGAGCCTGGAGCTGCACAACAGCCCGCTCTCCGAGCTGGCCACGCTGGGCTTCGAGTACGGCTACAGCGCCGCCGCCCCGGAGACCCTCGTGATGTGGGAGGGCCAGTTCGGCGACTTCGTCAACGGCGCCCAGGTCATCATCGACCAGTTCATCGTGTCGGGCCTGTCCAAGTGGGGCCTCACCACCCGGCTGACGCTGCTGCTCCCGCATGGCTACGAAGGCCAGGGGCCGGAACACTCGAGCGCCCGGCTGGAGCGGTTCCTCCAGCTCTGCGCCGAGGGCAACATCCGGGTGGCCAACCCCACCACGCCGGCACAGTACTTCCACCTGCTGCGCCGCCAGGCCAAGCGCAGCCGCCAGCGCCCGCTGGTGGTCATGACCCCGAAGAGCCTGCTCCGGCTGCCGCAGGCGAGCAGCCACCTCGACGAGCTGGCCACCGGCCACTGGCACGCCGTGCTCGACGACGCCGAGGCGCGCACCCGCCGGGCGCAGGTGCGGCGCGTGGTGCTCTGCTCCGGCAAGGTCTACTACGACCTGGCGGCCGGGCTCGCCACCCGGGAGCGCGGGCACCTGGCCGTGGCCCGGATGGAACAGCTCTACAGCTTCCCCGACGACGAACTGCGCGCGCTGCTGGCGAGCTACCCCAACGTCTCCGAGGTGGTCTGGACCCAGGAGGAGCCGCACAACATGGGCGCCTGGACCTACCTCGAGCCCCGGCTCCGCGAACTGCTCGGCCCGGGCATCGCGCTGCGGTACGCCGGCCGCCCCGACCGCGCCAGCCCGGCGGAGGGCTACCCGGCGGCGCACGCGGCGGAACAGCAGCGGATCGTGGGGGAGGCGTTGGATTAGGCGGTAGGACGGTAGGACGGTAGGACGGTAGGATGGTAGGACGGTAGGACGGTAGGACGGTAGGCCGAAAATCGTGAGGGCCGGGTCCCCGTGGGGGATCCGGCCCTTCGTCGTACCACCCTTCCGCCGTACCGCCCTACCGTCAGTGTTTGCCGTTCCCGCCCTGGTGCACGAACTGGGGCCGCGACGGGGGGAGCAGGTCCCGCTCCGAGGTCTGGCGCACCAGGTCCTTCACCCAGTCGGAGAGATGTTCCCCGTAGTGAAGGAGGAACACGCCGCGGGCGCGGCGCTGTGCAATGAAGGCGACGAACGGGGTGTCCGCCTTGGCGGAATTGCAGGGCTGGCAGGCGATGACCAGGTTGTCGGGCCGGTCATAGGCCGTCTGTCCCTTGCGGGGATAGACATGGTCCAGGGTGGTACGGTCCTCCGGGATCTCGACGCCGCAGTAGGCGCACACCGACCCATACTTGTCAATAAGCCACCGACGATGGGCATCCATCGAGCGGCGGCCAAGGTTTCGGGCGCGCGAAGCTGGCGGGGAGGACGAACGACGACGATCAGCGCGTGACACAACAGATTCCTTCAGTTACGGGTGCTGCGAAGTACAGGGGGTACCTCCGCGGTTATCGGACGCCGGAAAGCTAGACCTGAGGCCCCGATGGTGCAACTCCGCCCCCCGCAGGGGCTTCCGGGGCCAGCCGGGCCCGTGCCTCCGCCAGCCAGGCCAGCTCCACCTCCCATTGCCGGATCACCAGGTCCACAATCAGCTCCGCCGCGGCCACCATGGGCCCCTCGTCGGCCCGAATGGCGGCCAGGGTGGCCCGCTCCTTGGCCACCTCCCCCTCCAGGTAGGCCCGGCGTGCCTCCAGCACCCGCAGCCGGTCCGCCGGCTCGGCGTAGGCCGAGAGCGCCATCCAGCTCAGGAAGGGCGGCGGCGGGCGCTGCTCCGCCCAGTCGGTGCGGGCCAGGGCCTGGGTGAGCGCCCGGCGACCGCTCGCCCCGAGGCGCCAGACCTGGCGTTCCGGCCCGCTTCCGCCCTCCCCCGGGCCGGCGCGAAGGATGTGACCGCTGGCGCCCAGCTTCTTCAGGGAGTAGTACACCTGGGGGCGGGAGATCCCTGCCCAGTCGCGCGCCTCCCGGCGCTCCAGCTCCTGGTTGAGCTCGTACCCGTGCATCGGGCGCTCGGCGAGGAGCGCCAGGACCACGAGGTCGGGGAGGGTGAGCGAGGCCGCCATGCTTGACGTCCAATATAGTCTCGTTTATACTAGTCGGTAGTCTAAACGAGACTAACGTCATGCGCCCTGTCATCCCTGCCCTGCTGCTGGCGGCCCTCGCCGCCGCCACCCCGAGCCGGAGGTCCCCCATGCCCGCGCCCACCATCAAGCGCCTCACCCCGGTCCTGTTCGTGGACCGGATCGCTCCCATGCTCCCGTTCTGGGTGGAGCGGCTCGACTTCCAGTCCGTGGCGGAGGTGCCCGGGCCCGATGGCCAGCCCCAGTTCGTCATCCTGGTGAAGGACGGCATCGAGGTGATGTACCAGACCTGGCCCGCCCTCGAGGCGGAACACCCCGAACTCGCGAACGGCATGCGCGGCCACTCCACCACGCTGTTCATCGAGGTGGACCAGCTGGACGCGGTGGACCGGGCGCTGGCCGGCATCCCCCGCGCGGTGGAGCGGCACCGGACCTTCTATGGGATGGAGGAGCTCACGGTGAAGGAACCGGGCGGCGCGTTGGTGACCTTCGCGATGCCGGTGCCGGCAGAGTGATCAGCGGCGGCGGGCGCTGCGCGGAGTCCAGGCCACTCGCGCCGCGCTCCAGCCCAGCAGCCCGGCAAAGCCGAGGGTGATGAGCACGGGCACCAGCGGCGGCACGCCGCCCAGCGCGCCCACCCGGGTGAGCAGCCGGCCCAGCGGCGCCGGCAGGTAGAGCGCCAGCAGCAGGCCCCAGCCGAGGGCGGCCGCCGTGCCGGCCAGCACCGGCCGCCCGCCCCGCCAGCCCCACCACCCCGCGAACAGCGGCACGGCCCACCAGCCTCCGAGCCAGGTGCCGAGCACGATCGCCATGCAGAGCACCAGTGTTCCCCCGAGGCGCGGCATCAGTGGCTCCCCGCTGGCTCGAGGGTGAGGCGGGCGCGCGGACGCGCCACCCCGTCGGGTGTCGCGGGGGCCCGCAGGGTGTCCAGCTCGCCGGCGCTCCACTGCGCGATGCGATCATCGTACCGCCCGCTCGCCGGGTTGCCGGACTGGCCGCCGGGATAGGTGCCCCAGGCGCGGACCGGGTGCCCCAGCTCCACTACCATGCGCCAGCTCGCGCCGTGGCCGCCGGAGCCGCTGGAGGGGCTGAGCGTGGTGGGGCCGCCCTGCACCGGGATATCGAGGGCGGACAGCGCCGGGATACCCAGCAGGTGCCGGATATTGGCGTGCCGTATCCGGTCCCAGCGCCAGCCGCCGGCATCGGGCTCGCCGTACCTGGCGATCACCTCGGGCAGCGCGGCCGCCAGCGCATCGGCGAGGATCCGGTCGCGATCCTCCACCACATCCGGCGTGCGGTGGTCGTCCCACCAGGGATTGGCCGGATCCCGGAGCAGCGTGGCGATGACCTGGCTGGAGGGCGGGGCCAGCCGCCCGCCATCGATGGCGGGCGCCAGCTCATCCCACAGCCGGCCGATCAGCTGGTGCATCGTCGTCTCGAACAGCACCGCGCGGGTGTTCCCCACTGTGTACCGCCCATCCCACTGCGCCAGCAGCCGGGCGGCCCGCGTCACCGAGTCCCGCCCGGGGTAGCACGCCGCCGCCGCCAGCATGGCGGGGAGGAGGACGTCCGTGGCCGCGCTCCGCGGGTCGGTCTGGAACCGGCGCATGTCGTCCGGCGTGACCGCGCTGTCCTCGCGGAGCAGGGTGTTGATCCGGATGGCGCGCCACGGTGCGGGCCAGTCGGCACCGAGGTAGCGGGGATCCACCCGGGGGTCGATGGGCTGCTGGTTGGCGGAGGCCAGGAAGCCCTGGGCGGGGTTGACCGCCTGCGGCATGTCGGCGAGCGACCAGTCCCCCTGCCAGTCGCTGGCGCTGGTGTCACCGGGAAAGATCCGGTCTCCCCGGCCGCCCGGGCGGAGCGGGAACCGCCCGGTGGCGCGGATGGCGATGGTCCCGCCGGTGTCGGCCACCAGCATGTTCTGCGCGGGCGCGCGGAAGAGCGCCATCGAGTCGAGCCAGGCCCGCGCGTCCGGGGCGCGCGCCGCGCTGGAGAAGGCCTCGACCTCGTTCCCCGCTTCGAGCACGGTCCAGCGCAGCGACTGCCACCCCTTCCCCACCCGCCCCAGCGGCCCCCGGTGGGTATAGCGCAGGGTGTCGGTGGCGAGCAGCCGGCCGCGGCCGTCGTGGTAGGTCTCCACCGCGACCCGCAGCGGCCGCCATGCCCCGTCCACCCGGTACCGCGCCGGCGCTGCGCTGTCGTCCACCACTTCGTCGTACCGGTCGAGGACATCGGCCTGGGAGTTGGTGAGGCTCCAGGCCAGCGCCCGGGTGAAGCCGAGGATGATCGCCGGCGCGCCCGGCAGGGTGACGCCGTACACATCCAGCGAGTCCGGCACCACCAGGTGTGCCTCGTACCAGATCGAGGGGAGCGTCATCTGGAGGTGCGGATCGCCGGCGAGCAGGGCGTGCCCGCTGGCGCTGCGTGCCGGCCCCACCGCCCAGTTGTTGGAACCCAGGACACCGGAACGCGGAACGGAAGGCCGGAACGGGGAGGCGGGGAACGGGACGAGACCGAGGCTCCGGTCTCCCCTCTCCTCCCCGCCGCTGCCGGCCACCGGCGGCGGGATGGTCACCGGGTCGAACCGCGGTGCGGGCTCTCCGTTGGGCTGGATCGGTTCCTGGATGGGGCTGTCGCGCGGATAGAGCGCCTCGGCAGCCGTGGCCCCCACCAGGCCCGCCGCGACCGCGCGCTCCTGGTCCACTTCGTTGTCCGCCAGCGTCCAGCCCATGCTGGCCATGAGGTACAGGCTGTTCACCGGCTCCCAGGGCGCCGGCCGCCGGTTGAGCAGGTGGTATTCCAGGGGGACCTGGCGGCGGCCCAGCTCGGCGAGACGGGCGTTCACCCCGTCGCTGAACGCCTCCAGCAGCACCCGCTGCCGGCTGCCGGCGGGGAGCGCGGCGAAGATCCGCCGCGCGGCATCTCCGAGACCAATGCGGCGGCTCGCACGGTCGACCGGGAGCGCATCGGCCCCGACCAGCTCGGTAAGACGCCCGGCGCCGACCCGCCACTGCAGCTCCATCTCGAACAGGCGGTCGCGAGCCTCGAGGTAGCCCAGGGCGCGCAGGGCATCGGCTTCACTGGCGGCGAAGATGTGGGGCACGGCGCGGGAGTCCACCCGCACGTCCACCGGATGGGTCAGGCCAGGAATGACCCGGGTGAGGTTTCGCGGCGGGACGGCGCTGCCGGCGACGCTCCACAGGCCGTGGACGGGGTCCAGCAGTGGGCCGACCGGGGGGACCGGGCCCGCCGGAATGATGCTGACGCCCACCAACCCCAGCAGAATGAGCCCGGCGAGCCAGCGGCCCGCCGTCACGGCCGGTAGCGCGACTTGAGCAACCGTCCCCAGGCCCAGCCCGTGGTGGCCACGGTCGTGGCGGGCCCATTGGCGTCCACGATCTCGTGCCCTTCGTTCGCCCAGCGGTACAGCCCCCCGTCGAGGGCGGAGAGCCGGCTGAACCCTGCCTGCCCCAGCGCCACCACCATGGCGGCGCCCATGACCCCGGGCCCGTCGTACACCACGACCGGCTGGTCGCGGGGCACGTGTACCAGGGGCGAGAGGTCGGCGGAGGCGGGGTCGATGTTCACCGCGCCCTGGATGTGGCTCAGGGCGAACTGGTCCGCCGGGCGCGCGTCGATCAGCAGCGGGGGCGGCCGGTTGGGATCCTGGGTCCAGGCGACCAGCTCGGCCGGGGTCACCTGCCGTACCCCGCGGAACTTGAGCCGGATGGCCTGGCGCAGCGCCAGGCTCCCGAGCGGGCAGCCATCCCAGGCGAGCCCGCCGAGGACGCCGAGCACCAGGACCAGGAACAACACCGTGCCGCGGGTGAAGCGCTTGTGGGGCGTGGCGGTGGGCGACATGCGCTGAGGATGCCGTGGCGCCGCGACGATGTCAACGCCGCATGAAGGCTTCTTCCACCCCGTGCCGCTGGAGGGGCGCCCCGGCGGACGCTACCTTTCTGTCGGCGATGCTCACCCTCCTGCTCAACGCGGACCTCCACGCCCCCGACGCCCGGGGGCGCCAGCACCTGCTGGTGGGCGGCGAGCGCATCCTCTGGATCGGTCCGGGGCGCCCGGCCCTCGATCCGGCGCTGGGCGTGACCGAGCGGGACCTCGCCGGGCAGCGGGTGATTCCCGGCCTGATCGACGGCCACGTCCACCTGACCGGGGGCGGCGGCGAGGCGGGCTACGAGACCCGCGTGCCGCCGGTGCCGCTCTCCCGCTTCACCACCGCCGGGATCACCACCGTGGTCGGCGTGCTCGGCACCGACGACGTGACCCGCACGCCGGGCGGCCTGGTGGCGACGGCGCGGGGGCTCGACGCGGAGGGCCTCTCCGCCTGGTGCCATACCGGCGGCTACCACTACCCGCCGGTGACGGTGACCGGCTCGGTGCGGGGAGACATCGTCCACCTGGACCGGGTGATCGGGGTGGGCGAGATCGCGCTGAGCGACCACCGCTCCAGCCAGCTCACGCTGGAGGAGCTGGTGAAGCTCGCCGGCGAGGCGCACGTGGGCGGCCTGATGACCGGCAAGGCCGGCATCGTTCACCTGCACCTGGGCGACGGGGCACGGGGCCTGGCGCTGGTCCGCGAGGCCCTCGCCACCGCCGAGATCCCCGCGCGGGTGTACAACCCCACCCACGTGAACCGGCGCCGGGCCCTGTTCGACGAGGCGTGCGCCCTCACCGCCGCCGGGGTCACGATCGACGTGACCGCCTTTCCCGTCGGCCCCGACGAGGATGCCTGGGCGGCGGACGAGGCGGTGGCCCGCTACCTGGAGGCCGGCTTCCCCCCGGAGCGGATCACGGTGAGCTCCGATGGCGGCGGCTGCCTGCCGACATTCGATGCCGAGGGGCGGGTCGCGTCCATGGACGTCGGCCGCCCCGGTGCCATGGCCGACACGCTGCGCGCGCTGCTGGGCCGCGGGCTCCCGCTGGCACGGGCCCTGCCGCCGTTCACCAGCAACGTCGCCCGGCTGCTCCGGCTGGGCCGGAAAGGCACGCTGGCGCCGGGGATGGATGCCGACCTGGCGGTGCTGGACGGCGCGGGCCGCGTCACCGACGTGATGGCGCGGGGGCGGTGGCAGGTGGTGCAGGGCGCACCAGTGGTGCGCGGAACCTTCGAAGGAGCCGAGGTATGAGTCCCTCCCGGCCCAGCGGCGACGTGCCGCGCGGCTACATCATCCCGATCGGTGGCGCGGAGGAGAAGATCCACGACCCTGCCATCCTCAAGCGCTTCGCCAAGCTGTGCGGCGGGCGCGAGGCGCGGATCGCGATCATCCCCACGGCCTCCCTCGCCTCGGACACCGGCCAGCGCTACGAACGGCTGTTCGACGAGCTGGGCGTGCGCTCGGCAGAGGCGCTGCCGCTGGAGAGCCGGGCCGACTGCGAGTCGGAGGAGACCCTGGCCCGGCTGGACGAGGCAACGGGCATCTTCCTCACGGGCGGCAACCAGCTCCGGCTGGCGACCCACCTCGGCGGCACCCCGATCGCCAAGGCGATCCGGTACATGAACGCCCGCGGGGTGCACCTGGCCGGCACCTCCGCCGGGGCCGCGTTCCTGTCGGAACACATGATCGCCTTCGGCGAGGAAGGCGCGAGCCCCAAGGCCGGCAGCGTCACCCTCTCTCCCGGGCTGGGGCTCACCAACCGGGTCGTGATCGACCAGCACTTCCGGCAGCGGGACCGGCTGGGCCGGCTGCTGACGGCGCTGGCCTACAACCCCTTCGCCGTCGGGCTCGGGCTGGACGAGGACACCGCCGCCTTCATCGGACCGGACGAGGTGATCGAGGTCCTGGGCTCCGGCGCGGTCACCATCGTGGACCCGTCCGAGATCGAGTTCTCCTCCATGGACCAGGCGAACCGGGACGAGCCGGTCTGCCTGCTGGGGGTGCGGCTGCACATTCTTGTCCGTGGGGCGACGTTCAACCTTCATACTCGGGTGGCCTCCCCCGGTACGGTGGCAACCGTGAAGGGATGACGCCTCTTCCGCCCGCCCCTCGCGGGCGGTAGCCTATCGGAACGGAGTCACCAGCCCGCGGACCCCCGCGGGCTTTCCGTCACCCCCCGGCCCGTCCGAGTGCCCGATGCGCATCACCGATCGCTCCGTCTACGTCGGCCCCAACCTGTACGCCCACTTCCCCGTGATCCGCCTCGAGGTGGACCTCGGCGAGCTGGAGGCGTGGCCCACCTCGCGGCTGGGCCGCGGCTTCGTGGACGGGCTGCTGGAGGCGCTGCCCGGGCTCCGGGAGCACGGCTGCTCCTACGGCGAGCCCGGCGGCTTCGTGCGCCGCTGCACCGAGGACGAAGGCACCTGGCTCGGGCACGTGCTGGAGCACGTGGCGATCGAGCTGCAGCAGGCCAGCGGGCGCCAGGTGACCTTCGGCAAGACCCGCTCGCTCGACGCGCCGGGCACCTACCAGGTGGTGTTCCAGTACGAGGAGGAGACGGTCGGGCTGGAGGCGGCGAACCTGGGGCTGGTGCTGCTGCAGTCGCTGCTGCCCGAGGCGCTCCGGACCCCGGGGGCGGTGCCGGAGGGCTTCGACTTCACCCGCGCGCGGGAGAGCTTCATCCGCTTTGCGCAGCGGCGTGACCTCGGCCCCAGCACCGCGTCGCTGGTGAAGGTCGCGACCGACCGCGGCATCCCCTGGATCCGGCTCAACGAGTACAGCCTGGTGCAGTTCGGGCACGGGCGGTGGCAGCAGCGCATCCAGGCCACCGTCACCAGCCGCACCCCGCACATCGCCGTGGAGCTGGCCTCCGACAAGGAGGAGACCAACCGCATCCTCGCCACCCTTGGCCTGCCGGTGCCGCGGCAGCGGCTGGTGCAGTCGGAGGCCGAGGCGGTGCGCGCCGCGCGTGAGATCGGCTACCCGGTGGTGGTGAAGCCCTACAACGGCAACCACGGCCGGGGCGTCTCGATCCACCTGACCACCGATGCCGAGGTGCAGGTGGGCTTCCAGCAGGCGCAGCAGCACAGCCGGAGCGTGATCGTCGAGTCGTACCTGACCGGGCACGACCACCGGATGCTGGTGGTGAACGGCCGCCTGGTGGCGGTGGCCAAGCGGGTGCCCGGCCACGTGGTGGGCGATGGCGTCCACGCCATCGAGGAGCTGGTGGCGCAGGTGAACACCGACCCCCGCCGCGGCGTGGGGCACGAGAAGGTCCTCACCCGGCTGGAGTTCGATCACCAGGCGGAGACCCTGCTCGCCGCGCGGGGCTACAACCGCACCACCGTCCCCGCCGCCGGCGAGGAGGTCTACCTCCGGAGCACCGGCAACCTCTCCACCGGCGGCACCGCCATCGACGTCACGGACCTGGTGCACCCCGACAACGAGGAGATGGCGGTCCGCGCGGTGCGCGCCATCGGGCTGGACGTGGGCGGCGTAGACTTCCTGAGCCCCGACATCGCGGTCAGCTACAAGGAGAACAACGCCGGCATCTGCGAGATCAACGCCGCCCCCGGCTTCCGCATGCACGTGGCGCCGAGCGAGGGCACCCCGCGCGACGTCGCGGGCGCGGTGATGGACATGCTGTTCCCGGCGGGGACGCCGTTCCGGATCCCGATCGCGGCGGTGACCGGCACCAACGGCAAGACCACCACCGCCCGGATGCTGGCGCACATCCACAAGCTCTCGGGCAAGTGCGTGGGGCTCACCACCACCGACGGGGTCTACATCGACGGGCAGTGCACCGTGAAGGGCGACATGACCGGCCCCGTCGCGACCCGCATGGTGCTCAAGGACCCGCACGTCGAGGTGGCGGTGCTGGAGGTGGCGCGCGGCGGGCTGCTCCGCGCCGGGATGGGCACCCGGTTCATCGACGTCGCCGCCGTGCTCAACGTCCAGTCGGACCACCTGGGGCTCAAGGGGATCGATACCCTGGAGCAGCTGGCGCAGGTGAAGCGGATCCCGATCGAGGTGGCGCAGGACACCGCGGTGCTCAACGCCGACGACCCGCTGGTGCTCCGCATGGCCGACTACACCATCGCGAAGAACCTCTGCTACGTGACGATGCATCCGTCGCACCCGCTGGTGCGGGAGCACATCCGGGCCGGCGGCCGCGCCGCCTGCCTGGAGACCGGCATCAACGGCCAGATGATCACGCTGTACGACCGGGGCACCCACATCCCCCTGCTGTGGAGCCACCTGATCCCCGCGACCCTCGAGGGCAAGGCCACCCACAACGTCCAGAACGCGATGTTCGCCGCGGCGATGGCGTTCAGCATGGGAGTGAAGCTGGAGGACATCCGGCACGGGCTGCGCACCTTCGACTCCACGTTCTTCCAGGCGCCGGGCCGGATGAACGTGTACGACGACCTGCCCTTCAAGGTGATCCTCGACTACGGCCACAACCCCGCCGCCATCGGCGCGATGGTCACGCTGGTGGACCGGCTGGAGGTCACCGGCCGCCGGCTGGTGGTGGTCGCCGCGCCGGGCGACCGCCGGGACGAGGACATCCGCGAGATCGCCCGGACCTGCGCCGGGCACTTCGATCACTACATCTGTCGCCGCGACGACCGGCCCCGGGGGCGCGCGCCGGACGAGGTGCCGCGGCTGCTGCGCGAGTCGCTGCTGGCCCACGGCGTCCCCGACGAGCGCATCAGCTGCGTCGAGGAGGAGCCGGCCGCGATCGACCAGGCGCTCCGCTGGGGCCAGCCGGGCGACGTGCTGCTGGTCTTCGTGGACCAGGTCACCCGCAGCTGGAAGCAGGTGATCCAGTTCAAGCCGGAGGGCGGCAGCCAGCCGGAGCCGGCGCGTCCCGCATTCATGGAATCCCCGGCGCTCGCCGAGCCGGTGCTGCTCGCCAGCGACCAGCTGGTGCGCGACGAGCGCGGCGTGCGCCTCGCGCGCGAGGCGGGCGACGACTGACCCGCCCGGCGATGCCTGACACCGCCCCCCCGCCGATCACCCTGGCCGACTCGCGCCGGGTGCCGGGCCCCAACCTGCTCTGGGACCGCCCCGGCGCCGTCGCCGAGGTGCACTGCCCCGAGCCGCTGCTCGAGCGGTTCCTGGCCGTGTGGGCCGCGGCCGCCCGCCGCATGCTGGACCAGGTCGGCTGGGCCGGCGAACAGCTCACCCACCGGCGCTTCCCCGAGGGCGCGAGTGTCGCGGTCAGCGCGCCGCTCGACGCGCTGCTCGCCGCCACCGAGGTGAACGAGTGGGCCATCGCCAGCGCCACGGCCGCGCTGGGGGGACCTGCCGCCGTACCGGAGGCGGAGGCGGCGGCCGCACTGCGGACGGCAATCGCGGAGGAGGCCTGCCCCCCGCTCCTGGCGCTGCACGCGGAGGCCGCCGCCCGCGGCGTCACCTGCCTGCACGATCCTGACGAGGTCTCCGTCGGCGGCGGCACCGGCTCCCGCACCTGGCCCCGGGCGGAATTGCCGGTCGTCGCGGACGTGCCGTGGGACGCGGTGCACGACATTCCCGCCGTCCTGGTCACCGGCTCCAACGGCAAGACCACCACCGTGCGACTGGTCGCCGCGATGGCCGCCGCCGCCGGCCACTGCACCGGGTACTGCTGCACCGACTTCGTCTCGGTGGGCGGTGAGATCCTCGACTGGGGCGACTGGGCCGGCCCCGCCGGCGCGCGCTACGTGCTGCGCGACCAGCGGGTGCAGTTCGCGGTGCTGGAGACGGCGCGCGGCGGGATCCTCCGGCGGGGCCTCGCTGTCACCCGGGCCCGCGCCGCGATCGTGACCAACATCGCCGAGGATCACGTGGGGGAGTGGGGCGTCGCCGACCTGCGTACCCTCGCCGAGACCAAGCTGGTGGTGGGACGCGCGGTGCTGCCGGGCGGCCGGCTGGTGCTCAACGCCGACGACTCGCAGCTCGTCGCGATGGCCGGTCGGGTGCGGGCCCCGCTGCTCTGGATCGGGCTCGATCCCTCCGCGGGGCCGCTGGCGGCCGGGGGCGACGCCTGCCTGGTCGAGGACGGCCAGATCATCCTGCGGCTGGGCGGTACCCGCACCGCCGTGGCGCCGCTCGCCGCGGTGCCCTGCACCATGGGCGGCGCCGCACGGCACAACGTCTACAACGCACTCGGTGCCACCGCGCTGGCGGCGGTGGCCGGCGTGCCGCTCGACGCCATCCGCGCCGGCCTGCGCGACTTCGGCACCAGCCGCGAGGACAATCCCGGCCGCCTCAACGTGTATCGCTTCGGCGAGGCGACCGTGCTGGTGGACTTCGCCCACAACCCGCACGGGATGGACGCGCTGGTGGAGCTGGCCCGCGCCCTGCCCGCCACCCGGCGGCTGGTGCTCCTGGGCCAGGCCGGCGACCGGGACGACGCCGCCATCCGCGCCCTCGCACGGAGCGCCTGGGCCCTCCGCCCCGACCGGGTGCTGCTCAAGGAGATGGAGAAGTACCTGCGCGGACGCCGGAGCGGCGAGGCGAGCGACCTCCTCGCGGCCGAGCTGCGCGCGCTCGGCGCCGAGGAGGCGCAGCTCGAGCGCCATCCCAGCGAATCGGCCGCGGTCCGCGCCGCCCTCGCCTGGGCCCGCCCCGGCGACCTCCTGGTCCTCCCCTCCCACGCCGAGCGCGGCCGGGTGCTCGGCCTGCTCGACCGGCTCACCGCCGAGCACTGGCTGCCCGGCCGCCCGCTCCCCGACTAGGAAAGCAGCGCGGCCGGGACCCGAGGATCCCGGCCGCGCCATGGCACTGCGAGGCGTGGTCGCCTAGCGCCGCCCGCGGCCGCCCTTGTTGTCGCGGTCGTCCAGCTTGCGGGTCTTGGCCAGTTCCTCCGCCTGCTTGGCGGCCATCCGGATCATCCGCTCGGGGCTCTCCGCCTTCATGATCTCGCGCTTGGCCCCGGCGGTGAAGTTCACCTTGCCCTCCTGCACCTCGGGGGTGAGCGGCCGCCCGGTGGTCAGCTCGAAGCAACCGAGGATCTCCTCCCCGGTGCCCGGCGCCGACAGCACCTTCTCGGCCAGCGCCTCCCGGGTCGGCAGGCCCTCGAGGCTCACCGGCGGGGTGCCGAACGGGGTGATCGGCTTGACCAGGTACGCCACCTTGGCGCCCGTGATCGAGGGGGCCACGCGGATGTCCTTCCCGCCCGTCTCGCGGCCCCAGCGGACCGCTTCACGCTCGGCGGGGGTCGGCACGGCACCGCCGGCGGTCGCGGCGGGCGCCTTGGCGCCACCCGACTTCTGCCGTTCGCGGTTCCGCTTCAGTGCCTTGAGGTATTCCGGCTCGTCTGACACGGCATCATCTCCAGCTGGCTGCAGTCAGGTGCTTGGGGAGGGACAAGATACACCCCGGCGGCGGCCCCGGCCAAGGGCCACGCATCAGGGCTGGCGGGGCCGGAGCGGCAGGCCCGGGGGATAGACCTCACACTTCGCGACGCCATCGCCGTGCAGCAGGCAGAAGGCGCCTTGCGCCCCCCACCGGGCCGACCAGGCGGACATCACGTTCCGGTCGCCGGGGCTGAAGTTGGGCGACGGCTGGTCGTCGTCGGTGGAGCGGATGTGGGTATGCACGGTCCCGATCCACTCCGGCGGCCCGCAGCGCGCCAGCGACTCCTCCGCCCCCGCCGTCAGGCTGTCGCTGGCCGAGAGGTCGAGCGGCTGCACCGTCGTGAGGTGCACCGTGTCGCCCTCGAGCCACCCGCCGAGGCAGGCGACCGCCTCCCGCCGGCGGGTGATGCTGCCATCCCACAGGTCCGCAAGGCCGTTCTTTGCTTCGCGGGAGAGTTGCCATGCCGGCTGGGCCTGCGCGCGAAGCGTGGCGGGGCCGCACCACAGCAGGGCCAGCGCCAGGGCGCCCCACCGGTCCAGTAGCTCGACAAGCCGCATGCGACAAGCATAGCGCCCCCTCACACCTCCCCACCACCAGTCGCTACATTTGGCTGTCCCAACCGGAGCCCCGTCCTGCCGACGCCCGCCACGCGGCCCCAGCCCGCCGCCACCGCAGCCCCGACCGACGCCACCTGGCGGGTCATCAACTCCCTTCGCGTCCTCGCCATGGACGCCGTGGAACAGGCCAACTCCGGACACCCCGGCACCCCGATGGCGCTCGCGCCGGCCGCGATCGTCCTGTGGCAGGACTTCCTCCGCTTCGACCCCGCCGCGCCCGACTGGGCCGACCGCGACCGTTTCGTCCTCTCCTGCGGCCACGCCTCGATGCTGCTGTACGGGCTGCTGCACCTGAGCGGCTACCCGGTCTCGCTCGAGGACCTGCGCCAGTTCCGCCAGTGGGGCTCGAAGACGCCGGGCCACCCGGAGCGGGGGCACACCGCCGGGGTGGAGACCACCACCGGCCCCCTGGGCCAGGGGGTGGGCAACGCGGTGGGGATGGCGATCGCGGAGCGCTACCTGCGAGAGCGGTTCAACCGGCCCGGCTTCGAGGTGGTGAACCACCGGGTGTGGGGCTTCGTGTCCGACGGCGACCTGATGGAAGGCGTCGCGAGCGAGGCCGCCTCGATCGCCGGGCACCTGGGCCTCGACCGCATCACGCTGGTCTTCGACAACAACCACATCACGATTGACGGCGACACCGCGCTCGCGTTCACCGAGGATGTCGGCCGCCGCTTCGAGGCGTACGGCTGGCAGGTACTCCGGGTCGAGGACGGCAACGACCTCGGCGCCATCGCCGCCGCGCTCGACGGGGCCCGCAAGACCACCGGGCGCCCCACCCTCGTGATGCTGCGCACCAGGATCGGCGACCCGGCCCCCACCAAGGGCAACACCGCCGCCGCCCATGGCGCGCCCCTCGGCAAGGACGAGGTGGCCCGCACCAGGCAGATCCTCGGCTGGCCCGCGGAGCCCTTCCACGTGGCCCCGGAGGCGGCGGCATGGCGCGCCGACCGGACCGCGCAGGGCGCGGCGGCCCACCAGGCCTGGCGCACCCTGATGGACGGCTATCGCAAGGCGCACCCGGAGCTGGCGGCGGAATACACGGCCTGGCTCGCGGGGACGTTGCCGGATGGCTGGGAGGCGGCGCTCCCGACCTTCACCCCGGCGGACGGCCAGCTGGCGACCCGTCAGGCCTCGGCCAAGGCGCTCAACGCCCTCGCCGCGAAGCTGCCCAACCTCGTCGGCGGTTCCGCCGACCTCGCCGAGAGCACCGGCGCCGAGATCAAGGGCGGCGGCAGCCTCACCATGAAGGGCATGGGCCGGAACATCCATTGGGGCGTGCGGGAGCACGGCATGGCCGCCTGCATGAACGGGATGGCGGCCCACGGCGGGGTGCGGCCCTTCGGCAGCACCTTCCTCATCTTCACCGACTACTGCAAGCCGTCCATCCGGCTCTCGGGGCTGATGCAGCTGCCGGTGGTGTATATCGGTACCCACGACTCGATCGGCCTGGGCGAGGACGGCCCGACCCACCAGCCGATCGAGCAGCTGGCAATGCTCCGCGCCACCCCCAACGTCACCGTGATCCGCCCCGCCGACGCCAACGAGACCATCGAGGCGTGGAAGGCGGCGGTGCGCCGCACCGACGGCCCCACGGTGCTCGCGCTCTCGCGGCAGAAGCTGCCCATCCTCGACCGCGGCGGGTTCGCGCCGGCGGCCGGCGCGGCGCGGGGCGGCTACGTGCTGCTCGACGCGCCGGGCGGCGCCCCCCGGGCGATCGTCCTCGCCACCGGCGCCGAGGTGCACGTGGCGCTGGCGGCGGTGCAGCGGCTGCAGGCCGAGGGCGTGGCGGTGCGGCTGGTCTCGCTGCCGTCGTGGGAGATCTTCGCGGCACAGCCGGAGGCGTACCGCGAGTCGGTCCTGCCCCGCGCCGTCACCGCGCGGGTCTCGCTCGAGGCGGCCACCACCTTCGGCTGGCACCGCTGGGTGGGCGACCGGGGCATCGCGCTCGGGATCGACCACTTCGGGGCCAGCGCCCCCGCCGAGCGCCTGTTCCAGGAATTCGGCTTCACCCCCGATGCCGTGGTGGACGCCGTCCGCCGCACGCTGAGCTGAGACGGTCCCGGGCCCGCGGTTGCGCGGGCCCGGTGCACCCGGCCATCACACGAACGCACCCTCGACCATGACGACCAATCCCCTCCGCGCCCTTGGCGACCTCGGCCAGAGCCCCTGGTACGACTTCATCACCCGCGACCTGGTGACCTCCGGCACGCTCGCGCGGCTGATCCGCGAGGACGGGCTGCGCGGCATGACCACCAACCCCACGATCTTCGAGAAGGCGATCGCGGGGAGCGACCTCTACGACGATGACATCCGCCGCCTGGGCGGCGAGGGGAAGAAGCCGGCAGAGATCTTCGAGGCGCTGGCGGTGCAGGACGTGCGCGCCGCCTGCGACCTGTTCCGGGCGGTCTATGAGGAAAGCGGGGGGCTGGACGGGCTGGTCTCGATGGAGGTCTCGCCCACGCTGGCGCACGACACCGCCGGCACGATCAGCGAGGCCGAGCGGCTGTGGCACCGGATCGAGCGGGCCAACCTGATGATCAAGATCCCGGGGACCCTGGAGGGTCTGCCCGCGATCACCCACTGCCTGGCGCAGGGGATCAACGTGAACGTGACGCTGCTCTTCGGCGTGGCGCGGTACCGCGCGGTGGTGGATGCGTTCTTCCGCGGGCTGGAGCAGCGCAACGACGCCGGCCGGCCGATCGGGGCGATCGCCTCGGTGGCGAGCTTCTTCGTGAGCCGGGTGGACGGCAAGATCCCCGGGTCGAAGGCGGCGATCGCCAACGCCGCCACCGCCTACCAGGCCTTCGAGGAGCTGTTCGGCTCGCCCAGGTGGCAGCGGCTCGCCACCCGCGGGGCGATGGTGCAGCGCCCGCTCTGGGCCTCCACCAGCACCAAGGACCCGAGCCTCTCCGACGTGTACTACGTCGAGGCGCTCATCGCCGACCGCACCGTGAACACCCTGCCCCCGGCGACCTTCGACGCCTACCGCGACCACGGCCAGCCCGCGATCCGCATCCGGGAGTCCATGGCCACGGCCCCGGTGGTGCTCTCCGAGCTGAAGCAGCGGGGCGTGGACCTCGACCAGGTCACCGCGACGCTCGAAACCGAGGGCGTGAAGTCGTTCGCGGACTCCTTCGCCTCACTCCTGGCGGTCATCGAGAAGAAGGCCGCCGTCCTGGTGTAGCGCCCGGCTGTCGGCCGGGGCCTGCGCCCGGTCGTGCATGCCGTAGTCCCGCCGCACCTCCACCACCCGCAGGCGATAGTCGCGGAAGATCCCACCGCGTCCCCGGGCCTGGGCGGTGCGGTGCTCCGCCACCGCGCGCCACGCGGCGATCGCCGCCGCGTCGCGGAAGAAGCTGAGCGACAGGAGCTTCCCCGGCTCGGTGAGGCTCTCGAACCGCTCCACGCCGAGGAACCCGTCCACCTGCTCCACCAGGGGGCGGAGCTCGGCGGCCAGGTGCAGGTAGTCCTGGTGCCGCCCCTCCGCCGGCCAGACCTCGAAGATCACGCCGACCATCACGCCTCCCCGCCGCGGGGCCATGCCGGCAACCCGACCGTACCAACGACCGCCTCGACGAAGGTCCGCTCCTCCCGCCGGATGAGCTGCGCCTCCACCGCGAAGGCGAAGTTGGCCCGGGCCTCCGGGTCGGTCCGGAGCCGGGCGCGGTACGCCTCGTAGGCGGCGAGGCTCTCGAACCCCACCAGGCCCCACGCCTCATAGTTGGTCCCCTCGTGTGGCAGGAAGTAGCCCAGCAGCTCACCGCCCAGGCGGGGGATGATCCGACCCCACGTCTCGGCGTAGGCCCGGAAGCCCTCGCGGGCCGGCGGGTTGATCTCGTAGCGGATGAAGCAGGCCATCTTCATGATCCGATCCTTTCGTGAGGAGAGATCACCGGGCTTCGCGGAAGGAGCGGCCAAGCTCCGGCCCGAGGCCGTGATAGCGGCGGAAGTTGTAGATCAGGGGCGACCAGCGGGCGGGATCAATGTGGGCCCGCCCGGGAATGAGGATCCCGGCGTGGGCGTGCACCCGGATCACACGAACCTCGGCGGCCACGCACCTGTCCTCTCCCGCCAGCGGCCGCATCGAGAGCAGCCGGGCCTCGAGCTGGAGCGGAGCCTCCCGCACGCGCGGCGCCGCGACCAGGTCGGCCCCGGAGGGCTCCAGACCCGCCGCGCCGAACTTGTCGGCCACGTGGCGGCCACCATAGGCCAGCACGTGAGGCGGCGGAGGGTTCCTGCCACTCAGCGGCGCCAGCCGCTCCACCGCCGGCCACTGTCCGGCCTCTGGCAGGTTCAGCACACACTCACCGGTCCGCTTGAGGTTGGCGCAGGTCTGTCCCTGGCCGCCCAATCCCAGCATCGCCGTCCATCCCAGGGCCCAGAAGGAGGACATCGGCGCGAGGTTGGGGGTGCCGTCGGGATTGACGGTGGAGACCAGGACGACCGGCGTGCCCGGGTACAGGATCTTCGGCTCGATGAGCTGGGTCGAATCGGCGAGCGAAGGGGTAGCAGCCACAGTCCACCTCCGGTTTGGGCAGCAGGAAGTGTCACACCGCGGCGGTTCGATGGCGATCGAAGTGTCGGACCGGCATATTCCCGCCATGACTCCCCGGAGGCGCCGCCCGGTGCGGCCTGGAGAGGCGGACGTGGTGCCCGCCGCCGCGCTGCTGGCCGACCCCGCGCGGGTCGCCATGCTCTGGGCACTGATTGACGGGCGCGCCCTCCCGGCCGGCGACCTGGCCCGCGCCGCCGGGGTGACCGCCCCCACGGCGAGCGCCCACCTGGCGCGGCTGATGGCGGCGGGCTGGGTCGCGGCGGAACCCCATGGCCGCCACCGCTACATGCGGCTGGTGCAGCCGGACGTCGCGGCGCTGCTGGAGGCGCTGGCGGTGGTGGGTGGCGCGCCGCACACGGACCGGGGGAGTGTCGTGCCGCCGGAGCTGCACCTGGCCCGGAGCTGCTACGATCACCTCGCCGGACGGGCCGGCGTGGGGCTCACCGAGTCGCTGCTGGTGGACGGGTCGCTGCGGTTGGAAGGGAAGACCTTCCACGTCACTCCGGAGGGCCGCTCGCGCCTCGCCCGGCTGGGCATCGACGTGGCCGCCGCGGAAGAAGAAGCCCGGACGCGGGGGCGGTACTTCGCGCGGAGCTGCCTCGACTGGAGCGAACGGCGGGCACACCTGGCGGGACAGCTGGGCCAGGCGCTGCTGGAGCGGGTGCTGGCGCTGGGCTGGTTCGAGCGGCGGCGCGGGAGCCGTGCGCTCCGGCTCACCGGCGCCGGGCGGCGGGCGGTGCAGCGCGAGTTCGGGTTGCGGCTGCTCTAGGCTCGCCTAGCCGAGGAACAGCCGGTAGGCGGGGTTCCGGGTCTCTTCCACCCAGGGATAACCCACCTCCTTCAGGAAGCGGCGGAACGCGGCCGCCTCCCCGGGCGGCACCTGCATCCCCACCAGCACCCGGCCGTAGTCGGCGCCGTGGTTGCGGTAGTGGAACAGGCTGATGTTCCAGTCGG
>CAZYIV010000065.1:0-21864 GCA_964647615.1 uncultured Gemmatimonadaceae bacterium | reverse complement strand
TCCACGACCAAAGGAAGGTGTCATGGCCCGTCCGTACGAGGCGGTCTATATCTTCGATAGTGCACTCGAAGAAGCCGCCATCACCGAAAAGCTCACCAAGTTCCACGCAATGCTGCCCCAGGCCGGCGAAGACCCGGCCAAGTTCAATCATTGGGGCAAGCGGACCCTTGCCTACCCCATCAAGAAGCGCGAGACCGGCTACTACGTCGTCGCCAACTTCAAGGCCGACCCGGCGCAGCTGCCGGAGTTCGAGCGCGCCCTGAAGCTGGACGACGCGGTGCTGCGCTTCCTGGTGGTGGCCGACGAGCACGACTACGCCCCGGTCCGCGACATGACGGATCGCCAGTCCGAGGAGGACGACGAATGAAGCGCGCCCGCAAGGGAGATCCGCTGGCCGAGGCCGGGATCCGGTACATCGACTACAAGGATGAGAAGCTGCTGCAGCGGTTCCTGAGCGAGCGGGGCAAGATCCTGCCCGCCCGGCTCTCCGGAATCAGCGCGCGGCACCAGCGGCAGCTGTCGGTCGCGATCAAGCGGGCCCGCTACCTGGCGCTGCTGCCCTACATCAAGCGGGGCACGAGCTGAGCCACGCCGCCGCGCCTCGGCCGCCCGTGACCTGGCGGGCGATCCTGCTGCTCGGCGCGTACGTGGTGCTGTTTCCCCCGCTGTTTGTCCTGGGGCCGCTGGCGGGCCTGCTGCTGGCCTCCCGGCCCCGGACGCTGCGGGAGTGGGCGTGGATCGGTGCCGCCGCGCTCTGGATGGTGGTGTGGCTGTGGCAGCCGGGGGGCCTGGCGGAGCAGATGTTGCACGCCTGGGCGCTGTTCATCACCGCGGCGTTCGTGGTGCTGATGCTCTCCGGCCGGGTCTCGCTGGTGCCGGGGGCGCTGCTCTCCACGGTGTTCGGGCTCGGCGCGGCCACCGCCTGGACCTGGTGGCTCGGGTCGCGC
This sequence comes from uncultured Gemmatimonadaceae bacterium, assembly GCA_964647615.1. Lineage (GTDB taxonomy): Bacteria > Gemmatimonadota > Gemmatimonadetes > Gemmatimonadales > GWC2-71-9 > JADJOM01. The sequence continues at coordinate 20,917 of CAZYIV010000065.1, read as the reverse complement.
TGGCGCGACGTGCAGCTGGCGGTGGCCCACGCCGGCTGGGATGCCGGCCGGCAGCTGCTGGAGCAGGCCCGCGATTCGGCGGAGCGGTTGCAGGTGGTGCAGGCGCTGATGGCCCCGCTGGGCGATGGCGTGGCCGTGATGGCCCAGCTGTTCCCCGGGGTCCTGATGGTCTCGGCCCTGCCGGGGCTGGCGCTGGCCTGGGCCTGGTATCACCGGATCGCTGCGCGGCCCGCCGGCGAGCCGGCGGAGCGGTTCGGGGCCTTCACCTTCAGCGACCACCTGGTCTGGCTGGTAGTGGCCTGCCTGGTGGTGCTCGTCCTGCCGCTCCCCGGGCCGGTGAATGACGTCGCCGCGAACCTGGCGGTGGTGATCGGCGGGCTGTACGCGGCGCGTGGCGCAGCAGTCCTGTCCGGGACGGTGGACGGCTTCCCGCTCCCGGTGATGATCCTGATCCTGTTTGGGGTGTTCCTGTTCCTGCCGGTGGCGGTGGGCGGTGCCTTCGCCCTGGGCCTGGCGGATACCTGGGTGGACTTCCGGCACCGGTTCTCCGATGCCGGCCAGCAAGGGGAGTGACCGATGGAAGTGATCCTGCGGGAAGACGTGAAGTCCCTCGGCCGGGCCGGTGAGCTGGTGAAGGTCAAGCCCGGCTACGCGCGCAACTTCCTCCTGCCCAAGGGGCTGGCCTACGAGGCCACGGAGGGCAACCGGAAGCGCATCCTGGCCGAGTCCAAGGCGCGCCTGGCCCGCGCCGCGGAAGAGAAGACCGCGGCGGAGACCGTGGCCCGGGCCCTCGGCGGCGTGAGCCTCAGCCTGGCCCGCAAGGCCGGCGAGGGCGACAAGCTGTTCGGCTCGATCACCGCGCAGGACCTGGCCGATGCGCTCGCGGCGCAGGGCCATGCGGTGGACAAGCGGAAGATCGACCTCGAGCACCCGATCAAGACCCTCGGGCACCATACCATCCCGATCCGCCTGCACCATGAGGTGACGGCGGAGGTGCGGCTGACGGTCGTCGCGGAGTAACGCGGCCCTGATGACGGTGGCCATCCGGTATGTGGACGGGCCTCGGCTCGCCCGCTCCCTCCAGGCCGCGGCGGACTGGGTGGCCGCCGGCCGCGAGGAGATCAACCGCATCAACGTGTTCCCGGTGCCGGATGGCGACACCGGGACCAACTTCAGCCTGACCCTCCGCGCCGTCGCCGACGCCCTCCGGGCGCTCGGCGACGCCCCCCTGCCGGAGACCGCCCGCACCGCCGCCCGCGGCGCCGTCCTCGGCGCCCGGGGCAACTCCGGGATGATGCTGGCCCACTTCCTCCTCGGCTTCGCCGACGCGATGACCGGGAAGACCCAGGCCACCACCCGGGAGATCGCCGCCGGGTTCCGCTCCGGCGTCGAGCACCTCTACGCCTCGCTGGATGACCCGCGCGAAGGCACCATCCTCACGGTGGCCCGCGAGGCCGCCGTCGCGGCGGAACGCGCCGCCGACGACTCCACCGACATCTCCGCCTTCATGACCCGCCTGCTCCGGGAGGGCGAGATCGCGCTCGCCCGCACCCCTGAGCTGATGCAGGCCCTCAAGGATGCCGGGGTGGTGGATGCCGGCGGCAAGGGCTTCGTGCGGATGATCGAGGGCGTGGTCCGCTACATCGAGGGGGACCCGATCCTCCCCGCGGCGCCGATCAGCGAGTCCGACGCCGAGATCGCCCCGGCGGCGCATGTCGAGGTCGCCGCCGAGCGCGATTACCAGTACTGCACCGAGGTGCTGGTCCGGGGCGACCAGGTCCCGCCCGCCAACGAGGTGCGGGCGCAGATCCGGAACTTCGGCGGGTCCGTACAGGTGGTGGTGGCCGCCGACCTGCTCAAGATTCATGTGCACACCGACACCCCCGACGCCGTCTTCACCTTTGCGACCCGGTGGGGTACGGTCGAGAAGACGAAGGCGGAAGACATGCGGGCGCAGCACCGGCGCCTGGCGCATGGCGACCACCGCCCGGTGGCGGTGGTCGCCGACTCCTCCGCCGACCTGCCGGACGCGATCCTGGACCGGCATCACATCACGCTGGTGCCCCTGCAGGTCATGTTCGGGGATGCGACCTTCCGGGACCGGGTGGAGCTCAAGCCGGTCGATTTCTACCGGAAGATGCGGGAGTCGCGGCACCACCCGACCACCTCCCAGCCGACCCCGGGCGAATTCGTGCGGGTGTTCCGGGAGGCCCGGGCGGAGGCAGACGAGGTCGTGGCGGTGCTGCTGGCCTCGCGCCTCTCCGGGACCTACCAGGCCGGGGTCACCGCGGCCCGGGTGGGCGGCGTGGAGAAGGTGCACCTCGTGGACAGCGGTACCGCCTCCCTCGGCCTCGGGATGCTGGCCCTCCGGGCGGCGGAGCTGGCCGAGTCGGGCTGGCGGGCGGCGGAGATCGCGACCGAGTTGCAGCGGGTGCGCCGGCAGTCAGGCTGCTTCATGACGGTGGACCGGTTCGACAACCTGCTCCGCTCCGGCCGGGTGACCCGGGGGCGGGCCTGGCTGGCCGGGATGCTCGACGTGAAGCCGATCCTCTCCCTGGACGAGCAGGGCGGGATCGTCCCGGTGGACCGGGTCCGGGGTCGGAACAACGTGGTACCCCGGGTGTTGAGTCTGCTGGAGCGGCGGTTGTCGCCCCGGCCGAAGGCGATACGATTCGGAATCGTCCATGCCGAAGCGCCGGACGTGGCCGATCGGGTCCGGGCGGCCCTGGTGGCGGCCTACCAGCCACGGGACGTGCTGGTCAACCTGGCCACCGGAGTCCTGGGTGCCCATGTCGGGTTCGGCGCCTGGGCGGTGTTCTGGCAGGTGGAGGACGGCACCCCGGCCCGTCCGGCGGGGGCGGCATGAGCGCCGGCAAGGGCGGCGGGATCCTCCCCGGCGGCGATGTGGGCGCGGCGGTCCACGCCATCGAGGACCTGAAGGGCCGGGAGATCCTGGTCCTCGACCTCCGCGGCCTGACCGACGCCACCGACTACTTCGTGGTCGCGTCCGGTACCTCGGATGCGCACGTGCGCGGCATCGCGGAATCGGTGCTGGAGAAACTGCACCGCCGCGGCCTGAAGGCCCACCACGTCGAGGGACTGACGACCGGACGGTGGGTGCTGCTCGACTTCGTGGACTTCGTCGTCCACCTCTTCCATCCGGAGGCCCGGGGCTTCTACCAGCTCGAGCGGCTCTGGAGCGATGCGCCGGAGCTCCGGTCCGGCGCCTGAACCGGCAGGTGAGCCCATGATCCGTCGCCTCGCGCTGGCCGCCCTCCTCGTGACCTGCGCGCCCCCCGCCCTCGCCGCCCAGTACTACTTCGGCCAGAACAAGGTCCAGTACCGGACGTTCGACTTCCAGGTGCTCCGGACCGAGCACTTCGACATCTACTTCTATCCCGAGGCCCGTGAGGCCGCGCTCGACGCCGGCCGGATGGCAGAGCGCAGCTACCAGCGCCTCTCCCGCATCCTGCGCCACGAGTACCGGGAGCGGAAGCCGATCATCCTGTACGCCTCGCACTCGGACTTCCAGCAGACCAACGCGCTGGGCGGGGAGTCGCCGAGCGAGGGCACGGGCGGCGTCACCGACTTCTTCAAGCAGCGGATCATCCTGCCGTTCACCGGCTCCTACGAGGAGCTGGAGCACGTGCTGCAGCACGAGATGACCCACCAGTTCCAGTACGACATCTGGAGCCGGGGCAAGGCGGGTGCCGGGATCGCCACGATCATCAACGTGAACCCGCCGCTGTGGTTCGTGGAGGGCATGGCGGAGTACCTCTCCCTGGGCGGCGTGGACCCGAACACCGCCATGTGGCTCCGGGATGCGGCCATCGAGGGCAAGATCCCCACGATCGGCCAGCTGGAGAACGACTACCGGATCTTCCCCTACCGCTACGGCCAGGCGCTGCTGGCGTTCATCGGCAGCCGCTGGGGCGACGAGGCGATCGGCGCCATCATGCAGGGCACCCTGGCGGGCGGCGGCGGGCTGGAGGGCTCGATCCGGCGGGTACTGGGCGTGGACTACAAGCAGTTGTCCGCGCTGTGGAAGGCGCACGTGCAGGAGACCTACCTCCCCGAGGTCGCCTCGCGGCAGCGTGCCGGCGACATCGGCGAGCCGATGCTGACCGAGCTGCGCTCGCAGGGGACGCTGCACCTCGCCCCGGCCCTGTCGCCCGACGGCACGGAGGTGGCGTACTTCAGCGAGAAGGACTTCTACTTCGTGGACCTGTACCTGGCCGATGCCCACAGCGGCAAGGTCAAGCGCCGGCTGCTCAAGTCCTCCTACAGCAGCAACTACGAGACCTTCCGCTTCATCAATTCGGCCGCCGCGTGGTCGGCGGATGGGCGCTACATCGCGATCGCGGCGAAGCACGGCCCCCGGGACGACATCGTCATCATCGACGTGGCCCGGAACAAGGAGGCCCGGCGGATCAAGGTGAAGCTCAACGGCATCACCACCCCGTCCTGGAGCCCCGACGGCAAGCAGCTGGTGTTCACCGGGTACGACGGCGGCCTCTCGGACCTGTTCCTGGTGAACGCGGACGGCAGCAACCTCCGCCGGCTGACCCATGACCGCTACGCGGACCTGCACCCGGTCTGGTCGCCCGACGGCAGCACGATCGCCTTCGCCACCGACCGCGGGCCGGACACCGACTTCGAGCACCTGGTCATCGGCAACATGAAGATCGCCACCTACGACGTGGCAAGCGGCCGGATCGAGCTCCTGCCGGGCATGGAGAAGGGCAAGAACGTCAGCCCGCAGTGGTCACCGGACGGCAGCGAGATCGCCTACGTCTCCGACCGCACCGGGGTGAGCAACATCTACCTGTACAACGTGGCCGAGCGGCAGAGCTACCAGATCACCGACCTGTTCACGGGGGCGCAGGGGATCACCCCGCTGTCGCCGGTGCTCTCCTGGGCCCACGGCGCCGACCGCCTGGCCTTCGTGTACTACTCGCGGGACCAGTACGACGTCTACGGCATCGACCACCCGGAGCGGCTCAAGACCACCCCGTGGACCCCGCCGGTCCCGGTGCTCGGGCGGGATTCCGCCCGGATGGAGCCGCCGGTGACCGTGGCCATCGGGCGGGACTCCGCCCGGATGGAGCCGCCGGTCGTGCTGCCGGACAGCGGCCACGCCGCGCCGGACTCCGCCCAGCCCGCCCCGGCGGGCAACACCGGCTCGCTGTACGTCACGCCGCAGGGCTTCCGCCAGGCGGACACCGTGGCCCACGCCGACTCCACCATCCGCCCGCTGACGATCTCGGCGCTGATGGACTCGGTCAGCATCCCGCTGCCCGACACGGCGGAGTTCAAGATCAACCGCTACAAGGTGAGCTTCCGGCCCGACTACGTGGCCCGGCCCACCATCGGCTACACCCGCGACACCTTCGGCCGGGGCTTCTACGGTGGCAGCGCGGTGGCGCTCTCCGACATGCTCGGCAACCACGAGCTGATCTTCGCCGCGTATGTCAACGGTCGGATCACCGAGGCGCTGGTCAACGCCACCTACATCAACCTCAACCGGCGCCTCAACTGGGCCGTGAGCGTGGGCCAGGAGCCATACTACTTCCTCGAGCCCAGCCGGATCGTGGTGGACTCCCCCGCGGTGGGCGAGAACACCTTCGTGACCAACCTGCGCCGGATCGTGCTCCGCTCGGCCCAGCTGCAGGGCATTTATCCGCTCTCCCGGTTCCAGCGGGTGGAGATGGGCCTCACCGCCGCCACGATCTCCGACCGGCTGCAGCAGATCTACGAGCCCTACGACCCGGGCAGCGGCTTCCCCACCGACAACGCGACCTCCCGCGAGCGCAGCCTCGGGGGCGCAAGCTACGTCCAGCCCAGCCTGGCGTACGTCTTCGACAACACCCTCTTCGGCTACGTGACCGAGTTCTACGGGCGGCGCTACCGCTTCGAGGCCTCGCAGTCCATCGGCGGCTGGCGCTACTTCCAGGGCCTGGCCGACTACCGCCGCTACGATCACCTGGTGGGGCCGTTCACCCTGGCCACGCGGGGGCTCTACTTCGGCCGCATCGGGCGCGACGCCGACCGCTTCCGCGTGTTCCTCGGGAGCACCGACCTGCTGCGCGGCCACACCTCGGGCAGCTACTACCGCAATGAGTGCAAGACCAGCGACCCGGGCACCTACACCGGCTGCATCGAACTGGACCAGCTGGTCGGCACCCAGCTGGCCGTGGGCAGCGCCGAGCTGCGCTTCCCCATCCTCGACCCGCGCATGGGCTTCCTCCCGGCCGGGTTCCCGCCGATCGAGGGCGCGCTGTTCTACGACGTCGGCATCGCGTGGAACGAGGGCAACACGCTGCGGTGGAGCCGGAGGGCCGGCGACAACCCCCTCACGACCCGGGTGCCGCTGCAGACGCTCGGCGTGTCGGCGCGGATGAACTTGTTCAACTTCGTCATCCTGCGGCTGGACTACTCGGTCCCGCAGGAGCGGCGGGCGATCAAGGGCTACTGGACCCTCAGCCTGGGCCCTGCCTTCTAGGCCCCGCCCGCCCCGGTGCCCGACCGGCGCGCACGGACCCCGGTCCCTGGGGGCCGGCGCTTTTCCACCCCCCCCGCACCGGCTAGATTTCCGCCGTGCCAACCCGTCCCCTTCTGGCGGTGGCGGCCCTCGCGGCCCTCGCCTGCCAGTCCGGCTCCCCGCGCCAAGCTCACGGTCTCTCCGCCGCCTCCACGATCCCGCCGACGAGCCTCCTGCGGCTCCCGGCCGGCGGCGGACCGGCGGTCCTCTACCACCTCCCCGGGCTCAACCGGTGGGACTGGTCCGCCACCACGCCCATGCCACCGCTGCTCCGCATCGTCGGGGCGGACCTCGACCAGGACCTGGTCTACGCCGTCTCGACCAAGGACGAGATGCTGGCACTGGACCTGCAGACCGCGCGGCCCCGGCCCCCGCTGGCGAGCCACATCCGCGACGTCACCGTCGGCCCGGACGGGACCCTGTTCGCGGTGGACGACAGCCTGCGGGTGATCCAGTTCGTGCGGCGGAATCCGGTGCGCATCGGGGCCCGGCTCGCCGCCCGCCCCCGGGACCTCTTCGGCAGCCGTGGCGCCACCCTGATCGCGGTGAGCGCCGGATCCCGCAACGCCGTCACCCTGCTCCAGCCCGGCGAGGCCCCGAAGAAGGCGGAGTTCCCGCCGGGCGATGCCGCGGCGACGTTCTGGGGTGACCTCCTGGCCGTCGCGGCGGACACCGCGGTGCTGCTGACCGATCCCCAGACCCTGGACCCGCCGCAGCGCATCCCGGTGAGCGGCCACGCCCGGGCGGTGATCTTCTCTCCCTCGGGCCACCGGTTCTACGTGGCCCGGCGCGAGGGCGGCCTGCTGGTCTACAATCGCTTCACCCGCGAGAAGGTGGGCGAGATCTCGCTGCCCGGCCCCGCCGGGTCGCTGCGCGCCGGTCCCTACGGCCGCTGGCTGCTGATCCACCCCACCGGCGCGGACTCGCTCTGGCTGGTGGACATCGCGACCGACCGCTACGTCCGGAGCTTCGCGGCCGACTGGGCCAGCGACCTGCCCACGGTGACCAACCACCAGACCCTCCTGCTCAAGGCGGGCAGCGACGTCGTGGCCTACGACCTGACCGACCCCGACTTCGCGGAAACCGGCCGGGTGCGGGATGGCGCCGGTGACTGGTGGCTGCCCCTCGCGTGGACGCCGGAGACCGGGACCGCGAGCAGCCTGCCCGAGGCGCTGCCCGACACCGCCAGCCCCGCGACCGACGACAGCGGGGCCAGGACCTACCTGCAGCTGTCCAGCTCGCAGAACCGCTCCTGGTCCGAGGAACTGGCGCGACAGCTGGCCCAGCAGGGCCTCCCCGCGACGGTGCTCGACCCGGGCCCCGGCGAGGAGGGCTTCCGGGTGGTGCTGGGCCCGTACCCCTCGCGTGAGAGCGCCGAATCCACGGGCCGCCGGCTGGGCCGCCCGTACTTCATTTACCAACCCGATCGCTAACCGCGGGGACCTGCGCGCATGCGGCTCACCAAGCTCGAACTGTCCGGCTTCAAGTCGTTCGCCGACACCGCCACCCTGACCTTCCACGACGGCGTGACCGCGATCGTGGGGCCGAACGGCTGCGGCAAGTCGAACGTCTCGGATGCGGTCCGCTGGGTGCTGGGCGAGCAGTCGGCCCGCATCCTCCGCGGGGGCAAGATGGAGGACGTGATCTTCCAGGGCTCCGCGGCGCGGCGCCCGGTGAACGTCACCGAGGTCTCGCTCTTCCTCGACAACAGCGACGGCGACCTCCCGATCGCCTACCGCGAGGTGCAGATCACCCGGCGGCTCTCCCGCAGCGGGCAGTCCGACTACCTGCTCAACGGGACCGTGGTCCGGCTGCGCGACATCCAGGACCTGATCCGCGGCACCGGCCTGGGCGCCGACGCCGGCGTGGTGATCGAGGCCAAGATGATCGAATGGCTGCTCTCCGACCGGGCCGAGGACCGGCGCAGCCTGTTCGAGGAGGCGGCGGGGATCGGGCTCTACCGCGACCGGCGGCAGACCACCGAGCGCCGCCTGGAGGAGACCGCCGGCGACCTGCAGCGGGTCGAGGACCTGATCGCGGAGGTGCAGAGCCAGCTCCGCAGCCTCGCGCGCCAGAAGGGCAAGGCGGAACGCTACGTCCGCCTGATGGAGGAGAAATACGCGGTTCAGCTCACCCTGGCGAAGCGGGTCCTGGGCGACCTGACCGAGCAGGTGGCCACCTCCGACGCGCGGCACCGGGAGCTGGAGCAGGCCCTCCCGACCGCCCGTGAGGCGCTCGCCGCGCTGGAGCAGCGGCGCGACGAAGCGGCCCGCGCCCGGGCCCAGGCCGATGCGGCCCGGACCGAGATCGCCCGGCGGCTCGGCGACGAGCGCCTCGAGCTGGGCAAGCTGGACGGCGACCTCGCCCTCGCCGCCGAGCGGCTGGCCAACGCCGCCGCCCGGAAGCTCCGCGCCACCGAGGAGCGGGGCCAGATGGAAAGCCGGCGGCAGCAGGCCCAGCGGGAGCGGGAACTGGCCCAGGGCGAGCACACCTCCGCCCAGACGGAGCGCGAGCGGGTGCAGGCCGAGCTCGCGGCCCGCTCCACCGCCGAACAGGACGTGCGCATCCGGCTGGGCGAGCAGCGCCAGGCCGTGCGCCAGCTGGAGGAGGAGATCCAGCACCGGATCCAGACCCTGCGTTCGCTCGAGGGCGAGCGGCACTCGCTGGAATCGGACCTGGCCTCGCTGCGGGAGCAGGCGGGCACCGCCGGCGCCCGGTGCCAGGCGGCCCAGGCCGAGCGCGAGGTGGCCGAGCAGCGGAAGTCGGAGGCGGTGACCACCGCCGAGCGGCTCACCGCCGACGCCAAGCGCACCGCCGCCGAAGCGGAGCGGGCCCGGCACCTGGTGGGGGAGCTGCGCCGGCGCGAGGCACTGGAGCGGGCCGAGCGCCGCACCGCCGAGGAGACCCTCGCCCAGCTCACCGCCCGGCGGCAGGCGCTGGAGGAGCTGGAGCGCGACCGCGTCGGCCTCGCGCCCGGCGCCGCCGCGCTGCTGGCCGCGCGGGAACAGTTCGGCGACGCGGTGATCGGGCCGCTCTCCGACTTCATCCGCACCGGGCGGGAGGACGCCGAACTGGCCGAGCGGCTGCTCGGCGAGTGGGTGCACGCTGTGCTGCTGCGGGACGAGGCGGCGCTCCCCGCGATCCTCGCCTGGCATGCCGCGGAACAGCCGGGCGCCATCGCCCTGCTGCCGGCGAGCCACCTGCCGGCCGCGTCCGCCGGCGCCGACCCCCTGCCCCAGCGGCTCTACGCCCAGGGCCCGGCGGAGGCCTGGGTCCGCGCCTTCCTGGCCGGCACCGAGGCGATGGACCCCGCGGGCCGCGCGCTGCGCCGTCCCAACGGCGCCATCGTGCTGGCCGGGGCACCCAGCCCCTCCGGCCCGCTGCGCCGCCGGGCGGAGCTGGAGAGCCTCGGTACCGAGGTCGCCGACGCGCAGGCCACCCTGCACCGCGCGGACCTGGCGCTGGGCGCGACCATCGCCCGGCTGGCCGAGGCGGAGACTGCGCAGGAGACCTCGGGACACGCCGCCGACCAGGCCCGCGAGGCCGAGCGGCTGGCGGTCGCGGCCCGGGAGGATGCGATCCGGATCGCCGCGACGGTGGCCCGCGAGCTGGGAGAAGCCGAGAGTCAGCTGCGCAACCTGACCGAGCGGATCGAGCGCTCCGAGCGGCGGCTGCAGGAGATTGACGCCGCCCTCACCGAGGGCGATCTCGCCCGCGCCCGGCTGGACGAGAACCTGGGCCAGGCGCGCGCGCTGCTGGGCGAGCTGGAGACGCAGCAGGAGGCGGCCCGGGACGCGCGGGTGCACTGGCAGGTCCAGGAGGCGCAGCTGCAGGCCCGGATGGACGGCGCCCGCACCGCCCTCGACCGGGCCGAGCGGATCGGCAGCGAGGCCGACCAGGCCAGCGTCTCGCTCGCCGGCGAGCTCACCCAGATCGAGACCGACACCGCCGACCTCGCCGGGCAGCAGGCCCAGTGGATCGAGGCCCGGAGCGAGCGCCGGGTGGCCGTGGGCGAGCTGGAGGCCGCCGCCCTCGAGGCCGACACCGCCGCCGCGACCGCCGAGGCCACCCTGCGGGCGGCCGACGAGGCGCTGCACCGCGATCGGGAACAGCTGGAGCAGATGGCCGGTGACTACCACCGGCTCGAACTGGAGATGACCGAGGCGGCGGGGCGCAAGCGCTCGATCGTCGAGCGGGTCGAGGCAGAGTGGAAGAAGCCGTTCGACACCCTCATGGCCGAGGCGCCGATGCTGGACCTCGACCTCGAGACCCTGGAGAACGAGAACCGCCGCATCGCCGAGGCGCTGGAGGGGATCGGTCCGGTGAACGCCCTCGCGGTCGAGGAGCACGCGGAGGAGGCCAAGCGGCTGGAGTTCCTCATGGCCCAGCGCGACGACCTGGTCGCCGCCCGCTCCTCGCTGCAGCAGGCGATCCGCGAGATCGACGGCACGGCGCGGACCATGTTCATGGAGACGTTCACCGCGATCCGGACCAACTTCCTGCAGGTCTTCCAGACCCTCTTCGGCGGCGGCGAGTGCGACCTGCGCCTGGCCAACCCGGACGACCCGCTCGAGAGCGAGATCGACATCCATGCGGCGCCCCGCGGCAAGAAGGTCCAGCGGATCCACCTGCTCTCCACCGGTGAGCGCTACCTGGTGGCGGTGTCGCTGCTGTTCAGCATCTACCTGACCAAGCCGAGCCCGTTCTGCCTCATGGACGAGGTGGACGCGCCGCTCGACGACGCCAACGTCGGCCGGTTCATCCGGCTGCTCGAGGAGTTCAAGCATTCCACCCAGTTCATCGTCATCACCCACAACCCGCGCACCATGCAGGCCGCGGAGGCGGTGTACGGCGTGACGATGCAGGAGCCCGGCGTCTCGTCCATCGTGGGCGTGCGCCTGGGCGAGCTGGAACGGGTCTGAGGGCCGCCCCATGCTGATCGTGATGCACACCGAGGCCACGCCGGAACAGATCCAGCGCGTGTGCGACATCATCCAGGAGATGGGGTACGCCTCGCGGCCCATGCCGGGCCGCCAGCGGACCACCGTGGGCCTGGTGGGGAACGACGGGCGGGTGGATGGTTCCCGGCTGGAGGCGCTCCCCGGGGTCGCCGAGGTGATCCACGTCTCCAAGCCCTACAAGCAGGTCTCGCGGGAATGGAAGCCGGAACCGACCGTGGTGAAGCTGGCGGGCGGGCTGGCGGTGGGCGGCGAGGACGTGGTGGTCATGGCGGGTCCCTGCTCCGTCGAGAGCGAGGCCCAGATCCTCGCGGCGGCGGAGGCGGTGCGTGCCGCCGGCGCCACCGTACTCCGGGCCGGTGCCTTCAAGCCCCGCTCCTCCCCGTATTCGTTCCAGGGGCTCGGGGTCGAGGGGCTCCGGCTGCTGGCCCGGGCCCGGGCCGAGACCGGGCTGCTGCTGGTCACCGAGGCGATGGACCCCGAGGGGGCCGAGCTGGTGGCGGAGGTGGCCGACATCATCCAGGTCGGCGCCCGCAACATGCAGAACTACTCCCTGCTCAAGAAGGTCGGCCGGCTGGGCAAGCCGGTGCTGCTCAAGCGCGGCCTCTCCGCCACGATCACCGAGCTGCTGCTGTCCGCCGAGTACATCCTGGCGGAGGGCAACCCGCACGTGATCCTGTGCGAGCGCGGGGTCCGCGGCTTCGACGCCGCCACCCGGAACCTGTTCGACCTCTCCGCCATCCCGGTGGTGAAGGCCGCCTCCCACCTGCCCATCGTGGCCGACCCGAGTCACGGCACCGGGCACCGCGAGATGGTCACCCCCATGGCCCGGGCGGCGGTCGCCGCCGGCGCGGATGGCCTGCTGGTCGAGGTGCACCCCTCTCCCGACCGGGCCCTCTCCGACGGGGCGCAGAGCCTCTACCCCGAGCAGTTCACCGCCATGATGCGGGAGACCCGCCTCATCGCGGAGGCGATCGGCCGCCGGGTGGCCCAGCCCGCCGGGGTCAGCGCGTGAGGCTGCTGCTCGCCGCCCTGCTCCTCACGGCCGCGCCGCCCCAGGCCGACCCGGACCCGCGCGCGCTGGTGGAGCAGGCGGCGAAGGCCTACCGCACCATCACGTCCTTCACCGCCGACTTCCGCCAGGTGATCGACGATCCGATGATCGGCGAGTATGACAGCCGCGGCCGCCTCGTGCAGGCGGGCGAGGCACGGCTCTCGATGCAGTTCACCGACCCGCGCGGCGATGCCATCGTGATGGATGGGGAGCACCTCTGGGTCTACACGCCCAGCACCACCCCGGGGCAGGTGCTGCGGCTCAAGGTGCCGAGCGACCCCACCTACGGTCCCAACGTCCTGGCGTGGATCCTCACCGACCCCGCGACCCGCTACGACTCGCGCTTCCTCCGCAGCGACCAGGTCGCCGGGCGCGGCGTGGATGTCGTGGCCCTCACCCCCAGGGACCGGTCCCTGCCCTTCCGCGAGGCGATCGTCTGGCTGGACCAGTTCGACCACCTGCCGCGCAAGCTCGAGATCGCGGAGCGCGGGGGCCAGACCCGCACCCTGACCTTCACCGGGGTGCAGACCTCGCGGCGCATCGGTCCGGAGACCTTCGTCTTCAAGCCGCCGGATGGCGTCCGCGTGATCGACCAGTAGGACCAGGCGGCGCTAGCCCAGCGCCGCCTGGAACATCGCCCGCAGTTCCCCCGCCGGACCCGCCGCCAGCCCGGCCGCCTCCGCCAGTCGCACCGCCTCGAGCCCCAGCCGGGCGTAGAAGGCCCGTTCCGGCGGCGCCAGCGCGCTGAGGTGGCCCGCCACTGTCGCCACGTCGCCCCGCCGCACCGGCCCGGTCAGCGCCTCCGCCGCCGGCATCCGCGCCAGGTTGTCCACCGCCCCCTGCAGCATCGGCAGGTAGATCTTCCCGGCGACGTCGGCCGGGACCCCCGCCGCCTCCGCCACCCGCGCCGCCACCGCCGCCAGCACCACCGTGTAGTTCGCCGCGATCACCGCGCCGGCGTGGTAGCCCGGCTTGGCGCCGGCCGGCAGCAGCAGGGGCGTCAGGCCGAGCAACCGGGCCAGCCGTTCCGCCTCCACGACGGCCGCCGGATCGCCCTCGACGGCGGCGTAGGCGCCGCGCCAGCGTTCGGCGGCGGTTGTGGGATCGGGAATGGTCTGCAGCGGGTGCAGGGACCCCAGCGCGGCGCCGCCCGGCGCCAGCGGGGCGAGGGCCTCCCGGTCGTGCAGTCCGGAGACGTGCAGCGCGACCTGCCCCGCGATCACCGCGCCACTCGCCGCGAGCCGGCCGGCGACCGCCGTGAGGGCATCGTCGGGCACCGCGAGGATCACCGTCCGGGCCGCGCCGGCCACCTCGGCCGCCTCCTCCGCCCCGGCCTCCCGGCCCGGGGCCAGCTCGACCCGCTCGCCCGCGTCGGCCAGCGCCAGGGCCAGCCCGCGCCCGATCCGGCCGGCGCCCAGGATCGCGATCATCGGGTCTGCCCCGAGAGCCAGCCGTAGATCAGCACCAGCCCCAGCGTCGCGAAGACCAGCGTGAAGGCCCAGTAGAGGGTCGGCGGGCTGGAGCGACGGTTGAAGCGGACCCCGAGCGGCACGGTCGCGGCGGCGCCGAGCGCGAGCGGCAGGGCCATCCGCAAGTCGAGGAATCCCGCCATCGCATCCGAGACCGCCGGCCCCGGTCCGGCGGTGAGGTAGGCGAGCCCCCCGGAGAGGGTGGTGAGGCAGACGCCGGCGAGCGCGGTCGGAGCCACGTTGGAGATCGGGAGGCGGCCGACGTAGAACAGCGCCGGGACCGCTATAAGCCCGCCGCCCACGCCCAGCAGGGAGGAGACCATGCCGCCGATGGCACCGATGAGCGCCAGCCAGGCCAGGGAGTGGCGGTGCGGCGCGCCGCCCTCGCCGAGCGCATGGTGCCGCGCCCGCCGGCTCAGGTCCCAGGCCGCGAACAGCAGGAACAGGCCGAAGACCGCGCGGACCCAGGTGGCCTGCTCGGACCGGGCGAGCAGGCGCGCCACGATGAAGGCGGAGACGATGCCGGGGAGGGCGATCGTGAGGGCCGCGCGCCAGGCGATCGCGCGGGCCCGTGCGTACCGCACCGTCCCGAGGGAGGAGGTCACAAACGCGACGCCCAGACTGGTCGCGTGAGCCACGACCGTCTGGGCGGAATGGGACACACCGGACCTGGCGTACATCGCGTACAGGAACGGGACCATCAACACCCCGCCCCCGATCCCCGCCACCGCCGACAGCACGCCGACCAGGAGGCCGACGGCGAAGGCGGCGGCGAGGGCCAGCACGCCGGGCCGCTAGTTGCGCGACTCGACGGCGGCGGCGCTCCCCGCCTGGGCCATGGCGGTCGCGAGCAGGTCACTGGGCGTGTGGGCCTCGCCCAGCAGCGTCAGCGCCATCTGCATCTGCTTGTCGTCCCGCGCCCGGCGGCGGAATTCCGCCGGCCGGCCGAAGACGTACCGGGCGATCTCGTAGCCCAGCTGCTCGTTGACCAGGCTGCTCGCCTTGTCGTAGGTCTCCTCCGACAGCTTCACGCCCTTCGCGTGCAGCCGGCGGAGCACCTCGGCCCGCATCGTCGGGGTCACGCTGAACTGCTCGCTGGTCACGGCCTTGTCGGTCTTGAGCTGCAGCGCGGTGGTGGTGATCGCGTCGCGGTACTCCCCGAAGTTCGAGGCCAGCTCGGTCGCGAAGGCCCGCTCGGCATCGGTCAGCGAGTCCTGCCGCACCACCAGGTCCGGCACGATCCCGCCACCGCCGCGCACCAGCCGGCCGCTGTCGGTGCGGTAGACCGGGCGGGCGCTGTCCGGCATGGTGCTGTCGGTCTGCCCTGCCGCTGCGTGCGCGGCGATCATCGCCTGGTCTTCCTCGTTCCGCGCCTTGCGCTGGATGGTCCGCCCGCTGGGCGTGTACCAGCGCCCGGTGGTCAGCTTGAGCGCCGTGGTCTCGGAGAAGGGGAACAGGGTCTGCACCAGCCCCTTGCCGAAGGTCGGCACGCCCACGACCACCGCCCGGTCATGGTCCTGCAGTGCGCCGGAGATGATCTCCGCGGCGCTCGCGGTACCGTCGTTCACCAGCACCACGATCGGCAGCCCGGGCCACTCCTGCCTGGCCTGGTCGAGGAAATCGCGCGTGGACCCCCGCGCCCGGCCGCGGGTGGAGACGATTTCCTGGTCCTGGTCGAGGAACAGGTCCGCGACCTTCACGCCCTGGTCGAGCAGCCCGCCGGGGTTGCCCCGCAGGTCCAGGATCAGGCTCTTCATTCCCTTGCCCAGCAGGGCGGTGATCTCCCGGCGCAGCTCCTGCGCCGAGCTCTCCGCCACCGGGTTGAGCGAGATGTAGCCGATGTTGCCGGGGAACATGTTGCCCGGCGGCACCGAGCGGACGTGCACCGTGGCACGGGTGAGGCGATAGGCGATGGGCTGGGCGAAGCCGGTGCGGCGCACCTTGAGGTCCACCGCGCTGCCCGGCGCACCCCGCAGCGCCTTCACCGCCTGGTCGCTGGTCCAGCCCTCGGTGGACTTGGTGTCCACGGAGATGATCTGGTCGCCGGTCTCGATGCCGGCCCGTTCCGCCGGGGTCTCCGGCAGCGGGGCCACGACGGTGATCCAGCCGTCCCGCACGTCAATCTGGATGCCGAGCCCGCCGTAGTTGCCGGTGGTGGTCTCGGTGAGGGCCTTGTAGTCGTCCTTCTCGAGCAGGACCGAGTAGGGATCCTTGAGCTCCTCGAGCAGGCCGGTGGTGGCGCGGTGGTAGAGCTCGCCCTGGGGGATCGAGTCCACGTAGTAGGCGCTCACGTGCGACAGCACGTCGTCGAACAGCCGCGCCTGCTGATACACGTCCCCGTCGTGCTCGGCGCCGCGCTGCAGCAGCCAGCCGCCCGAGAAGAACGAAATGACCGCCACCAGGGCGATCAGCCCCCACCGCTGCCGCATGTTGCCTCCCAGATCGGATGTCCGGCCGCCCGCAGGGGGCCCTGACGTAAGCTAACCCCGCCGTCCCCCCGTCGCCGCCAGGCCGGCCGCCTCCACCGCCTCCCACCCCTGGCGCAAGAGCCGTTCCGGCGGGGCCTGGGCATCAAGATGCACCACGCCCGGTCCCGTCGCAGCCCGGAACACGACTCCCACCCGCTCATGAAATTCGGTGCCCGCCTGCTCGATACGGTCGAGACGTTGCCCGGCCTGACGGATGCGGGCCAGCCCCAGTTCCGCCGGCAGGTCCAGTACCAGGGTGAGGTCGGGGCGCAACCCGCCGGTGGCGGCCGTGTTGGCCCGCTGGAACAGCTCCCGTGGCACCCCGCGCCCGCCGCACTGGTAGGCCTCGGTGGAGAGCTCGAACCGGTCGGCGAGGACCATCCGGCCGGCGGCGAGCGCCGGCCCGATCACCTTGGCAACCAGGTCGCCGCGGGCGGCGAGGAAGAGGTACAGCTCGCTCACCGGCTCGATGGCGGAGGCCGGATCGAGGAGCAGGCTGCGGACCTGTTCCGCGAGCGGGGTCCCGCCCGGCTCACGCACCAGCAGGGGGTCGGCACCGGCGGCGCGGAAGCGCTCCGCCAGCCCGCGGACGAGGGTGCTCTTTCCTGCCCCCTCTGGCCCCTCGACGACGAGGAACCCGCCGCGGCTCATCCGAGGGTGATGATGTTGCTCGACGCGCCCTTCTCCATCCCCTGGCCGATCAGCTGGTTCACCTTGATCATGACCTTCTCGAAGTTGGCCCGCGCCACGGCGTAGGCCTGCCCGGTCGGCGAGACCTCGAGCTCGCGCACCGCGGTCTCGTAGCTCTCGGCCGTGGCCTGGTCCGGCATCTGGCCCTGCGAGACCAGCTCGTCCATCTCCTTGGCCAGCTTCTGGATCAGCTCCACCTTGGCCTGCGCCTCGGTGTCGTCGCGCAGTGAAGTCTCTGCCCGGCGCAGCGCCTTGTACTCCTGCGTCTGGCCGATGAGCCGGCCGAGTTCTTCCGCCTTGTCCCAGATCACCGTTGCTCGCTCCTCCGCGCGAGGAGGTACCGCGCGCGGCCGTAGAGGTCGTCCTGCACCGTCACGTCCACCAGTCCCGCGGCGCGGGCCAGCGCGGCCGTGGCCGCCCCGCGCGTCGCGTCAATCTCCAGCAGCGCCCATCCTCCGGGCCGGAGCACCCGCGCCGCCTGCGCCAGCAACTCCCCTGAGTGCCCCAGGCCGTCCGTGCCGCTGACCAGCGCCGCGCGCGGCTCGTGCGCCTGGACCGCCGGCTCCAGTTCGGTGTACTCCGCTTCGGTGAGGTAGGGCGGATTGGACACCACCCCGTCCAGCGTTCCCGGTCCGAAGCCCGAGAGCAGGTCTCCCTGCAGCAGCCGCACCGGCAGCCCGGTCCGGTCCCGGTTGGCCGCCGCGAGCGCCAGTGCCTCGGGCGCGCGGTCCACCGCCACCACCAGAGCGTAGCCGCCCTCATCGGCGAGGGCCAGCGCCAGGCAGCCTGTTCCGGTGCCCACATCGGCGATCCGGCCGCCGGGAACGCGGGCCAGCGCGAGGTCCACCAGCCGCTCGGTCTCGGGCCGGGGGATCAGAGCCCGGCGGTCGGCCAGCAGGGTCAGGCGGCGGAAGCCCGCGACCCCAGTCACGTACGGCAGCGGCTCCCCCCTCGCCCGCCGCTCCACCGCCTCCCGGAACCGCGCCGACTCGGCCGCGCTCGGCGGGGGCGCGCCCGGCGGGAGCGCCCAGTTGGGCAGCCCGGCCAGGTCGGCCCAGAGGCGGGTGGCCTCGCGCGCCGGCGCCGGGATCCCCGCCGCCTGAAGCCGCGCCGCCCCCGCGCCGAGCAGCGCGCGGAGCGGGTCGGCTTCAGGCACCCAGCTGCTCCTGCCGGCTGGCCATGCGGAGCGCGTCCACGAACTCGTCGAGCTTGCCGTCGAGCACGCCCTGAAGATCGTGCACGGAGAGATTGATCCGGTGGTCGGTCACCCGGCTCTGGGGGAAGTTGTAGGTCCGGATCTTGGCCGAGCGGTCGCCGGTGCCGACCATCGCCCGCCGGTCGCGGGCCCGGGCCGTCTCCTGCTCGGCGATCCTCCGGTCGAGCAGCCGGGCGCGGAGCACTTCCATCGCCTTAAGCTTGTTCTGCAGCTGGGACTTCTGGTCCTGCTGCGAGACCACCAGCCCGGTCGGCAGGTGGGTGATGCGCACCGCGCTGTCGGTGGTGTTGACGCTCTGGCCACCGGGGCCGCCGGAGCGGAAGACGTCGATCCGGAGGTCGTTGGGGTGGATCGCGACGTCCACCTCCTCCGCCTCCGGCAGCACCGCGACCGTGGCGGCCGAGGTGTGGATGCGGCCGGCGGCCTCGGTGGCGGGCACCCGCTGCACCCGGTGCACCCCCGCCTCGCGCCGCAGCAGGCCGAACGCCTCCCCGCCCCGGGCGGCGAAGATCACTTCCTTGAGGCCGCCGGAGGTCCCGTCGCTCATCGAGATGATCTCGACGGCGAGGCCACGGCGCTGCAGGTAGCGCTGGTACATCCGGAACAGGTCGGCGGCGAAGAGGGCCGCCTCGTCGCCGCCGGTGCCGGCCCGGACCTCGACGATCGCGTCGCGGTCATCGAGCGGGTCGCGCGGGAGGAGCAGCTCGTGCAGCTCCGCCTCGAGCGGGGCGATCTCGCCCGGCAGCCGGTCGAGGTCGTCCTGGGCCAGCGCCACCAGCTCGGGATCGCCCTCGTGGGCGAGTTCCCGAGCCTGGGTCAGCGCATGCTGGAGTTTCTGGAGTCGTTCGGCGAGCTGCACCACCGGCGCCAGCCGGTTGTGCTCCCGCCCGAGGGCCCGGAGCCGGGCAGGATCCGCCGCGGTCGAGGGGTCGGCCAGGGCGGTGGCGACCTCCTCCGCCCGGGCGAGCGCCTGGCGGAGTCGGGCCTCCATGGATCAGCCCTGGGCGCCGGTCGCGGTCCTGTCGGCCGCGTACTTCTTGCGGAAGCGGTCCACCCGGCCCTGCGTGTCCACCAGCCGCTGCTTGCCGGTGAAGTAGGGGTGGCACTTGGCGCAGATTTCGACGTGGACGCTGGGGCTGGTCGAGCGGGTCTCGAACTCATTCCCGCAGGCACACTTGACCATCAGCTTGTGGTACACCGGATGCACGTTCGCCTTCACGGGTCTGCTCCTCTGCACGGCGGTTCCGGGCGCCGGGGCGGCGCCCGTAAAGCATGGCAATATAGCCGGTTAGCAAGTCCTCCGGCAACCCGGCTTCTCCGGCCCAGGCCGACGGGGGCCGGCCGCGGGGGACGGGAATCCGGCCCCCCGGGCTGCGTCCCTCCGAGGGGGGTGGCGCGCCCCGGGACGGCCGGGGGGCGGTTTGACACCACCGAACGACCTAACTATCGTATTGGCCTATACTTCCATCACGTCGAGGGGCCCGTGCCGTTCAGTCCGTTAGAGGTCCTCAAGAAGGTGCCGCTGTTTGCGACGATGCGCGAAAGCGACATCACCGCCTTTGCGGAGCTTGTCCGGGAGCGAAGCTATCCCAAAGGCAGCGTCATCGTCTTCGAGGACGACCCGGGGGATGCCCTCTACCTCGTGGCCGCCGGGCAGGTGAAGGTGGTCCTGATCGGCGAAGACGGGCGGGAGGTGATCCTCTCCGTGCTCGGCGAGGGCTCGTTCTTCGGCGAGATGGCGCTGATCGACGACCAGCCCCGCTCTGCCACCGTGATCGCCATGACCGACGCCGCGGTGCTGGTGCTGCGGCGGGAGGACTTCCAGTCCCGGCTCCGCACCTCCCCCGAGGTGGCGATCGCCCTCCTGCGGGAGCTCTCCCGCCGCCTGCGCCGCGCGGACGAGAAGATCGGCAGCCTGGTGCTGCTCGACGTCAATGGCCGGGTGGCCGACCTCCTGCTCCGGATGGCCGAGGAGGAGGGCGGCGACCAGATCACCAAGAAGATCACCCACCACGTCATCGCTCAGATGATCGGCTCCAGCCGCGAGACCGTGTCGCGCACCATGCGCGACTTCGTGGAGCGCGACCTGATCCAGGTCACGCGCAAGGAAATCACCATCGTCAACCGCCCCCTCCTCGAGCGCGCCGCGGGCCGTTCGTGACCGGGCGCACACCGGCCCCGTGACCGGGGTCGGTGGCGACGCTGGCAGAGTCCTTGCACCGTACCACCGGCAGTCAAGCGAGAGGAGTCGTGGCCTACACCGTCACCTTCTGGGGCACCCGCGGGTCCATTCCCACGCCGGGCGTGCACACCGCGCGCTACGGGGGGAACACCTCCTGCGTGGCGGTCACCGGAGCCCGGGACCAGATCGTGATCCTGGACGCGGGGAGCGGGATCCGGCTGCTGGGACGGGAGCTGATGCGGGTGGCCTCGATGCCGATGAACCTCGACATCCTGCTCTCGCATACGCACTGGGACCACATCCAGGGGCTGCCGTTCTTCCAGCCCCTCAACACGAAGG